>NZ_JADQDK010000001.1:2822953-3136614 GCF_019263705.2 Pseudonocardia abyssalis
CGTCGACAACCTCGCTCCGCACTCGTTCTTCACCGTGTCCTGCGTCGATCCGCCGATGGTCCAGTTCACCAGCGTCGGGGTGAAGGACTCGCTGACCAACGCGCGCGAGACCGGCGAGTTCGTCGTCTGCCTGGCCACCGACCCACTGTTCGAGCAGGTCAACGCGACGGGCACCGACTTCCCCGCGGGTGTCAGCGAGTTCGCGGAGGTCGGGCTGACGGCCGCGCCGAGTGAGAAGGTGACGCCGCCGCGGGTCGCCGAGTCACCCGTGGCGCTGGAGTGCCGCCTCGAGCAGGCGCTGACCCTCGGCGACTCCACCGTCGTGATCGGCCGCGTGGTGCACGCCTCGATCAGCACCGACGTGTTCGACGGCGACCCGCACGACGGCGGGCTGCCCACGATCGCGAAGCTCCGACCCCTGGCCCGGCTCGGGCGCGACGAGTGGTCGGGGATCGGCGAGCTCAAGGAGATCACCCGGATCCGGTACCGGGACTGGCCGGGGCACTACTCCCCGCCGACCGCCTGACCGAGCCGCAGGTCGTAGAGGCGCTCCGCCTCGGCCGCCACCCGGTGCAGGTTGCACGGCCACTTCTCGCCCGACCCGCTCGAGTGCCGGCACGACGTGCAGCGCCCGAGCCGGTCGGGCACGTGCGCGGCGAGCAGCCGGCGCCACACCTGTGGCATCGCGGACATCTCCCCGGCGACACCGGAACTCCCGATCACGTCCACGAACCCCCCACACACATCCGGCAGCGACATGCCTTCGCCGGTGACCGGGATCCGGTTCACCGACATCGCCCACCATCTTGTCGCCCCCGATGCGTCGCCGCGCGGCGGGCCGCCGTACTAGAGGGTGAACTCTCCCGGCGGGGTCGCGCCGTCCCGGGCGTGCAGCTCACCCTCGCGCCCGCGCAGCTCGACGCGGCGGATCTTCCCCGAGATGGTCTTGGGCAGATCGAAGAACTCCAGGCGTCGGATCCGCTTGTACGGCGCAAGGTGCTCGCGGGCGAACTGCAGGATGTCGCGCGCGGTCTCCTCGGTGGGGTCGTAGCCCGCCGCGAGCACCACGTACGCCTTCGGGACGGCGAGGCGGACGGAGTCGGGCGACGGCACGATCGCCGCCTCCGCCACCGCCGGGTGCTCGATGAGCACGCTCTCCAGCTCGAACGGCGAGATGCGGTAGTCCGACGCCTTGAACACGTCGTCGGCGCGCCCGACGTAGGTGATGTAGCCGTCGGCGTCGCGGGACCCGACGTCGCCGGTGTGGTAGTACCCGTTCGCCATCGCCTCGGCGTTGCGCTCGGGGTCGCCGGCGTAGCCGACCATCAGCCCGAGCGGGCGCCGGGCGAGGTCGATGCAGATCTCGCCCTCCTCGACGCCGGCCTCCCCCGTGGCCGGGTCGACCAGGACGATCGGGTAGCCGGGGATCGGGCGGCCCATCGAGCCGGCCTTGACGGTCTGGCCGGGCGGGTTGCCGATCTGCACGGTCGACTCGGTCTGCCCGAAGCCGTCGCGGATCCGCACCCCCCATGCCTTCTCGATCTGCTCGATGACCTCGGGGTTGAGCGGCTCCCCCGCGCCGACGACCTTCTGCGGCGGCGTCTTCAGGCCGGACAGGTCGGCCTGGATGAGCATCCGCCACACCGTGGGCGGGGCGCAGAAGCTGTCGACGCCGCAGCGGTCGAGCACGGCGAGCACGGACGCCGCGTCGAACTTCGCGTAGTTCATGACGAGCACGCAGGACTCGGCGATCCACGGCGCGAAGACGTTGCTCCACGCGTGCTTGGCCCAGCCCGGCGAGGAGATGTTGAGGTGGACGTCGCCGGGCTCCAGCCCGATCCAGTACATCGTGGACAGGTGCCCGACGGGGTAGCTCGCGTGCGTGTGCTCCACGAGCTTGGGCTTCGCGGTGGTGCCGGAGGTGAAGTAGAGCAGCAGCGTGTCGCTGCCCTTCGTGATCCCGTCGGGCGCGAACTCGGCGGACGCGGAGTCCGCGTCGGCGTAGTCGAGCCAGCCCTGCGGCGCGTCACGGACGGCGATCTTCGTGTACTCGCCCTCGACGTCGTCGAACTTGGCCGCGTCGCCCCCGCCGACGACGACGTGCTTCGCGGCGCCGCGGTCGAGGCGGTCACGCAGGTCGGCGGCGGTGAGCAGCGTCGTGGCCGGGATGACGACGGCGCCGAGCTTCATCGCGGCGAGCATCGTCTCCCACAGCTCGACCTGGTTGCCGAGCATCAGGATGATCCGGTCGCCGCGCGCGACGCCGTGCCCGCGCAGCCAGTTGGCGACCCGGTTCGAGCGCTCCGCGAGCTCCGCGAACGTCCAGTGCGCCTCGGAACCGTCCCCCTCGACGATCCACAGCGCCCGCTGCGCCCCGCGCTGCGGGTCGGCCGCGACGGCGTCGATGTGGTCGAGCGCGAAGTTGAACTCGTCGATCTCCGGCCAGGCGAAGTCGCGGTAGGCGGTGTCGTAGTCGGTGCGGTGTTCCTGCAGGAACGTGCGCGCCGCGTAGAAGGCCTCTGCCGAGCCGGTCATCTGTTCACCTCGCGAAGTAGCTGCTCTGCTCCCGCCGAACAGTAGTGATCCAGTGCGGGCACCGGCAGACCCACCCGGACGTGCCGCGACCGGCGGGGACGCCGCGACGGGCGCCGGGGCTACCGTCGCGGCCGTGACCCTCCGCAGCATCCTGGGCGTGTCGGTGGCCGCCTGCGTCCTGCTGGCCGGCTGCGGCTCGCCCGCGCCCGCCGCCTCCGTCGACGCCGCCCCTCCCCCCGTGACCGCGGACGCCCGGGCGCCCGCCGTCGACCTGCCGTGGCCCGGCCGCAGCGCCGCGGAGTCCGCGGGACTGCAGCAGGCCGTCGACGACGGGGCGCAGCCGTGGCTGCTCGATCCCGCCGAGCTGGCCCGGTCCTACGCCTCAGCGGCCTACGGCTGGGACAGCGTGACGGCGACGGCGACCGGCGACTCCGTCGAGCTCACCGGCCCCGGCGGCGTACGCCGCGTCCTGACCGTCGCCCAGCCCGGGCGGACCGGGTCCGGCGGGATCTGGGTCGTCACCGCCGACTCCGCTGAGTGAGGGCCTCACTTGTTCGGGTGAACAGCGGCCGGAAGTGAAGCGCCGGCGCCCCGGGCGGCGATCTCCTCCATGACACCGTCGCAGCAGTGGCGGGCAGCCGGACCTCAGGGGGCCACCATGGACGCCAACACCACTGTCTCGCAGGACATGTTCACCGTGCTCCACGGCCAGCCCGCGCCGGTCGTGACGCGCTGGAGCTACGACGCCGCGGACCCGTTCGCCGTCACGCTCGCCGTCCGGACCAGGGCCGACCGCTGGGTCGAGTGGCTGGTCGGGCGCGACCTGGTCCTCGAGGGCCTCGAGGGCCCCACCGGCGAGGGCGACATCCGCATGAGCCCGCAGACCGTGCAGGGCTACGACATCGTCGAGATCGAGATCCGCTCCACCGACGGCCGGGCCGTCCTGGAGGTCGACCGCGACCTGCTGCGGCACTTCGTCGAGGCGTCCGCCGAGCTGGTCGCGTTCGGTGACGAGCACGGCCTGATGGACCTGGACGGGGAGATCGCGAAGCTCACCGCGGGCGCCGAGTAGGGGCTAGCGGTACCGCTCGGCGTAGCGCCGGGCCGCCGCCTCCCGCGAGGGGGCCGTGAGCCGCTCCCGCTCCGCCTCGGCCTGTCCGGGCGCCCAGCCCGCCTTGACCGACCGGTGCTCGGTCGTCAGATGGACGAACGAGGCCGCGTACATCAGTCCGACCAGTGCCCCACCGAGGACGGCGACCAGCCGGACCCACAGCTCCCCGGGCACCAGCACCACCAGCAGGATGCCGAAGGGCACCAGCTGCACCACCGAGCGCAGCATCTGCCGCAGCGCCCACGTCCTCGTCGAGACGTCGTGCAGCACCCAGCCCCGGTACCGCGCGGGCAACCCGCCGCCCATGGCGTACCAGAGCCACCACAGCGGACCGGGCCGGAGCGTCGTCATGGCCCCATCGTCCTCCCCCGGGGCCGGGCGCACCGGGACGACCGGGTCACAGACCCGTGAACGGTCCCGCGTCGATGCGCCCGGACGCGCCCGCGGCGGACCCGTCGACGGCGTCGTCGATCCCGGCCGCGGCGTCCCGGACACCACGGCGGTCGGCGTCGGCCTCGGCGATCTCCGCGTCCACCTCGGGATCGACGAGCGACGGGTCGTCGGCGACCGACGGCTCGCCGTCGACGCGGGTGTCGCCGTCGACGTCGTGCACGGCCGCCTCCTCCGCGGACGCGGCACCGCCGTCGACGCCGACGTCGGTGGCCTCGGTGTCGTCCCCGTCGACGGCGGTCAGCCGGCCGGAGCGGTCGGCGTCGGCGTCGGGCGCCTGCTCGGGCTCCTCCGCCGCGAGGCGCTCGTCGAGGGTCTCGTGGGCGTCCTCGTCGAGAGCGTAGGGGCGGTCCGGCGGGATGTACCCCGCGTCGAGGGCGTCGGGGCCGCCCGCGGCGCCGTCGAGGGTCTCGGCGTTGTCGAGCTGCACCGCGGCACCCAGGTCGGGGGCGGCGGACTGGTCGTCGAAGTCGGGCATGGTCGGGCGTACCCCGGGGAGCCGCGCGCCACACGCGGGCCGTGTGTGGTCTGATCCGAGCCCGACGTCGCGGACGACAGGAGGCTGCCGATGACGACCGCCCCGCGTCCCCGTGACCCGGCACCGCGCCCGCGCGACTCCGCCGCCACCCGCGCCGCCCTGCTCGCCGCCGCGCGCGAGCTGTTCGCCGAGCGCGGCTACGACGGCACCACCGTACGCGGGGTCGCCGACCGGGCCGGGGTCAACCAGGCGCTGCTGTTCCGCTACTTCGGCAACAAGGAGGCACTGTTCGCCGAGGCGGTGAGCGAGCAGGCGTTGGCCCCGCTGGTCGAGGGCCCACCGGAGACGCTGTTGGAACGGATGCTCACCACGATGTTCGACGACACCCGCGGCTCGGCGATGTTCTTCGCGGTGCTGTCCTCGGAGGGCCGGGCGGGCGAGGCCGTGCGCACGGAGCTGGGTGCGGCGTACCGCTCGGCGTTCGCGGCTCTCGCCGCCACCGACGACCCCGTCGACGCCGACCTGCGCGCGACCCTGCTGCTCGCCTGGCTGCTCGGGCTCGGACAGGCCCGCCCGGAGATCGCCGGGGGCGAGAAGGCCCTCGTCGCGCACGTGCTCCGGGGGGCCCGCGCACTGCTCAGCGGTTGACCGTCTCGGCGTCGATAGTTAGCGTTGCAAGTGAGCGACCGCTTACTTTCGGGGGTGCGACATGACCACGACCTACCCGTTCGCCGAGCCCGACGGGCTGACGTTCGATCCGCGCTACGCGGAGCTGCGCCGCGAGGAACCCCTCGCCCGCGTCGCCCTGCCCTACGGCGGCGAGGCCTGGCTGGCCACCCGCCTCGACGACGTGCGCACCGTGCTGGCCGACCCGCGGTTCAGCCGCGCGGCGACGGTCGGCGCCGACGTGCCGCGTGTGCGTCCCGAGATCGACCACGAGTCGGCGTCGATCCTCAACATGGACGCTCCCGAGCACACCCGCCTGCGCAAGCTCGTGGCCCGGGCGTTCACCGTGCGCCGGGTCGAGGACCTGCGCCCGCGGGCCGCCGCGCTCACCGCCGAGCTGCTCGACGGCATGCGCGCGGAGGGTCCGCCCGCCGACCTCGTGGCGCACCTGTCCGTCCCGCTGCCCGTCACGATCATCTGCGAGCTGCTCGGCGTGCCGGTGCAGGACCGCGACATCTTCCGGGCGGGAGCCGACGCCGCACTCTCGACGACGGCGATGACGGCTCAGGAGCGCGGGGCCGCCCGCGACGCGCTGATCACCTACATGGCCGGACTCGTCGCGCAGCGCCGCGAGGAGCCGACCGACGACCTGCTCGGTGCGCTGGTCACCGCGCGGGACGAGGGCGACGCCCTGAGCGAGCGCGAGCTGGTCGGGCTCGGCGTCGGCATCCTCGTCGCCGGGCACGAGACCACCATGAACATGATCGGCAACATGATGTTCGCCCTGCTCACCCGGCCGGACCGGGGTGCGGCGCTGCGCGAGGGCCCGGAGGCCGTCGCGCGCGGCGTCGAGGAGCTGCTGCGGTTCCTGCCGCTCGGGGCGTCCGCGGGGTTCCCGCGGATCGCGATCGAGGACGTCGAGCTGTCCGGCGGTCTCGTCGCCGCCGGGGAGGCGGTCGTCGTGTCGGTGGCCGCGGCCAACCGCGACCCGGAGGTGTTCGAGGGTCCCGACCAGCTGATCCTCGACCGCGCG
The DNA here is from genome assembly GCF_019263705.2 of Pseudonocardia abyssalis. NCBI lineage: Bacteria > Bacillati > Actinomycetota > Actinomycetes > Pseudonocardiales > Pseudonocardiaceae > Pseudonocardia > Pseudonocardia abyssalis. The sequence goes on from NZ_JADQDK010000001.1 coordinate 2,829,227, forward strand.
GAGAACCGGCACGTCGCGTTCGGGCACGGGCTGCACCACTGTCTGGGCGCCCAGCTCGCACGGATGGAGCTGCAGGAGGCGGTCGGGTCGCTGCTCACCGCGTTCCCGGACCTGCGCCTCGCCGTCGACCCCGCCGACGTGCCGTGGCGCACCGGCGCGCTCGTCCGCGGGCCGAAGGAGCTGTCGCTCAGCTGGTGAGCGCCTGCACCCGGCTCCACAGCGCGTCACGCTCGTCCGGGGTCTCCCGCGTCCAGGGCACGTAGTGCTCCGGGCGCGGGGCCCGGTCGTGCCAGAACCGGCCGGTCCCCGCGTCCGACCGTCGCGCCGCCGCGAGCCAGACCGCCGTGTCGGCGCCCTGCTCCGCGGTGCGCAGCAGCCGGCCGACGAGCTTGCCGAAGCCGGGCAGCGAGCTGGCGAGCCCGGGGGTGTCGGCCCAGCCCGGGTGCACCGCGTGCGAGTCGAGCCCGCGGGCCGCCCACAGCCCGGACAGCACCACCTGCATCCGCTTCGTGCGGGCGTAGGCGGTGGTGCCGTTGTAGGGCACCGGCTCGGCGGAGGTCAGCTTCTGGGCGTACATGCCGCCCGAGGAGATCCACAGCACCCGGCCCCCGCCCAATGCGTCGGCGAGCAGGCGGGTGAGCAGGTGCGGGCCGAGCACGTGCGTGGCCAGGCACAGCTCGTGGCCCTGCGGGGACTCGGTGCGCCCCGGCGGGAGTACGCCCGCGTTGTGCACCAGCACGTCGGGACCGGCGGCGGCGAGCACCTCGCCGGCGCGGCGGACGTCGTCGAGGTCGGAGACGTCGCAGCGGGTGACGTGCAGGTCGGCGCCGGGCACCGCGGCCGCGACCTGCGCACGGGCCGCCGCACCGCGTCCGGTGTCCCGGGCGACCAGGTGCACGCTGGCGCCGAGGCGCGCCAGCCCGGTGACCGTGGCGAGCCCCAGGCCACCGCCGCCGCCCGTCACCAGGGCGACCTTTCCCGACAGCGCGCCGGGCTCCGGGTCGGCCTGCGCCCCCGACCAGCCCGCCGAGCGGGCCAGGTAGCCGAGCCGGGAGTAGCCGGGGGCCACGGTGCGGTCCAGGACGGTGTCGAGAACGGAGGCGAGCACGCCGCCAGCCTTCCCTAGACGCCGACCGGGAGCGCGTCGAGCGTCGGTCCGTCGACCACCCGGGTGATCACCGACACCCCGCCGCGCACCGTGCCACCGACGAGCTCGGCCACCGCGGCGCAGGTGCGGGCCCACACCGTCAGCTGGATCTCCTTCGCGAGCGGCAGCCAGTTGTAGAGGACGTGGGCGAGCGCGTCGCCGGGACGGGCCCAGGACTCGATCTCGAAGGTCAGCGCGCCGTCGGGGCGGGTCGCGCAGCGGAACTCGATCTGCCCCGCCTCCAGGTGGTCGGCCAGCGTCGCGAACCGGAACGAGTACGGCGTCACGTCGATCACCCGGACCGGGCCGTCCCAGGGTGCGGGCATGCGGATGAGGAACTCGTCGCCCAGGCGCATCGGGCCGCCCTCGCCGCGGCTGCGCTGGAACACCGCGGCGTCCGGGACCGCGCAGTTCGGGTCACGGGACAGCTCGGCCATCACCACCTCCGGGCCGCGGTCGGCGCCGTCGACGACCACGGAGTAGCACCGGTGCAGCAGCGCACCCACCCCGTCGGCCACGTACTGGACGTCGTCGTGGCGGAGCGCGGGAGGCACGGCCGACGGCAGGTCCCCGCCGTCACCGGGGCTCTCCATGCGGGTGAGTGGCACCCCGACACCGGGAATGCGGTGGGCGAGAACCCGCACGATCCCCAGTGGCCAGCGGGCCAGGTGGTCGATGCGGTGCAGTGGGCTGCCGGGCGAGGGCCGGCCGAGTAGGAACACGAGACCCCGGGTACCCGTTCGCCGTGATCGTTACCGGAGTCCCGCACTGAACGCCCCCGACCTGGCCGCCGTCGTCGACGACCTGCGCGGCCGCTCGGTCAACTACGACGAGGCGCTCGCTCCCCCGCACGTCACCGACGGGTGGCACCAGGACCGGTGGGCCGTCGAGCTGGGGCACGAGGCGCCCGGCGAGCCGGAGCCCGGCGGGCTGGTCGCCGCCGCCGACGCCCTGGTCAACGGCTACGAGTTCACCGACCCGTCACTGCTGCGCGCGGCGTACCGGTACCCGGCCGACGTGGTGGGCCGCGACATGCTGCTGCAGGGCCGCTTCGCGATGTTCCGCTTCCACATGGGCGTGCGGATCACCGCCGAGCTCGACGAGCTGCGCGAGGGCCCGGACGGCCCCGAGCGCGTCGTGGGGTGGGCGTACCAGACCCTCGACGGGCACCTGGAGCAGGGAAAGCTGACCTACGAGATCGTCAAGAACCTGACGACCGGGCGGGTCGAGTTCCGCATCGACGCGTACTCGCGGCAGTCGGAGATCCGCAACCCGCTGTTCCGCGTCGGCTTCGGCCTCTTCGGCCGGCACACCCAGCTGCGGTTCTACCGCGCGGCGCTGGAACGCCTGAAGGCCCGCCTCCCGCACCCGCCCGGCGAGCCCGGGCCCGACCCCGACGGCCTGGTCCGCGTGCCGACCGGCGCCCCGCCGGACCACGCCACCTGGGCCGAGATCCACGTGGTGCACCCCGGCCGCTGACGGCCACCCCCACCCCCGCGAGTCGCTGTTTCCCCGCCCGCGAGTCGCTGTCTCCCCGCCCGCGAGTCGCTGTCTCCCCGCCCGCGAGTCGCTGTCTCTGCGCCCGCGAGTCGCGGTCAGAGGGGTCTCGCCAGGTCGACGGCCCGGCCGAGGGTCTCCAGGCGTGCGTCGAGGGTGTCCCCCGCGGGGTAGAGCCGCACCGTCGTGACGCCCGCGTCGCGCCAGGCCGCCAGGCGCTCGCGCACCCCGTCCTCGGTGCCGAGCAGCGTCGTGCCGAGCACCATGTCGTCGTCGACGGCGTCGGCAGCGGCGGTGCGGTCACCGGCCAGCCACAGCTCCCGCACGCGGTCGGCCCGCTCCCCCCACCCCTGACGGCGGTACGCGTCGAAGTAGAAGTTCGACGACGCCGTGCCCATCCCACCGAGGCTGAACGCGAGCCCCGGCTTCCGCGCGGCCACCATCGTCGCGAGCTCGTCCTCGTCGGCGGCGAACGCGACCTCCGCGCCCTGACAGACGTCGAGGTCGGCGAAGGTCCGCCCGGACCTCTCCAGTCCGGCGCGCAGCGGATCGAGGTACGCGGCGGCCCCCTCCGGCACGAAGCTCGTGCCCAGCCAGCCGTCGGCGACCTCCCCGGTCAGCTCCAGCATCCGCGGCGAGAGCGTGGCGAGGTGGATCGGGATGTCCGGGTTCGGCGTCGTCGACGTGCGCATCGGCCGCCCGTCGCCGTCGGGGAGCGGGATCCGCACGTGCCGCCCGTCGTGGGCGATCTTCTCCCCCGCGAACACCGACCGGATCACCGCGACGGTCTCGCGCGTGCGGCCCAGCGGGTGCGCGAACGGCACGCCGTGCAGTCCCTCGACGACCTGCGGTCCGGAACTGCCGAGGCCGAGGGCGAACCGGCCGCCGGACATGTCGGCGAGCGTCAGCGCCGTCTGCGCGAGCAGCACCGGGCTGCGCGTACCGACCTGCATGACGCCCGACCCCAGCCCGATCCGAGACGTGCGCGCGGCGAGGTAGCCCAGCGCCGACGGGGCGTCGGAGCCCCACGCCTCGGCGACCCAGCAGACGTCCAGGCCGATCCGCTCGGCCTCCACCACGAAGTCGACGGTCTCGCGCCAGTCGCCGCCGGACGCCTCGACGGTCGTCGCCGTCCTCATGGGTTCTCGGCCCGCTCCTTGATCGCCACCAGGTTCGCGTCGATCCCGGCCTGCCACTCGCGGAGCCGGTGGGCGACGATCCGCTCCTCCTTCTCCGGCATCCGCTCGATGGCGGTGGTGAGGTTCGACGGGCCCGGGCCGAGCCGGGCCCACTGGCGCAGGTCGGTACCGCCGTCGCTGGGGGTGAGCTCGAAGCGCCAGCTCGCGGACGGGTTCTGCGGGTCCTCGACGTCCCAGCCGAACGTCCGGGACTCCTCGCAGCACACGATGCGCGACGTCGTCGACCACTCCCCGGCCGCGGGGTGGCTGCTGCGGCCGCGGAACGCCCGGCCGACGGCGGTCGTACCCTCGTCGAGCCACTCGACGGACTGCAGCTCGCTGCTCAGAGCCGGCATCAGGTGGATGTCGCTGACGACCTCCCACACGCGCTGCGGCGTGGCCGCGATGTGCACGCTGCCCTCGACGACCGGCCCGTCGGCGTACCTCATGTCCACTCCCCCACGTTGGGTATCGCGGACGAACCTAGGCCATCACCGCTCGATGTGCACCCGTACGGTCCGGCCGTCCTCGGAGAGCCAGCCGGCCTTCTGCGCGTAGCCCACCATCGCGTCCCAGCGCTGCGGCCAGTCCGGCGCGGTGGCGACGATCTGGGCCCGCGAGCGGAGCACGGCGACATCGAGCCACACCGCCCCGTCCGGCGCGAGCTGACCGGTGCCGGTGTCGCGCAGGGCGGCCCGCAGCGCCGACCCGTCCAGCGTGGTGGCGAGGTGCAGGCGGGTGCAGTCGTCGGCGTCGGCGACGACCGCGCCGTCGGCGGCGAGGGTCACATACATCCCCCGATCGTGCCCTGCTCAGCCGCCGCTGCCCACCGCCGGCCCGACGCGGCGCGTCGATCCGCGCGCGGCCGGCCGCGTCGGCGGCAGGATCTCGGTCTCGCGGGCGGTGCCGGCGATGCGGTCGAGGGCGGGGCGATCTCGTGGTCGTCGAGCCCGATGATCGAGACGTCCTCCGCCACCCGGACCCGGTCTGCGGCAGTGCCCGCATCGCCCCGAACGCCCTCTCGTCGGACTCGGTCGATACCGCCGACGGCAGCGCGGCGGGCACGGGTCGTCGCCGCGGGGCGGTGCTGACGCGCGACGGCGACGCCCCCGGAACGGCCCGCCCACCCGCCCGCAACGGCGAACTCGCCGGGCGGCGGCGGCAAACTCGCCGGGCGGCGGCGGCGAACTCGCCGGGCGGGGGCGGCGAACTCGCCGGGCGGGGGCGGCGAACTCGCGGGGCGGGGGCGCTAGTCGACGGGCGGGGTGAACAGGCCGCCGTCCTTCAGCGTCCCCACCACCACCGCCGTGTCCAGCGCCGTCACCCGCTCCAGCCACGGGGCGTCGGTCGTCAGGTCGTGCAGCGCGTCGACCCCGGGCACCGCGACCTCCGCGAGCACCGGGCGGTCACCGGTCGTGCGGCACGCCCGCAGCACCCACGGCTCCCGCCGCAGCCCCGCCGCCACCGCCGCGACGTCCCGCGGCGCCGCCGACGCCCGCACGACGGCCCGCAGCCCGAACCCGAGCCGGGCCGGGTCCACCACGACCCGGATCCGCAGGCGGCCGTCGCGGCGCAGGCGGTCGACCCGCCGCGGGACCGCGCTGCGGGAGAGCCCGGTGACCTCGGCGAGCTCGTCGTCGTCGCGGCGGGCGTCGAACTGCAGGGCGGTGAGCAGCATGCGGTCGGTCGGGCTCAGCCCCTTGGTCTCCCCGAACGGCGCGTCACCCGGCGGGGGCAGGTGCTCGGCCAGCGCCTCGCACTCGTCGGGCGCGAGGAGGCCGGGGCGCCACTCGTCCTCGGTGCGGACATAGCGCAGGACCGTGAGCGCGGTGGCGGCGACGAGCCCGGGAATGCGCGGCAGCTCGTCACCGACGAGGCGGTCGAGGCGCTCGGGCGGGCAGCCGATCTCGGCGACCCCACCGGCCGGTCCGGCCAGCAGGTGGGCCCAGCGGGTGTCGCGCCGCCGCGCGAGCGCCAGTGCGGCGACCCGCTCCTGCCCGGGGCCGCAGCGCAGGTGCACGACCGTGCCCGCCTCCGGGGCGGGCACGCCGACGACCTGCACTCCCCCCTGCGCCAGCAGGCCCAGGCCGTGCCGGGCGACGGTGCCCTCGGGCTCGCCGAGCACCGCGGCGATCCGCGCCCACGGGGCCCGCCCGTCGACCTGGAGCGCACCGACGATGCGCCGGTCGAGCGCGCCGAGTGGCCCGACCACCGCGTACCTCGCTTCCGACACCTGCGTGTCGGGATCCGTACACGTCCCGGTCAACCTACCGGGCGGGCACCCCGAGATGCCGGAGCAGGTTGGCCGAGAACCGGTCCCCCATCCGCTGCATCGTCTCCTTCATCACCGCGTTGACGGCCGGGGCGGCCAGCCGTGGGAGCGGCAGTTCCACGCTGAGGCCGAGGCTGATCGCGAGCCGCGTGCCGCCACCGGGCTCGTCGGTCAGGACGTACCAGCCCTCGGCCCCGGTGCTCTCCCGCGCCCCGCGCGGCGGGGCGTGGGTGTAGTCGATGCGGTGACCATCGCCGTCACCGGTGTCGAAGGTCATCTTCTCGGTGAACACCGGGCTGATCCCGACGCCCAGCACGGACAGGCCGACGAGGTGCCACCGCCAGTGCTCGCCGTCGGTCTCGATCTTCTTCAACAGCGGCGTCAGCTGCGGCAACAGGACGGGATCGGTCAGGACCGCCCAGATCCGGGAACGCTCGGCGGCCACGACGGCCTCCGACTCGGTGGTCGCGGAGAAGCGGCTCATCCGGGCAGTCTGCTCATCGGACCGGTGCGGCGCGACTCGGCGCGGCGGGCGTCACGTCAGCAGCGCGAGCACGTCCTGCGGGCGGGCGCAGACCACGGCGTCGCCGTCGGAGGGGCGGTGGTTGTGGCCCCAGGCCGCGGCCACCGGGGTCGCCCCGGCGCGGCGCGCGGTCTCCAGGTCGGACACGGAGTCGCCGACGTACAGCGCCGATCCGGCGGGCACACCCAGTCGCCGGCACACCAGCTCCAGGCCCTCGGGGTCCGGTTTGCGGCGGGCCACGTCGTCACCGGCGACGACGGTGGCGAACAGGTCGCGCAGGCCCGTCGCGCGCAGCAGGATGTCGGTCGCGACCGCGTTCGAGCCGGTGAACACCCCGGTCGGCACGGTGAGCGCGGTGACGACGTCGCGGACCCCCGGGTAGGGCCGCACGTGCGCGGCCTCGTCGGCGAGGGCTCGGTAGAAGGCGTCGACGTCGGCCGGGTGCCCGGTCAGGTCGGCGAGGATCGCCTCGGGCGTCGGCAGCCGGAACAGCCGCTCGACCTCCGCGGGCGGGATCGGTCCGCGACCGGCCGCGGACGCGAACGCCGCGGCGATGGCGTCGACCGAGTCGAGCAGCGTGCCGTCCATGTCCCACACCACCGCACGCACCACGGGGCGGAGGCTAGTCGCAAAGCCGTTCAGTTAGTCCGGTGGCTGGGCTGTCAAGATCGGTTCTATCTCGATGGTGATCAGCGCGGGGCGGCTGGGGCCGCGGTGGCGGCCTTTGGCGGTGCTGGCGACGTACTTGGAGATCGCGCGTTTGACCACGCGCGGGTTGGTTCGGACTCGGCGGGCGGGCAGGAGCTGGTCCAGGACGTGGCGGCCGATCGTGCCGACGAGGTCGAGCACGGTGTCGGCGATGATGCCGGCGGCGGCGATGAGCTGGTCACGGGCGGCGTGGCGGGCGACGGTGAAGCTACCGCGGTCGGGATCGACGTCGGCTCGGTGCAGAGTGGTGTCGCTGATCGCGATCCGCAGCACCTGGTAGGTGATCAGCAGGGCGTAGATCTCCTGGGCGACCCCGGTCGGGGTGCGTGAGCGCAGGACCCGCCCGCCCAGGCTGGTGGACTTGAGCTCGGCGAAGCAGGTCTCGATCTCCCAGCGTTCGTGGTAGAGCCCGACGATCTCGACCGCGGGCACGTCGGGGTCGAGCACGGTGGTGACCAGCCGGTAGGTCTCGGTCCGGGCGCTGTCGCTGGTGGTGATCGTGACCTTGGCGGTGACCACTCGGACCTCGACCCGGCCGATCCGGGACACCGACGACCCGTCGGCCAGCGTGCGGCAGATCGGGAGTCGGCGGTGGTTCTTGACCCGGACCAGCACGTCCGCGCCGGTCGCGGCCAGTGCGGTGATCCAGTCGGCGGCGGCGAAGTTGCGGTCGGCGAGCACGATCATCCCGGCCCGGGTCGATGCGAGCAGCTGTGGGGCGTAGCCGAGTTCACCGACCCGGTCGGTGCCGAACACCGCGTCGATGATCGTGCGGGTGCCGCACGCCACCAGCGCCAGAACCCGCACCATCGGATAGCCGGTGGTGGTGCCGTGCGAGCTGCCGCCCTTGCTGAACTCGGTCAGGTTCGCCGGGGTGTCCGGGCAGCACAGGATGGTGCCGTCCACCGCGGTGACCAACCGGCCCCGCCAGAACACTCCCGGGCGGGCGGCGCGGGCGGCGCCGATCTGCACACAGCCGGTCTCGGCGCCGCGCAGCAGGTCGAACAGCACCCGCAACGGCGCCACCCCCACCCGGGCTCGGGCGGCGGCCAACGCGCTCGCGCTCGGGGTGGCCACCCCCAGCCCGTCCAGGCCCGTGCACAGCCGCGCCCAGACCTGTGACCAGCCGATCTCGGTGAACAACCCGGCCGCGAGCAGGAGGTAGACCACCACCCGCGAGGGCAACAACCGCAGCCGCCGCTGCACGCTGTGGGTCTCGACCAACGCGGCATCGACCATCTCGAAGGGCACAATCCGGGTCAACTCGCCCAGATGACCAGGAGCGAAACACCCACCGGCCACGGTGACGACCCGGGTGATGACAGAATTCGCGCTCAGCGGAGCTCCCGGTGGTGTCGAGGCTGTCTTGGAGGACGCCCTCTCCTACCGGAGCTCCGCTCCCATCTCCGGCAACGACACGCCGCAACAAGATCCTTGACCAGCAGCCGCGACCGCTAACTGAACGGCTTTGAGGCTAGTCGGCGCCGGCCTCGCGGACCGCGGGCGGATGCGACCCCTCGTCGCGGGCGGGCACCAGCGGCGGGCCCAGCTCGGGGAACCAGCGGAACGCCAGCGCGTGGCTCTCCCAGCCGCAGCCCGCGCACTCCCCCGACGCGTGTGACGACACCCGCGTAGCGTCCCACTGCACGGAGCCGTTGGCTACTGCAAGATGACGGCACCAGAGAATCGAGCGAAGGAGCTACACCGTGGCCGAATACACGCTTCCCGACCTCCCCTACGACTACGGCGCACTCGACCCGCACATCGCGGGCGAGATCATGGAGCTGCACCACTCCAAGCACCACCAGACCTACGTCAACGCGCTCAACGACACCCTGGAGAAGCTGGCGGCCGCCCGCGAGAGCGGCGAGTTCGGCGCGATCCTGGGTCTCGAGAAGACCCTGGCGTTCAACCTGGGTGGCCACGTCAACCACTCGCTGTTCTGGAAGAACCTCTCCCCCGACGGCGGCGGCAAGCCCACCGGCGACCTGGCTGCCGCGATCGACGAGACCTTCGGCTCGTTCGACGCGTTCCAGGGCCAGTTCACCGCGGCCTCGACCACCATCCAGGGGTCGGGCTGGGGCGTGCTCGCCTTCGACCCGCTCGGGCAGCGCCTGCACATCCTGCAGCTGTGGGACCAGCAGGCGAACGTGCCGGTCGGCGTCGTGCCGATCGTCATGCTCGACATGTGGGAGCACGCGTTCTACCTGCAGTACAAGAACGTGAAGCCGGACTACGTGAAGGCCTGGTGGAACGTCGTCAACTGGGCCGACGCCGCCGACCGGTTCGCGGCCGCCCGCGCCTGACGCGCCGTCCGCCGGCCCGGGTGCGACACCCGGGCCGGTGGGCAGGACCGGCTCACGGCCGGGCGGCGACCGCCTCGACCTCGAAGAGGATGTCGGGCATCGCGAGACCGGCGACGCCGATGACGGTCTGCGTGGGCGGGGTGTCGCCGCAGCCGCTCCGCACGGCCTCGCCGATCGTGCCGAGCTTGGCGAAGTCCGGCTCCACCACGTAGGTACGGAGCTGGACGACGTGGCCGAGGTCGAGCCCGTGGGCGGCGAGCGCGACGCCCAGGTTGTGGAACGCCTGCCGCACCTGGTCCCCGAACTCCGGCGAGACGACCGCGCCGTCCGCGCCCGATCCGTACTGGCCCGCGACGAGGACCAGCTCCGCGCCGGCCGGGATCACCGCGGTGTGGCTGTAGCCGAACGGGACCGGGTCGTGCAGTCCGTCGGGGTTGACGACGGTGTGCGACATGGGCGGGTCACCTCTCCTGTGGGTCGAGCGCGAAGGCGAGCTGGGCGAGGACGACGTCGCGGTAGTCGGTGTCCCGCGGCGCCAGGTGGTCGAGCACGACCGGGTAGAGCAGGCCGACGACGGTGGCCACGAGCACCTCGACGATCGCGACGTCGCCGAAGCGCGGGACGAACGCGCCGCGGTCGACCCCCCGCCGCACCGCGTCGAGGAACGGGGCCCGGTACTGCTGCGCCAGAGCGGCCGCGAGCTCCCGCAGCTCTGCGTCGTGGGCGGCGGCGGTCCAGAACTCCATGAGCAACCGCCACGTGACGACGCCCGTGGACAGGCCGCGGTCGACCATCGCGACCAGCTGCTGCCAGGGGTCCTCGAACCGCGCCACGAACTCGCCCATGTCGGCCACCGCCACGGACGTCGCGTGCCGCATCGCCTCGATCAGCATGTCCTCGCGCGAGCCGAAGTAGCCCTGCAGGGTGCTGACCGCGACCCCCGACGCCTCGGACACGTCGATGAACCGGGTGCCCGCGTAGCCGCGGTCGGCGAGCACCGCGACCGCGTGGTCGAGGACCAGCGCGCGTCGGGCCCCGCCCGCGCGGCGGGTTCGATTGCTCATCGTTGTACCGTATCAGGATACGGTACGGGCATGAGCACGTCGGCTCGTCCCGTGTCGGACCGGGAGCTGGTGGTGCTCGGCACCGCGAGCCAGGCACCCACGCGGCACCGCAACCACAACGGCTACCTGCTGCGCTGGGACGGCCACGGTCTGCTGTTCGACCCGGGAGAGGGCACGCAGCGGCAGATGCTGCTGGCCGGGGTCGCGAGCAGCGCGATCACCCGGATCTGCCTGACGCACTTCCACGGCGACCACTGCCTGGGCCTGCCCGGGATCGTCCAGCGCCTCTCGCTCGACCGCGTGACCCGGCCGGTGCACGCCCACTTCCCGGCCTCCGGACAGACGTGGTTCGACCGGCTGCGGCACGCCACCCCGTTCCACGACACGCTCGACCTGCGCGAGCACCCGATCACCGTCGACGGACCGGTCGCCGACGACCCGCACGTCGAGGTGCGCCGGCTCGACCACGGGATCGAGTCCTACGGCTACCGCCTCGTCGAGCCCGACGGGCGCCGCATGCTCCCCGACCGCCTCGCCGCGGCGGGCATCCGCGGCCCGGCCGTCCGGGAGCTGCAGCACACCGGTTCGCTGCACGGCGTCACGCTCGACGAGGTCAGCGAGCCGCGACCGGGACAGAAGGCCGCGTTCGTCATGGACACCCGGCTCTGCGACGGCGTGCACGCGCTCGCCGCGGGCGTCGACCTGCTCGTGATCGAGTCGACCTTCCTCGACGCCGACGCCGATCTCGCGCAGGCCTACGGCCACCTGACGGCGGGCCAGGCCGGGGCCGTCGCCGCCCGGGCCGGGGTGCGCACGCTGGTTCTCACCCACTTCTCGCAGCGCTACCCCGATCCCGACCGGTTCGGCGAGGAGGCGGCCGCGGCGTTCGGCGGGGAGATCGTGGTGGCGCGGGACCTGCAGCGCGTCCCGGTCCCGCCCCGCCGGTAGCTAGCGGGAGAGCCGGCGGCGGTTGGCCACCACCCGCCGGTGCACGGGCGCGAGGACGTCTCCGACGAGCCGCGCGGTGTCCTTCGGCGGGGTCGTCACGGCGACGACGGCCGCCTGCGTGAAGCCCTCGACCTTCTCCTGCACCATCCGCCGGTACTCACGCCGGGCCTTCGGGCTCGGCGGCCACCCACCGGTCACCATCCCGGCGGTCCGGTACGCGATCACCACCGGCGCCGACCAGGCGATCTCTGCGAGCTGTACCCACGGCCGAACCCATCGCGTCTTCGCCATGGCGTCCACGCTAGGCCCGTCGAGCGGGAACGGAGATCATCAGCCGGAATCCGCGGCCATGGGTGATGCGAACGACAGTCGGCGCCTCGACGTCGCGCCCGTGGGGAGGTGGACCGTGACGCTCGACGGCAAGGTCATCGAGGAGGACGTGGAGCCCCTACGCCGCGTGTGAGGTGAACAAGGTTTGACGCGATCGGCGGACGGGCAATCGATCGTCATGAGCACCCACGTCACGCACAGCATCGACGCCTCGGTACCGGTCCGCACCGCCTACGACCAGTGGACCCAGTTCGAGTCGTTCCCGCGCTTCATGGACGGTGTCGAGCGCATCGACCAGCTCACCGACACCCGGACCCACTGGGTCACGAGGATCGCGGGGGTCGAGCGCGAGTTCGACGCCGAGATCACCGAGCAACACCCCGACGAGCGCATCGCCTGGGCCACCGAGAACGGCACGCACCAGGCCGGCGTCGTCACGTTCCACCGCCTCGACGACACGACCACCCGCGTCACGCTGCAGCTCGACCACGACCCCGAGGGCGTCGTCGAGAAGGTCGGCGACGCACTGGGCATCGTGCAGCGCCGCGTCAAGGGCGACATGGAGAACTTCAAGGAGTTCATCGAGGCGGGCGGCACCGGCGGCAGCTGGCGCGGCGACGTCGACGCCGCCCCGCAGTCGGTCACCCCGAAGGCCCCCTCGACCGACATCGGCGGTACCGCCTGATGGTCCACGTCGTCCGGACCTTCACCGTCACCACCGAGCCCGCGAAGTCGATCGAGTACCTCGCCGACTTCGCCCACGCCGAGGCCTGGGACCCGGGCACGCAGACCTGCGTCCGCACCGGCACCGGCCCGGTGCAGGTGGGCTCCACCTGGCACAACACCTCGAAGATCCTCGGGTCCACCACCGAGCTCGACTACCGCCTGACCCGCCTCGACGGCGAGGGCATCGAGCTGGTCGGGGAGAACAGGACCGCCACCGCGACCGACGTCATCACCGTGCGTCCGGCGCCGGAGGGGTCCGAGATCACCTACGACGCCACCGTGGTCCTGCACGGCGTCGCCAAGCTCGGCAGTCCGCTGATGCAGCTCGAGTTCGAGAAGCTCGGCAACCAGACCGTCGAGGGAATCCAACGAGAACTGGGAGCACCCCGTGCCTGACACCCGCACCGACGAATGGCTCACCGCGGCCCGCACCGAGCTGGGCCTGGAGGACGCGGCCGAGGGCGCGCAGGGCCTCGACGCCGCCGCCGAGCTCGACGCGCTCGTCCGGGACAACGTCGACGGCTCCGTCGCCGCGTCCACCGTGTTCCTGCTCGGCCTCGCCGCCGGCCGCTCCGCCGACCCGGCGGTCGCCGCGCACGACTTCACCGAGAAGCTCTCCGCGCTGGCGCGCAGCTTCGACGCCGACACGGACCGCGCCGAGGCGCCGAACGACCAGGCCCGGCGGGCCTGAGACCTACGAGGCGAGAGCGGCCGCGAGCGTCGGGAACAGGTCCAGCTCGCGGTCGAGCCCGGTGATCGTCAACGGACGGATCACCGGGCGGTTCTCCGCCCCGGTGACGACGTGCAGCCGCACCCCCGCGGCCCGCGACTCCCGCTGGACCCGAAGCAGGGCGGTCAGCCCCCGCGAGCCGAAGTACCGGACGCCGCCCAGGTCGATCACGATCGCCGCGGTGCCCGCGGTGAGCAGTGCGACCGCGGCGGCCTCGACGTCGGCGGCCTCTGCGGCGTCGAGTTCCCCGGTGACGACCAGCCCCCGCACCCCGTCGCGATGTTCCACGACGCGCACGGCGAGCGTCGTCGCGGAGCCGCCACCGTTCTCTACCACGTGAGTCCTCCACCGTCGATGCGCGCCCACGTACTCTAGGGCCCGTTCCGCGACAGCGCGCGACGTCGATGTTCAGACACGGTCGGGAACGGGCACTGCCACCACATGGGGGAACCGCTTCGGCTGCTGCTGCCTGCCGAGCCCACCTCCGCATCCGCCGCCCGGGCCGCGCTGGGCGCGTGGCTGGCCCCGCTCCCGTGGCCCGAGGACGTGGCACAGGACATGGTCTTCGCGGCGAGCGAGGCCGTCGCGAACTGCATCGACCACGCCTACCCCGAGCCGACCGCCGCCCCCGACGCGATCGTCCTGCTCGCCCGCGAGACCGACGACGACGACCGGTTCTGCGTCGAGGTCACCGTCACCGACCACGGGCGCTGGCGCGACCCGCCCGTCGATCCGGAGTTCCGCGGCCGCGGCATCGCCATGATGCGGGCGCTCACCGGGGCGGTCACGCTGCGGCACGACGACGGGGGCACCACGGTCCTGCTGCGCTGCTGGCGGCCCGCCGGGTGAGCGCCCCGACGTCGCCCTCCTCGCGGAACGGCTCGAGGAACTGATCTGCGCGGCGCTGACCGTCGTCGGTCGGGCCGCCGGCGCTGATCGGGCTGGTCGTGATCGCGATCAAGATCGGCGCGGGCACTGGTCAGCCGCGCGGCGCATACATGATCACCCCGACACCGGCGAGGCACACCAGCGCTCCGACCACGTCGTAGCGGTCGGGGCGGTAGCCGTCGGCGACCATCCCCCAGAGCAGCGACCCGGCCACGAACACACCCCCGTAGGCGGCCAGGATCCGGCCGAACCGGGCGTCGGGCTGCAGGGTGGCGACGAACCCGTACGCGCCGAGCGCGATCACCCCGGCGCCGATCCAGATCCATCCCCGGTGCTCGCGGACGCCCTGCCAGACCAACCAGGCCCCGCCGATCTCGAACAGGGCGGCGACGACGAACAGGCCGACGGACCGGGCGATCAGCACCCTCCGAAACTAGACGGTGCGCAGCGTCGGGTAGGCGGGCAGCTCGATCCTGTCGGCGGGCGGGGAGAACAGGCCGCCCGCGAGCCCGGCGACCCGCTTGCCGACGGGGCTGCCGGCGACCCGGACCGCGGCGCGCAGGGCCGAGACCCCGGCCCGGCTGCGGGGGTGGGCGAGGCGCGGGGTGCCGGGCGGCAGGTCCTGGGCCTGCTCGACGTAGGGCCGCATCGTCGCCTCGTAGCGGGCGAAGGCCACGCGGTGGTCGCCACCGCCCGCCAGCTCACCGGCCAGGACGTACGCGCCGACGAGCGCGAGGCTGGTGCTCATACCGCTGACCGGGGACGCGCAGTACGCCGCGTCGCCGACGAGCACGACGCGCCCGCTGCTCCACGTGGGCAGCCGCATCTGCCCGACGGTGTCGAAGTAGAACGCGGTGTCGGCGAGGGCGGCCAGCACGCGGGGGGTCTCCCAGCCGGCGTCGGCGAAGTGGCGGCGCAGCAGCCGGATCTGGTCGGGGCGGTCGAGGTCCTCCAGCCCGCGGACGTCGGAGAGGAAGCTCACCGACGCCCGGGTCGTTCCGAGGTTGTCGGGCCGCAGGTTCACGGTGCGCCCGCCGGGGGCGGTGTACCAGCGCCACCAGTCGTTGTCGGCGGCGGTGCGCGGGATCGTCAGGTACGCCGTGTAGAGGCCGAGGTGGTCGATCCCGGCGTCGGGGAGGATCAGGTCGCGGGTGCGCGACGTCAGCCCCTCGGCGATCACCACGACGTCGAAGGTGCGGGTGGGGCCGTGCTCGAAGGTCACCTCGACGCCGTCGGCGCGGTCGTCGAGGGCGACGATCCGGTCGCCGAACAGGTACTCGGTGCCGGTCGTGCGCTCGACGACCAGCCGTGACAGCTCGCCGCGCAGGACCTCCAGCTCCGCGGTGGCCCCGCCGGTGTCGGACTCCCCCGCCGGGAACGCCGCCAGCGTGCGCCCGGCCGCGTCGACGAACTCCAGGCCCTGCTCGCCGGTCGAGCAGCCGCGCACAGCGTCCTCGAGGTCCATGCGGCGCAGCACCTCGCGGCCGGCGCCGCGGACGTCGATGTTCTGCCCGGCCCCGCGCGGGCCGTCGAACCTCTCGACGACCGTGGTCGCCCAGCCGTGCCGGTGCAGCCAGTGCGCCGTGGTGGGTCCGGCGATGCTCGCCCCGGAGATCAGGACGCGGGGAGTGGGCATCACCCGATCGTCGTCCCCTACCCGGCGGGGCGCTCGCCGAGCGGGCGGCGCAGGCTCGACTCGCCGCGCGACCAGGCGTCGAGCAGCCGGTCGCCGAGGCGGTCGCCCAGCAACAGGTAGGCCCGGACGCCGAAGACGACGTCGGCGGCCAGTGCCGGCTCCGCGGCGAGCATCGGGCCGAGCACCCCGCGCCGGATGATCTGCTCGTGCACCGCGTCGGCCTCGACGTGCTCGTCGTAGAACGCCACCGCCGCGGGCCCGCACCCGAGCCGTCGCATGGCCCGGACCAGGCGTTCCGAGCCGGGTGAGGACGTCAGCTCGACGGCGGCGAACTGCCCGACGAGCGCGCCGCGCAGGCTGCGCCGCAGCCCGCACATCGACATGAGGTTGACCTCGGCGAGCGTCTCGGCGGGCACCGCGTCGACGTAGTGGCCGTAGGCGTCGTCGAGGTCGACCGCGCGCATCATGTCGGCGAACAGGCGCGCGTGCATGCGGTCGGGGTCGCCGCCGCCGTACTCGTCGTGCTCGACGGTGACCAGCGCGGCCTTAGCCGGGCCGCACAGCCGCGGGATGACCCAGGCCTGCGGGTCGGCCTCCTTGAGGTGGTAGATCGAGCGGTGCGCGACGTACTCGCGCAGCTGCCACAGCTCGCCGTCGCGGCGCAGGTGGTGCGAGACGCCGACGACGTCGGGGCCCACCGGCTCGACGAGCAGCGCGTCGACCTCGGCCGCCACGTCGTCGCCGGGTTCGACGTCGGCGCGCAGGGCACCGAGGAACAGCCGCTCCAGCCCACCGCGCAGGGCGAGCAGCGCGGGATCCCACTCGAGGTCGTCGTCGACGCCGTCGAAGCCGCGGTAGTGCAGCTCGTAGCAGCAGTGCAGGGCGAGCTGGACGTCCTCGCCGTACGGGTCGGCGCCGGTCACGTCGACCCTCGGTGCCGGGCCGCCGCGCAGCGCGTCGATCACCGCGGTCGAGATCGGGCCCCGCGGCGCCGGCAGTTCCGGGGACGCGACGGGCTGGGGTGCGGTCGTGGTCAGCATCAGGTGTCCTCCCGTGTCCGGGTGCGGTGACTCGTGTCGCAGATCGGGTAGCGGCGGCTGCGCCTGCACAGGCACAGCGCGGTGACCGGCCGGTCGGACGTGACCCGCCGGCCGTCCGGCAGGACGACCTCGACGGGGCCCGTGACCAGCACCGGGCCCTCCTCGGTCAGGACGACCTGGCGCCGTCCGGTGTCCTGGTGCTCAGTCGACACGACGCCCCTCCACCACGACCAGCTCCTCCACGTCCTCGCCCGGCGCGGTCAGGCCCCGGCTCTCCAGCATCGCGGCCCGCGCCCGCATCACCGGGCCGTAGGGGGTCGACGCCCGCATGACCACCGACGCACTCATCCCCGCGTCGGTGAGCCGGTCGATCGTCGCCTCGGCACCGCAGACCGCCGAGTGCACCATCAGCAGCACCCCGCCGCGGGTGAGTCGCGCCCTCGCGCCCGCGCAGATCCGGTCGACGACGATCCGGCCGTCGACGCCGCCGTCCCAGCACCGGGCCCGGGTGTGGCGGGGCAGCACGTCGGTCTCGGCCGGGACGTACGGCGGGTTCGCGACGATCAGGTCGAACCGTCGCCCGGCCACCGGCGCGAACAGGTCTCCGCGGCGCACCGCGACCCGCGCGCCCTGCAGGTGGCAGTTCACCCAGGTCGCGAGCACCGACCGCAGCGACAGGTCGACGGCGGTGACCGACGCGGCCCCGCCCCGGGCCGCGGCGAGCGCGAGGGCCCCGGATCCGGTCCCGACGTCGAGGACATGGCGGTCGAGTGCGTAGCCGCCACGGCGGATCGCCTCGGCGAGGACCGCGGAGTCGCTCTGGGCGCGGTAGACGCCGGGCGGGCGGAACAGGAGGACGTCGGGGCGCAGGCGCACCCGGGGCAACTGGTCGGTCATCGGGGACACACTCGGTCTCGGGACATGACGCCTCCACGGGGGACGTGCGGGGGGGCGCCTGTCTGCACCGGTGGGCCCACTGAGGCAGCGGCCCGGCAACGACCATAGGACAGGTCGCCCCCCTCCGCAGCCGCGCATACGGGGGTCCCCGAGCGGGTACCCGGTCGCGTCAGCCGCGACGAGGAGTCCCATGAGCACATCCCCGGACACGCTTGCTCCCCCGCTGGACCAGGACGGGATCTGGTCGGTCGCGGACCACATCGCCCGAGGTCTGCGCGTCGAGCACGCCGACCTGCCCAGCGCCCTCGGCGCGATAATCGACATCGCCGTGGCGACGGTCCCCGGGACGACCTGCGCCGGCATCATCGTCGCCGACACCGACCGGCACCTCACGCCGATGGCGACGGCCGGGTCGATCCCCCTGGAGCTCGACGAGCTGCAGGGGCACCTCGGCCACGGCCCGTGCCTGACGGCGGCGCGCAAGCAGGTGGTCGTCCACATCGAGGACATGGCCACCGACCACCGCTGGCCCGACTTCCGCGGCGGCGCCCGTGACCTGGGCGTGGCGAGCATGTTGTGCCTGCCCCTGCACATCGACGCCCGCTGCCTCGGCGCGCTGAGCCTCTACGCCACCTCCGCCGGGGCGTTCGACCACCGGGCCGAGCTGGTGGCGCAGGTGCTGGCCACCCAGGCGGTGCTCACCCTGGCCGAGCGCCTGCGCACGGACCAGCTGCGGGCGGCGCTGGACCGCCGCGACGTCATCGGCCAGGCGAAGGGGATCCTGATGGAGCGCCACCGGATCACCGCCGACGCCGCCTTCGCGCGGCTCTCGGCCGCGTCCCAGTCGGTGAACCGCAAGCTCGTCGTCGTCGCGGAGCAGCTGGTCAGCACCGGAGCGCTGCCGGGCTGACCCGTGGGGCTCAACGGGCAGCTCTGCCCATCGAGCCCGGCCCCCACCTGCCGGGTGGCGGTGGAGGAGGGAATCCGACGGCTCTGACCGACGACCGACCTGTCCCGGGCCGTCCCTCGGGCCGGGGCCGGGGGGGCGTGGGAGCCTGGTCGGGTGTCGCATCCTGCCGAACCACCCCGTTCCCCGGAGGACGACCCGCCCGCGAGCCGGTGGTCGCGTTACGGCGGGCCGCTGATCCTGGTGCTGGCCGCGGTGTCGTTCGGGTCGGTCGCGGTGAGCACGCTGATCCCGTCCGAGGCCGAGCGGGAGCTGGCGTCGTTCACCCCGTCGGCGGAGCAGCCGGACCCGTCGACCCGGATCCCCGGGATCGTCGTCGGGCCGGGGCCGGGCGTCCCGCCGGTCGGCGGGGTGTCCGGTTCGACGTTCGCGGCGTGCGACGGCGTCGCCCATCCCGACCCGATCCCCGACGCCGAGGCGGTCGGGGCGCTGGAGCGCGGCGCGGTCTGGATCACCTACGACCCCGCCCGCACGGCCCCGGCCACGGTGCGGGCGCTCGCCCTGGACCGTGTGACCGACGCCGACGACCTGCTGATGTCGCCCTACCCCGGCCTCGACAGCCCGATCTCGCTGCAGGCCTGGAACCACCGCCTCGCCCTGGACTCCCCCGACGACCCGCGCTTCGAGCAGTTCATCCGGGCGCTGGCCGCCAACCCCGCCATCGCACCGGACGCCGCCGCCGGGTGCGGTCAGTAGACGTCGCGCACGTAGCGCTTCTCCGCCGCCATCTGCTTGACGTAGGCCGCGGTCCGCTCCTCGTCGAGCCCGCCGTGGGCCGCGACGACGTCGCGCAGCGCCCGGTCGACGTCCTTCGCCATCCGGGACGCGTCGCCGCAGACGTAGAAGTGGGCGCCGTCCTGCAGCCAGCTCCACAGCTGGGCGCCGTGCTCGCGCATGCGGTCCTGGACGTAGACCTTGGCGCGCTGGTCGCGGGAGAACGCGAGGTCGACGCGGTGCAGGGTGCCGTCGGCCCGGTGGGCCTCGATCTCGTCGCGGTAGTAGAAGTCGGTCGCCAGGCGCTGCTCGCCGAAGAACAGCCAGTTCCGCCCCGTGTGGCCGCGGGCGCGGCGCTCCTCCAGGAATCCGACGAACGGTGCGACGCCGGTGCCGGGCCCGACCATGACCATCGGCGTCGACGGGTCGGCGGGCGGGCGGAACCCCGACGACGGCCGCACGGACGTCGGCACCGCGTGCTCCCCGGGGGTGTCGGCGAGGAACGTGGAGCACACCCCGCGCCGCGGGACGCCTCGGCGGCTGGCGAAGCGCACCACGGAGACCGTCAGGCTCACCTCGCGCGGGCTCGACAGCGGGCTCGACGAGATCGAGTACAGGCGCGGCACCAGCCGCCCGAGGACGTCGGCCCACTCCTGCGCCGAGGCGCGCACCGGGTACTCGGTGACGACGTCGGCAGCGTGCCGGTCCCACGTCCACTTCGCGAGCTCGACGCCGTTGCCCCGTCGGGTGAGGTCCTTGAGCTCCCGGTCGGCGGTGCGGTCGGCGACGAAGCCGAGCAGGTCGGTGGTGATCCGGGTGATGTCGAGGTGGCGGTGCAGTGCCTCGCCGAACGGCACGTGGCCGAGCTCCCCGCCGAGGTCGACGGACGCGTCCCCGTCGAGGCCGGTCAGGTCGAGCCACTCCTGCACCAGGTCGCGATGGTTGGCGGGGCGCACGCTCAGCGCGTCGCCGACCTCGTAGCCCAGGTCGCCGACGTCGAGGCTGAAGCGGCGGACCTCCTTCGCCGAGCCGGGCAGGCTCAGCAGGCGGTTGCCGGTCAGGCGGGAGGGCACGGCGACCGGGGTACTGCGGCGCACCGGTGCGGGGGCGGCGGGGACACGGTCGGCGGCGGGGACAGGGTCGGCGGCGGGGACACGGTCGGTGAGCGCGGCGAGGACCTGGTCGAGCCAGGAGCCCGCCGGGCCGTCGTAGTCGGGCTCGCAGTCGACGCGCGGCACCAGCCGGGAACCCCCGAGCTCGTCGAGGCGGGTGTCGAGGCGGCGGCCGTGGCCGCAGAAGTCGCTGTAGCTGGAGTCGCCGAGGGCCAGGACCGCGAACCGGACGTCGTCGAACGGGGCGCGGTCGGGGGCGGCGAGCGCGTCCCAGAAGTCGGTGCCGACGTCGGGGGCGTCGCCGTCGCCGAAGGTGGAGCTGACGACCAGCAGGTCGACGTGCGCGGGCACGTCACCGGGGCCGCACTCGCCCATGCTCCGGACCTGCGGTGACCGCCCGGCCGCCGTCAGCCGCTCCGCGACGACCCCGGCGAGCTCCTCCGCGTTGCCCGTCTGCGACGCCCACAGCACGAGCACCGGACGCCCGGTGTCGGCGACCGGGGCGGGAGCGGGGACACGGGAGAACATCCCCGCCAGCAGGCCGTTGATCCACAGCGTCGTGCCGGGGCCGACGGGGGCGCCGCGCGGCAGCACCGGCACGGTATCCGGCGCGGGGCCGACCCCGGCGAGGAACCCCGCGAGGTAGCGGCGCTCGGACGGGCTGAGCTCGGGTGCGCGCTCGTCGGCCAGCCCCAGAGCGGTCATCAGGTCCGACGGCTGGGCCGCGGCGGCGGAGGCGGCGGGCTCCGGGAGCGGGAGCGTCAGGGGCGCCACCTCCGCGGGCGACCCCACCCGCACCAGCGAGACGGCGCACGCCTTGAACTCCGGCTGGAACGACACCGGGTCGACCGCGTCGTTCGTGACGGCGTTGACGGCCAGGTACTCGCCGAACAGGTCGTTCCAGTGGAACGGTGCGAAGCAGTTCCCCGGCCGCACCCGATCGGTGACCACCGCGGGCAGCACCGCGCGCCCGCGCCGCGACGCCACCGCGACCGCGTCGCCGTCGGCGATGCCGTGCCCGCGGGCGTCGTCGGGATGGATCTCGAGGAACGGGCCGGGGTTGAGCCTGTTCAGCTTCGCGACCTTCGCGGTCTTGGTCAGCGTGTGCCACTGGTGCTGCAGCCGGCCGGTGTTGAGCACGAACGGGAAGTCGTCGTCGGGCAGCTCGGCGGCGGGCAGGTGCGGGCGGGGCAGGAACGCGGCCCGCCCGGACGGCGTCGCGAACCGCAGGCCCTGGCCGGTGCCGAGGTAGCGCGTCGGGTTGCGGTCGGCGGAGCCGGGGGCCGCGGGCCACTGCACCGGGGCCGCGCGCAGCCGCTCGTAGGTGACGCCGCTGACGTCGTAGCCGGTGGCCGGGTTCGCGAACCGGCGGATCTCGTCGAAGACGTCCTCGGCGCAGGAGTAGGTGAACGCGTCCGCGTAGCCCATCGCGCAGGCGATCCGGGCGATGATCGCCCAGTCCGGCAACGCCTCCCCCGGAGCGTCGACGGCCTGTCGCAGCAGGGTGAGCGACCGCTCCGAGTTGATCATCACGCCGTCGACCTCGGCCCACATCGCCGCGGGCAGCACGACGTCGGCGTAGGCGTTGGTCTCGGTCGCGGCGTAGACGTCCTGGGTGACGACGAACTCCGCGGCCTCGAGCCCCGCGATCACCGTGCTGCGGTTGGCCACCGACGCCACCGGGTTCGTGCAGATCACCCAGCAGGCCCGGATCTCCCCGGCCGCCATCCGCTCGAACAGGTCGACGGTGCCGGTGCCGACGTCGGTGCGCAGGGTGCCGTCCGGGAGCGCCCACCGCTCCTCGACGAACGCCCGGTCGGCGTCGACGAGCACCGAGCGCTGTCCCGGCAGGCCCGGGCCCATGTACCCCATCTCGCGCCCGCCCATGGCGTTCGGCTGGCCGGTCAGCGAGAACGGGCCGGACCCCGGACGGCAGATCGCACCGGTGGCCAGGTGCAGGTTGCACAGCGCGTTGGTGTTCCAGACGCCGTGGGTGCTCTGGTTGAGCCCCATCGTCCAGCAGCTCATCCACTCGCCCGCCTCGCCGATCCAGCGGGCGGCGGTGCGGATGTCGTCCTCGGCCAGGCCGGTGATCTCCGCGACCGTCGACGGCGGGTAGTCCGCGAGGAAGCCCTCCATCACGTCCCAGCCGTCGGTGGACGCGGCGACGAACCCGGCGTCGACGTGCCCGTTCCCGACGATCAGGTGCAGCAGCCCGTTGAGCAGCGCCAGGTCGGTGCCCGGACGGATCTGCAGGAACAGGTCGGCCTTGGCGGCGGTGGCCGTCCGGCGGGGGTCGACGACGATCAGCTTCGCGCCCGCCTTGACCCGGTCCATCAGCCGCAGGAACAGGATCGGGTGGCAGTCGGCCATGTTGGCACCGGTGACGAGGAAGACGTCGGCGAGGTCGAGGTCGTCGTAGGACCCGGGCGGGCCGTCGGAGCCCAGCGACTGTTTGTAGCCGGTGCCCGCGCTCGCCATGCACAGCCGCGAGTTCGACTCGATCTGGTTGGTGCGCCAGTACCCCTTGGCCAGCTTGTTGGCCAGGTACTGGGCCTCCAGCGTCATCTGGCCGGAGACGTAGAGCGCGAGCGCGTCGGGGCCGTGCTCGTCGAGGATCGCGCGCAGCCGCCGCGCGGTGGTGGCGATCGCGTCGTCGACCGGGGTGGGATCGGGCTCCCCGCCGCGGTCGGCGCGGACGAGCGCGGTGCCCAGGCGCCCGGGCACGTCGAGCATCTCGGCGCTGGTGGCGCCCTTCGTGCACAGCCGGCCGCGGTTGGCCGGGTGCTCCTTGTCGCCCGCGACCGTCTCGACGCGCCGCGCCCCGGTCGCGTCACGGCCGATCTGCAGCACCATCCCGCACCCGACGCCGCAGTAGGAGCAGACCGATCGGACGCTGTTCGGTTCCCGGTCGGCCACCCGTCAACGGTAGGAAGGTCGTGTTGCCGGGACGTGACGAACGCGGGCGTCGCCGGGTGAGCAGTTCCTCACGGCGGCGCGGAGCGGGCGTGAGCGCCGCTCGAACAGGTGATGCCGTCGTACGACGGATAACGTCCGCGGGGTTCGGCTCGATGGCCAGAGGGAGTCGCGACTACCGTCCGGACCTCTGCTCACACCCGAGGGGGTTCGCACCGTGACCGAGAAGGTGAGCGGTTCGGCGGATCCCCGCCACGTCATGGTCGTGCGGGTCGACCCGTCGGGCATCGTCCGGCTCAGCTGGACGGCGGGGCTGCAGATCACGGGGCGGCTCGCGCAGCAGGCGATGGGGCTCGTCGACATGACCAACGCCGACCGCGAACGGCCCCTGCTGGTGGACATGCGGGGAACCGCGACGCTCTCGCGCGACGCGCGGATGACCTTCCGGCGCAAGTGCTCGGCGTCGCGGATCGCACTGCTCGGACGCTCACCGGTCGACCGGGTGCTCGCCAACTTCGCCATGGGTGTGAGCTCCGTGCCCGTGCCGACCAGGTTCTTCACCTCCGAGACGGCCGCGGTGGCCTGGCTGCACCATGGCGACACCGCCTGACGGCCGGCTCGACCAGCTGGTGGAGCTGGTCCTGCGACTGGCCGCGGGCGAGCGGGGCGCCCGGATGGTCCCCTCACCCGCCTCGGACGAGATCGACGCGGTGACCGTCGGGGTCAACATGCTCGCCGAGGAGCTGCAGGCGCTCAACAGCGATCTGGAGGCCCGGGTGGCGGAGCGGACCGAGCAGCTGGAGCAGGCCCAGCAGCAGCTGGAGCGCCTCGCGTTGTACGACCCGCTCACCGGGCTGGCGAACCGGACGCTGCTCGGCGACCGGATCGGCCGGGCCATGGCCCGCGCCGACCGGGGCGCCGCCCCGCCCGCGGTGCTGCTGCTGGACCTCGACGGGTTCAAGACGGTCAACGACAGCTTCGGCCACAGCGTCGGCGACCTGCTGCTCATCGAGATCGGCCACCGGCTGCGCCGGGTCGTCCGCGACGCCGACACCGTCGCCCGCCTCGGCGGCGACGAGTTCGCCCTGGTCGTCCTCGACGCCACGCCGGAGCAGGTCCTGTCCATGGCCGAACGGATCCGGGCGTCACTGCAGGCGCCGGTCCAGGCCGGGGAGCGGTCGTGCTGGGTGAGCGCGAGCATCGGTGTGTGCTTCGCGGTGCGCGGGCAGGACGCCGACACCCTGCTGCGCGACGCCGACACCGCGATGTACGCGGCGAAGAACGGGGCCCGCGGCTCGGTCCAGATCTTCGAACCCCGGATGCACGCGGCGGCCCTGTCCCGGGTGCGCCTGGCCGAGGACCTGCGCCACGCGATCACGGGCGAGCAGCTCGTCGTCCACTACCAGCCGATCGTCGACCTGGTATCGGGTTACACGACCGGGGTCGAGGCGCTGGTCCGGTGGATGCACCCGCAGCGGGGACCGCTCGCGCCCGCCCACTTCATCGGCGTCGCGGAGGACACCGGCCTGATCGCGGCGCTGGACCGCTGGGTGCTGCGGACCTCGGTGGCCCAGCTCGCGCAGTGGCGGGCCACGTCACCGCGGGCGGCGGGGTTCGCCCTGCACGTCAACGTCTCGCCCGTGGAGCTGCGCACGCCCCTGTTCGCCGACGGGGTGCTGGAGTGCCTCGCCGACCACGGGGTCCCCCCCGCCGACCTCACGCTCGAGGTCACCGAGTCGCAGCTGATGGGCGAGGACGCCGAGACCATCGCGGCGCTCGACCAGCTGCGGACCGCCGGGGTCGGCGTCGCGATCGACGACTTCGGGACGGGCTACTCCTCCGTCGGCTACCTGCGCCGGATGTTCCTCGACATCGTGAAGATCGACCGCTCCCTGATCACGGGCCTCGACTCCGACCCGCAACAGCACCGGGTCGCCGCCGCGATACTGGCCATCGTGGACGCCTTCGGACTCGAGGCCGTCGCCGAGGGGATCGAGACCGCAGAGCAGGCCGAGCAGCTCCGCGCGCTCGGCTGCCGCTTCGGCCAGGGCTTCCTGTGGGGCCCGGCGCTGCCCGGACCGGAGATGGCGCCACTGCTCGGGTTCTCGGCGGCGCTGTCGGAGACCTGAGCGCGGTCAGGTCGCCCCGACCAGACGCAGGGACTGGTCGAACTGCTCCTGGAGCCGGTCGAAGACGGTGTCGACGACCCGGATCGCGCTGTCGCGCTCCCCCGGCGTCAGCGGGAGCCGGGTGAACACGACCGCGTCGGCCTCGGGGTCGGGCGGGAGCCGCGGGTGGGCGAGGCGGTGGCGGTCGGCGAGGTAGTCGAGCCGGACGCCGTCGCGGGCCTCCAGCTCACCGGCGAGCAGGCCGCCGTGGTGGAAGAACGCCTCCCCGCTGCCCTGCAGCGCCTCCACCAGCCAGTACCGGACGACCGGGCTCCGGTGGCGGTACGCGGCCGTCACGAACGCGGCGGTGCTGCGGCGCTGCAGGTCGGTGCGCGGCGCGTACCCGAGCAGGCGCAGCGTCTCCCCCGCCGTGAGCGCGAGCCGCCCGTCGAGGTCCAGTGCGGCGGCGTCGTGGGCGAACAGCCCGTGGTGCGAGGCGAGCAGGCGCACCCGCCGGTTCAGCGCCCGCTCCGGCGGCGTCGCGGGGTCCGGGTAGGTGAGCGCGTAGGTCATGAGGTCGGCGTAGCCCATGATGTCCGGGATCCACAGCGGCAGGAACGCCGCCAGCCGGTCGGCCGCGGATCCGCCGCCGCCGGAGATCCAGGCCGGGAACGGGTGCCCGCGCAGGCCGTCCATCCGCTCGGCGAGCCGTTCCGCGACGGGACGGTGCGCCGGGGACGGAGGAGCGTCCGGTGGGGGCGGGAGGACCGCCGCCACCGTGGTGGCCCGGCGGCGGAGGTCCGCCGCCGGGCTCGGCACGGTGCGGCTCGTGGTGACCCGCTCGGCGTAGGCGAGCAGGTGGTCGTTCTTGTCGGTGAACATGTCGAACACCTCGTGCACCAGCCGCAGCGACTCCACGCGCTGCCGGTCGGTGAGGACCGCCGTCTCGAACAGGTCCTCGGCGTCGATCAGGCCGCCCGTCTCCCGGTCCAGGTGGTAGGGCCCGAAGTAGCGCAGCGCGGCCCCCGTGCGGGCCGCCAGCTCCGCGGCCAGCGGGGCGGTGTGGCCGAAGAAGACGTGCCCGCAGGTCTCGATGGCCTCCATGAACCCGTACCGGACGAGCGGGTCGGTCGTCTCGACGCACATCTGCTGGATCCGCATCGCGTACCGGCGGAACACCTCGGTCTCCGGCGCCGCGTAGTACCAGGCGACGGTGTCCTCGACGCCCCAGCCCAGGTGCTCGTCGAGGCCGAGCTCGGCCCAGTCCTCCAGGAACAGCGCGGAGTGGGTCTCGTCCTCCTCGGTGTGCCGGTTGATGGCCTCCTCGTAGGCGTCGCGCGGCTGCGGGTAGCGCATGAACCAGCGGTTCATGTCCCGGAACCCGAGGATGAAGTTGGCGAACAGCGGGGCGAAGACGAACCGCTCCTCGAGCGGGGCGTCGTCACCGCCCATCCACCGGTAGAGCGGGTGGGCGTCGATCCCGGCGCGGCGGTCGGCGATGGCGGCGAGGACCTGCCGCACGCCTACGCCTTCCCGCCGGGGTGCACGCGCAGGGTCCGCAGCTCCCGGCCGAGCGGCCGGAACACCGTCCAGTCCGGGACGGGGTCGGCCGGCGCCAGGTCCGGGCAGCGGGTGAGCACCGTCCGGAAGAACACCTCGCCCTCCAGCCGGGCCAGCGCCTGGCCCATGCAGCTGTAGGGCCCGACGGTGAACCCGACGTGGCGGTGCGCGTTCGCGCGGCCGATGACGAACTCGTCCGGGTCGGTGAACACCGCGGGGTCGCGGTTGGCGGCGAGCAGCGCGAGCATCACGGTGTCGCCCCGGGGGATCACCGCTCCGCGCAGCGACACGTCCTGGAGCACCATGCGGCGGATCGTCGACACCGGCCCGTGGAACCGCATCATCTCGTCGAACGCCGCGGGGATGCGGGACAGGTCGGCCTGCAGCCGGGCCCGCTCACCGGGGTGGTCGAACAGCAGCTGGATGCCGTTGGCCAGCAGGTTCGCCGTGGTGTGGTACCCGACGACGGTGAACATGATCCCCTGTGAGACGACCTCGGCGTCGCTGTAGCGCAGCGCGGTGCCCGGCCCGGCCATGACGTCGAGCAGCCCGGACCCCTCGCCCCGGCGCGCGGCGTCGACGTGCGGGGCGAGGAACTCGCCCATCTCCAGCATCCCGGCCTGCGACCGGTGCAGCTGCTCGGGCTCCCCCATCTCCAGCAGCTCGGAGATCGCCTGGGACGCGCGCAGCATCAGGTCCATGTCGACGTCGCCGCGCGGGATGCCGAGCAGCTCGCACACCACCGACATCGACAGCGGGTGTGCGACGTCGTTCACCAGGTCGACGACGGACCCCTGGGCCAGTGCCGCGGTGAGCAGGTCGTCCATGATCCGCTCGATCACCGGGAGCTGGTCGAGCACCCGTCGCGGGGAGAAGTACTTCTTGAGCGCCCGCAGGAACACCTCGTGCGCGGCGGGATCGTCGCGCCCGCCCCACTCGGTGAAGATCCGGCGCAGCGGCGCCAGCTCGTGCTGCACGTCGGCGGGCAGCGCCTCGACCTTCTTGTGCTCCTCCACCGCGTGGAAGCGGGGGTCACGCAGCGCGGCCCCGACGTCGTCGTAGCGGGTGAGGATCCAGGAGTCCAGCTCCGGGACGAAGTACACCGGCGCCTGCTCGCGCATCGTGTGCAGCAGGGCGTGCGGGTCGAGGTAGAGGTCGGGGTGGAGGAGGTCGAAACGGGTGCCGGGAACGATCTGGGACGGCATGTACGAGGTCACTCCTGCTCGATCATCGAGGTGCTCGCGTCACTCACTCGATATCTCACTGTAGTCAACCGACTACGCAAAGAGCAGATCTCCGCCGTCGAAGCCCCCGGTCGGACGTACGCCGACAACCCGGACGACGCAGGGCCGCCCCGAACGGCTCTGCCCCGACGCCGGGCCGGCGCGCGCAGGTGGCGGTACCGGCTCACCGCTACTCCTGCTGGGACCCCGTTCCGGCGACATCGCGGGGTCGCCACCCGGGCCGGCACGGGCCAGGTTCTGGAACGGCCGCCCCCGCCGGCGCCCAGGACGAGCACGGAGGTCGATGGCCGGTGTGCACGCGCAACGGGACGACCACCCCGCCGGGGTGCTCGCCCTGCTCGACGGCCTCTCCGAGAACGCACCCGTCGGCTTCACCTACGTCGACACCGACCTGCGCTACCGCCGGGTGAACTCCTCGGCCGCCGCCCTGAACGGCGGATCGGTGCAGGAGCGGATCGGCCGGAGGATCGACGAGGTCCACGGCGAGCCCTGCGGCCCGCAGTTCTCCGCGGCGTGCCGGGAGGTGATCCGCACGGGGCAGGTGCAGCGGGTCCGGATCGAGGGCAGGCCGTGGCACGGCCGCGGGCCGCACCAGGTCTGGAACAGGAGCATCCTCGCGCCGACGGCGGCCCCCTCCCCGACGCGCACCCGGTGCGGGAGAACGGCTTCCCCTCGGCGGTGCACCCCGACGGGCGGCCGGCCGTCGAGGAGCTCTGGTGGAAGGCGGTCGGCGACGGTGCCGTGCAGGACCGGATCGCCCGCCTGCACGTGGCGGGCGGGGTTGTGCCGGAGACCGACTTGTGCCGGAGACCAACCCGCGGCCCACGGTTCGTCCCGCAGCCCGATGGACGGGCACCGGCGCGCTCGTAGCGTCCGGGGGACGGCACGGCTCACCGGGGAGGACGCCTTGAGGACCTACGCACTGGAACGGCCGATCGACGGCCAGGACACCTGGCGCGACCACAAGCGCCACCTGTGGACGCTCGGGCTGATCGTCCCGCTGCTCCCCTTCCTGGCCCTGGCCCTCTACGCGGGGACGGCGCTGGAGGCCACGCTGTGGCTGGGCCCGTTCATCGTGCTCGTCGTGGTGCCCCTGGTCGACCTGGTGGCCGGGCGCGACCACTCCAACCCGCCCGACGAGGTGATGGAGGCGCTGGAGGAGGACCGCTACTACCGCTGGATCACCTACGCGTTCCTCCCGCTGCAGTACGTCGGGCTGGTGCTCGGGATGTGGTTCATCGCGACGCAGGACGCGGGCGTCGCGGGCGAGGTCGGGCTCGCGCTCACGCTCGGCGCCGTGGCCGGCATCGGGATCAACACCGCGCACGAGCTGGGCCACAAGAAGGAGTCCTCGGAGCGCTGGCTGGCCCGGATCGCGCTCGCGCAGTGCTTCTACGGTCACTTCTACATCGAGCACAACCGCGGCCACCACGTCCGCGTCGCCACCCCGGACGATCCCGCGTCGAGCCGGATGGGCGAGAGCTTCTACGCGTTCTGGCCGCGCACCGTCGCCGGGTCGTTGCGCAGCGCGTGGCGGGTGGAGCGCAAGCGGTTCGCCCGCCGCGACCAGCACCCCTACCGGCTGCGCAACGACGTGCTCAACGCGTGGCTGATGTCGGTCGTGCTGTGGGGGGCGCTGATCGCGCTGTTCGGCGTCGGGATCCTGCCGTACCTGGTGATCCAGGCGGCCTTCGGCTTCACGCTGCTGGAGCTCGTCAACTACATGGAGCACTACGGGATGCTGCGGCAGAAGACCGGTCCGCCCGACCGCCGCCGGTTCGAGCGCGTCACGCCCGCGCACTCGTGGAACTCCAACAACATCGCCACCAACGTGCTGCTCTACCACCTGCAGCGCCACAGCGACCACCACGCCAACCCGACGCGGCGCTTCCAGACCCTGCGCGACTTCCCCGAGAGCCCCGTCCTGCCCACCGGCTACACCGGGATGATGGCGCTCGCGGTGATCCCGCCGCTGTTCCGCCGCGTGATGGACCCGCTGGTCGTCGCGCACTACGACGGTGACCTGCGCCGCGCCAACCTCCAGCCCGGCCGGGAGGCCGAACTGCTCGCCCGCTACCCGGTGCCCGGTACGGACACCGTCGACGCGGGGCCGGACACCGCGGCCCCGGCCGTCGGCGACGACGTCGCCGCGGCCCGTTGCCCCGGCTGCGGCCACACCTACGTCGTGGCGCACGGCGACGAGTCGGAGGGTTTCGCTGCGGGCACCTCCTGGTCGGACGTGCCGGATGACTGGACCTGCCCCGACTGCGGGGTCCGCGACAAGGTCGACTTCGTGCCGCTCGCGCGCCTGGACGCCTGACCCCCGTAGATTCCGCCCGTGCCCCCCTCGGCGTCGGACACCCTCGGCCACCTGGCGCAACGGCTGCTGGCCGACTCCACCGCGCTGGTCGCCGGCGTGCTCGAGGAGATCGCGGTCGCGCTGCCCGAGCTGGCCGGTGACCCCCGCCTGCGCGCGGTGCTCGCGGCCACCGTCCAGGACACGATCCGGGCGGGGCTGGACGTGCTGGGGTCGGGTGCGCCGGTGGCCGGGGTCCGCGCCCCGGAGGTCGGGCTCGAGCTCGCGCGGCACCTGGCGCAGCGCGGCGTCCCGATCTCGGTGATGCTGCGCGCCTACCGGCTGGGGCAGGCCGCGTTCCAGCGGGAGCTCATCGACCTGATCGCGGCGACGAGCGCCGACGCGGGCGAGATCGCGGCGGCGGCGCGGGACCTGGCGTCGGTCACGTTCAGCATCGTCGACGCCGTCTCCGAGGAGGTCGTCGCCGCCTACCAGACCGAGCGCGACGGCTGGATGCGGCAGCGCAACACGGCCCGGCTCGCGAAGGTCACCGCGCTGCTCGCCTCCCGGCCCGCCGACTCCGACACCGCACCCGGTTACGACCTCGCCCCGCCCCACGTCGCCGCGGTCCTGTGGTGTGGCCCGGACGTCGACGAGGACGCCCGCCCCGGGCGGCTCGAACGCCTCGTCCCCGAGGTCGCGGCGGCACTGGGCTGCACCCGGCCGCCGCTCGTCGTCGCTCCCGACGCGTCGACGCTGTGGGGGTGGTTCCCCGCGGCATCCGTCCCGGTGGACGCGGTGCGGGCCACGCTGACGGGCGCATTCGCCGCGCTCGGCGACCCCGCCCCCGGACCGGCCGGGTTCCGCGGCTCGCACCGGCAGGCGCGGCAGGGCCAGCAGATCGCCGTCGCCGCCGACCCCCGCAGCGGGCTGCGGCTCATCACCCCGGCGCAGCTCGGCCCGCTGGCGCTGCTCGCCCTCGACCCCTCCACCGCGGCGCACTGGGTGCAGGCCGCGCTCGGTGGCCTCGCCGACGACGACGAACCCGCCGCGCGTCTGCGCGAGACCCTGTGGGTCTACCTGTCGACCGGCAGCAGCCTCGCCGCCGCGGCCGCCGAGCAGCACGTGCACCGCAACACGATCCAGTACCGCGTCCGCCGGGCCGAGCAGGTGCGCGGCCGCCCGCTGTCCGACGGCCGGATCGACGTCGAGGTCGCCCTGCTCGCGTGCCGCCTGCTCGGATCCACGGTCCTCCGACCCGTCCCGGATGCCTAGGAGGGCAC
Source organism: Pseudonocardia abyssalis (assembly GCF_019263705.2). Classification (NCBI taxonomy): domain Bacteria; kingdom Bacillati; phylum Actinomycetota; class Actinomycetes; order Pseudonocardiales; family Pseudonocardiaceae; genus Pseudonocardia; species Pseudonocardia abyssalis. Next base: position 2,861,317 of record NZ_JADQDK010000001.1, read on the forward strand.
CGCGAGGCTCCGGCCGTAGCGAGCAGCGTCCAGGTGGTGGCACCGTACGGCGGAGGATCGGGCCGGTACCGCTGTCGTATCGGTCCGGTCGTCCAACGCGGCGAGGGCGCCGCCCGGGCGTCGCGCAGCAGGCCCGAGCTCGTCAGCGCGCTCCTAGACCGGCCGACGTGCCGCCTGCCTCGGTCCCCCTGCGGAAGCTCGGCCTCCTCACCATCGGTTCGTTCGACGGGGCCGACCCCCGCGCCGGCCACGAGAGCACCCTGGGGGTCATCGAGCTCGGCGAGCGGCTCGGCTTCGACGGGGCCCGGTTGCGCCACCGCCACCTGCAGTACGGCATCTCCTCCCCCGTCGCCGTCATGGCCGCGGCCACCCAGCGCACGAGCCGCATCGAACTGGGCACCGCCGTCACGCCGCTGGGCTGGGAGAACCCACTGCGCCTCGCCGAGGACCTCGCCACCGTCGACGTCCTGTCCGGCGGCCGGATCAACCCCGGCGTGTCCGTGGGCCCGCCGATGCGCTTCGCCGACGTCCGCGACGCGCTCTACCCCGACACCGCCGACGCCGAGGACTTCACCTACGAGCGGGTGCGGCGCTTGGTCGCGCTGATCCGCGGGGAACCGGCGAGCCCGTTCTCCGGCAGGGTCGGCATCGAGGAGTTCTCCGACCGCGTGCAGCCGCACTCCCCCGGCCTCGCCGACCGGATCTGGTACGGCGCCGCGAGCCCCGGATCGGCGCGGTGGGCGGGCGAGCAGGGGCTGTCCCTGCTGACGAGCAGCGTGCTCAAGGCCCCCGGTCCCGACGCCACCGACTTCGCCGCACTCCAGGCCGCCCAGATCGAGACGTTCCGCGCGGCGCACCCCGCCGGGGAGCAGGCGCGGGTCTCGCAGGGGCTCGTCGTCATCCCCACCGACACCGCCACCGCGCAGCAGCGGGCCAAGTACGCCGCCTACGTCGACGCCCGCACCCCGCGCACCGCCCGGCCACAGGGCCCGGCCAGCATGCTGTTCGCCCCCGATGTCCTGGGCTCCTCCGAGCAGGTCGCGGAGACGCTGTACGCCCACGCCGGCTTCCGCGCCGTCGACGAGGTCGTCTTCGCACTGCCGTTCGGCTTCGAGCACGCCGACTACGTGCAGATCCTCACCGACACCGCCACCCGACTGGGCCCGGCGCTGGGCTGGTCACCCCGAACCTGACGCCGCGGACCCCGCGCGACGCAGCGCCGACGCGGTCGCGAGGATCGCCGGGTGCCGTTCGGCCCCGGCCCGGCAGGCGGTCGTGGTGCGGCGGCGGATCGGCAGCGGCGTGAGGACCACCCCGGGCGGCGGGTCACCGGCGGCGAGCTCGGGGACGAGCGCGACCCCGTGCCCCGCCGCGACGAGGGCGAGCACGGCGGTGAAGTCGTCGATCCGGTGGCGGACGGCGGGGGCGAAGCCGGCGGCGTGGCAGGCGCGGACGGTCGTGTCGTGGCACCGGGTGGCCGGGGTCGCCGTGATCCACGGGGCGTGTGCGCAACCGGTGAGCGTCGGCTCCTGCGTCGTCGTCGCCAGCAGCATCACCTCCGTGAACAGCGGCGCCGACGTCGCGATCCCGGGCTCGTCGAGCGCGGGCAGGAGGTCGTAGTCGTGCACGAGGGCGAGATCGAGGTCGCCGGCCCGCAGCGCGTCGCCGACGGCCGCGGGGTCGATCTCGGACAGCCGCGGTTCCAGGCCCGGGTGCTCGGTGCCGAGGAGGGCGAGCGCCGCGACCGCGACCGTGCGGGTGGCGGTCGGGAAGACCCCGATCCGCACCGGACCGGCCGGGCCGTGCCTGCGGTCGGCGAGGTCGGAGGCGGCCTGCTCCAGGCGGTCGAGGATCACCTCGGCGTGCGCGACGAGCGCATGGGCGGCGGGGGTCAGCGCCACCCCGCGCCCGGTCCGCTCCAGCAGCGGGACGCCGGCCTCCCGTTCGAGCGTCGCCAGCTGCTGGGAGACCGCGGACGGGCTGAACACGAGGGCCTCGGCCACCGCGGCGATCGTGCCGCGCAGCGCGAGTTCCCGGAGCAGCCGCAGGCGACGGACGTCGAGCATCGGTTCAGCTTACGAAAGAACAAAGGAAAGCGAACTGGACCTGTCGTGTCTCGGGCGGGACCGTGTCGCCATGACCGACTGGCGCGGCGTCCACGTCCCCCTGATCAGCCCGTTCACGCACTCCGGCCGGCTCGACGAGCACGCGCTGGCCGCACTCGGGAGCGAGGTGCTCGACGCCGGTGCGGCCGGGCTCGTCGCGCTGGGCACGACCGCGGAGCCGGCCGCGCTGAGCCTCGCCGAGCGCCGCGCGGTGATCGACGTGTGCGCCGACCTGTGCCGCGACCGGCCGGTGGGCCTGGTGGTCGGCGCGGGCTCCAACGACACCGCGTCGACCCGCGCGGCGCTGGCGGACCTCGCCCGGTGGCCGGAGATCGACGCCGCCATGGTCACCGTGCCGTACTTCCTGCGCCCGTCCGAGGCGGGCGTCGTCGCCCACGTCACCGAGCTCGCCCGGACCAGCCCGGTCCCCCTGATCGTCTACCACGTCCCGTACCGCACCGGGCTCCCGCTGGGGCCGGGGTGCCTGCGGGAGCTGCTGGGGATCGACGGCGTCGTCGGCATGAAGTACGCGCCCGGCGTGATCGACGCCGGCACCGTCGACCTGCTCGGCGACCTCCCCGATGCGACCGCGGTGCTCGCCGGGGACGACGTCCTCGCCGCACCGCTGCTCGGGCTCGGGGCCCGCGGCGCGGTCCTCGCCTCCGCCCACCTCGCGACGGCGGAGTTCGTGCGGTTCGTCCGTGCCGCCGATCCGGTGGGGCACCGACGGCTCGGACACGCTCTCGCGCGCTGGTCGGCCGCGGCCTTCGCCGAACCCAACCCGGCGGTGGTCAAGGGCGTGCTGCACGCGCTGGGCCGCATCGCGTCACCGCGGCCGCGGCTCCCCCTCCTGCCCGCCCGGCCCGCGACCGTCGAGCACGCCCTGCTGGCCCTGGACCACCTGACCGCCGCTCCGGTCGGTCCTGCTCAGCGCGCGGGCGCGTCCTGACCGCTCGCGTTCCGGCTCGCCGGCAGGGGGACGGCGTCGGCCTCGGGGGTGCCGGGCCGTGGGGTGAAGACGCGTCGGGGAGAACCCCGCCACGGACGGCCTCGCGCTCACCCCGGGTCAGCTGGCGCGGTTCGACGCGGTGACCCCGGCGCCCGGCACGACGACGCCGGCACGGCCACGATCGACCACTGACCGGTCACCGTGGCGGGTCGGCCCGGACGGCCAGCACGTCGGCCGCTACCCGTGCGGTGTCGACGACCTCGCGGGCGACCGCGGCGAGGCGCAGGCGATGGTCCCGGGCGTAGCTGCGGAGCCGGTCGAACGCCTCGTCCATGCCCAGCGGCCCCCGCTCGGCGAGCACCCCCTTGGCCTGCTCGATGATCACGCGGCTGGTCAGGACGGCCTGCAGCTGCTCGCTGACCACCTCCCCGCGGCCGATCGCCCGCTCGGCCAGGATCGCGGTCGTCGCGACGTCGGCCAGCGCCTGCCCCAGGGCCAGGTCCGCGACGGGCAGCGGCCCGGGACGGCGGTGGAACAGGTTCAGCGTGCCGATGGCCTCGCCGCGCAGCCGCAGCGGCAGGGCGTGCACCGAGCCGTACGTCCCGCGTTCGGCGAGGGCCGCGACGAACCGCGGCCACCGGGCCGCCGCGGTCGTGAGGTCGGCGACCGCGACCGGGGTCCCGCTGCGGTGGCACTCCACGCAGGGGCCCTCGTCGGCCTCGAGCTGCAGCAGCTCCATCCAGTCGGACTGCTCGTTGGTCGAGGCCACCACCCGCAGCCGGCCCTGGGGGTCGCCCAGCATGATCCCGGCCGCCTCCGCGGCGAGCAGTTCCACGCAGTAGCCCGCCAACCGGTCGAGCAGGTCGACGACGTCGTAGTCGTCGACCAGGGAGTCGGCGAGATCCACGAACGCGGTGACCACCCGCTCCTCCCGGCCGCCCGGCACGGGGCCGGCTTCCTCGAACTGGTCCGTCATCGGCGCTACCTCATCTCCTCGGTGAACCGCAGCCGCCGCGCGACGACGTCGCGCGCGACGTCGACGAGCAGCCGTTGTTCGACGAACGCGTGGGCGCGCAGCCGCGCCAGTGCCTCGACGGCACCGACCCCCAGCTGGGCGAGCACCATCCCGGTGGCCTGATGGACCTCCGCACGGTGGCCGGACGCCTCGGCCAGCCAGCTCCCCCCGGTCGGGTCCGCGCCGTCCGACCCGTCGACCGGCGCGGGGTCGGTGCGCTGACCGAGCATCATCAGCGCCGCCAGGTCGGCCGCGCTGATCGCGTCGCGGTACTGCGCGGCGTCGAGCCCGCCCGCGGCCAGCCGGTAGAGGTCGAGCACGCCGAGGTTGACGGCGCCCCACTGCAGCGGCAGCGCGAACAGGGCGCCCACCATCGTGCGCTCGGCGACGGCGGCGGCGAACACCGGCCAGCGCGCCGTCTCCGTGCCGTGGTGCAGGTCCGGTACCAGCACCGGGCGTCCGGTCGCCGCCGCCTCCATGCAGGCCCCCTCGTTGAGCGTGAACTGCAGCTCCTCGATCAGCTCCGCCGTGGCGTCGGACGCCCACAGCGTCGTGCGGGACACGGTCGCGGTCAACAACGACAGGACCGCTCCGTCGACGTCGAGGCCGGCCATGCACGCGCGGCAGATGCGCTCCGCGAGCGCGGCGTCGCCGGTCCCGTGCCGGTCGATGGCCAGCAGCGCGCGGGTGGTCGTCCCGGGCTCACCCACGCGGACCCGGGGAAGGCCGCTCGGCGTCGCCGCGGATCTGCTCGTCGCGCTCGGCGACCGTCAGCCCGCCCCAGACCCCGTAGGGCTCCTGCACCGCCAACGCGTGCTCACGGCACGTGTCGAGCACCGGGCATCCCCGGCACACCTGCTTGGCCCGTCTCTCGCGGCCGGCCCTGGCGGGACCGCGTTCCCGGTCGGGGTGGAAGAACAGGTCGCTGTTCATGCCGCGGCACGAGCCGCGCATCTGCCAGTCCCAGATCTCGGCGACCGGTGCGGGGAGCCTGCGGACGTCGGCCATGTCGGGCCTCTCCACTCGACGACGGGAGCCGTCGCCGGTGGTCCGGGGCAACAGGGAGAACGTACCCGCCCGCCGGGGTGGCCCACTCCCCACGTGGGTGCCGGGCCGCCGCCCGTCACCGACGGGCGCTCAGTCCAGGCAGAACTCGTTGCCCTCGGGGTCGGCCATCACGATGAAGCCGGCGCTCAGGGGCGGTGCCGGCTCGTCGCGCCGCACGCGGGTCGCCCCCAGCGCGACGAGCCGCCCGCACTCGGCCTCCAGCGCCGCCATCCGCTCGTCCCCCCGCAGTCCGGGGGCCGCGCGGACGTCGAGGTGCAGTCGGTTCTTCGCGACCTTGCCCTCCGGCACCTGCTGGAAGAACAGCCGCGGCCCGTGTCCGTCCGGATCCTCGACGGCCGAGCTGGAGTTGCGCCGCTCCTCCGGCACACCGACCCGTTCGAGGAACTCGTCCCACGCGGCCAACGGGTCGGCCCCGTCGGGCAGCTCGACACCGGGTGGTGCGGGATGGACGTAACCCACGACGTCGCGCCAGAAGCTGGACAGCCCGCGCGGGTCGTGGGCGTCGAAGGTGACCTGGATGTGCCGGCTCATCGGCCGACCGTAGCGAGCACCCCTGACAGAACCGGGCGGGTCACCCGCCGACCGTCTGTGCCACCTGGGGCACCAGCTGCTCCAGCGCGTAGTCGAGGCTGAGCACGGTCCCCCAGGTGAACGCCCCGGAGAGCACCGGGTCCTCGATCCAGAGCACCTTGCCCGCCTGCACGACGGGCAGCGTCGGGTAAACCGGGTTGGCCTCGACGACGGCGCGCTCCTCCGGCCCGAACCCGACGTTCCAGACCAGCAGGTCGCGGGACAGCTCGCCGATCAGCTCGTCGGAGACGGTGATCTCGCCGAAGTCGTTGGCCGGCACGCCTGCGACCTCGGTCGGCACGGTGAAGCCGAGGTCCCCGAAGAACCGCGCGCGGACGTCGTTGCCCGAGCGGACGATCGACTCACCGGGCTCGAACCGCTCGGCCACCACGGCCTCCTGACCCGCGAACCCGGGGTGGGCCGCGGCCGCGTCGGCGAACTCCTGCTCGAGGTGGTCGACCAGCGCCACCGCGTCGGCCTCGCGTCCCAGCGCCTCCCCGGTCACCCGGGTGGCCTCCTGCCAGGTGATGGTGAAGTCGACGAACTCCTGGTCCGGCACGACGGTCGGGGCGATCCGCGACAGCAGCTCGTACTGCTCCGGGGTGGTGGCGTTGTAGAGGGAGAGGATGAGGTCCGGCTGCAGCGAGGCGATCTCCTCGATCGGCGGCTCGGACTCGTTGCGCACCCCTCCCGCGAGCACCGTCGGCTGCGCGGCACCCAGCTCGTCCTGCGCCCATGGCCAGGTGGCGAACTCGTGGTCGCCGTACCAGGGGTAGACCGCGATCGGGGTGACGCCGAGCGCGAGCAGCGGGTCCTGGTCGGACAGGCCCAGGGTGATCACACGGACCGGCTCGGCCGGGATCTCGGTGCTGCCGTACGCGTGCTCGACGGTCACCGGGAACGCGCCGGCCGCGGCCGGCGCGGCCGGGTCCTCGGGGTCGGTGGCCGCCGGGGCCGCGCACGCGGCGGTGAGCGCGAACGCGGCGAGCAGTACGGGCAACGTCCGGCGGGACATGTCATGACCTCCTGAGGCAAGGAATGCCTAACCTACATCGTCGACGAGATGGCGACGGGAGTGGCTCCGGCGGCGCTCGGCGAGGGGCCCGCTCCGTCGACTCCTGCCGGAACGGCAACGAACTTTGCGTCGCCGGTCCGCGGTGGGCCACGGTGGGCCGATGACCGACGGAACCGTCCCCCCGCCACCCGACACCTACCTCGGCGACCCCGCGGTGCGCGCGGAGTGGGACGGGCGCTATGCGGACCGCGAGAACCTGTGGAGCGGCCGGCCGAACGGCGCGCTCGTCGCGGAGGTCGCGGATCTCCCGGCCGGCCGGGTGCTCGACGTCGGCTGCGGCGAGGGCGCCGACGCCGTCTGGCTCGCCCGCGCCGGATGGGACGTCACCGCGCTCGAGGTCTCCGGGGTGGCGCTGGAGCGGGCGGCCGGGCACGCCCGCGACGCCGGGGTCACCGTCCACCGGGTGCACGCCGGACTGGTGGAGGCGGACCTCCCGGCGGCGTCGTTCGACCTGGTCTCGGCGCAGTACCCGGCCCTGTTGCGCACCCCCGGCGGCGCGGCCGAGCGCGCGCTCCTCACCGCCGTCGCCCCCGGTGGCGTGCTGCTGGTCGTGCACCACGCGGGGGTGGAGGACCACCGCCCCGCCGAGGGCGGCTTCGACCCGGCCGACTACGTCTGGCCCTCGATGATCACCGCCCTGCTCGACGACGACTGGCACGTGGAGGTGGACGAGCAGCGGCCCCGCGTCGTGCCCGAGGGCGGAGCGGGCGCCCACCACGCCGAGGACCTCGTCCTGCGGGCCCGCCGGCTGCGCTGATCCGCCACTCGATCACCCCGAGGTGGCCGGCGGCGGCCCGGCCGACGGGGCGACCGGCGGTCCGGCGGCGGCTCCGGAGTCCGGCACGCCCGCGTAGTCCGGGAGCTCGACACCGTTGATCGCGCGCTCGACCAGCGCCATCAGTGCGTCCATGTCGGGCTCCGGAGCGGGTGCGGCGTCCGGCGCGGTGGCGGCGAGCTGCTCCACGTGCATCCGGCCGATCTCCTGGTTGGCCTCCACGAACGGGCGCATCCGCGCCTCGTACCGGGCGAACCCCGCCTCCGGGTCCCACCCGGCCGCAGCCAGCTCCCCGGCCAGCAGGTACGCGCCGACCAGGGCCAGCCCGGTGCCCTGCCCCGACATCGGCGACGAGCTGAACGCCGCGTCCCCGATCAGCCCCACCCGCCCGCTCGACCAGCGGTCCATCACCACCTGCGCGACCTGGTCGAGGTAGAAGTCCGGGGAGTCGTCCAGGTGCTCGAGGATGCGCGGGGTCGACCAGCCCAGCCCCTCCATCCGCTCACGCAGCAGGCGTTTCTGCGCCGTGACGTCCCGGTGGTCCACGTCGAACCCGGCCGCCGGGAAGGACAGCATCGCCATCACCCGGGTGGCGTCCCCGATGGGCCGGAGGCCGGCCGAACGCCCGGACGCCGGGTCCTGGTAGTCGGTGAGCCAGCGGTCGACACCGAACTCGTTGGGCACGCTGTAGAACGCCAGCACCAGCCCGAGATGGCGGACGAACCGCTCCCGCGGCCCGAACACCGTCGCCCTGAGCCCCGAGTGCAACCCGTCCGCCCCGATCACCAGGTCGAAGCGCCGCCGGTCGCCGCCCGCGAAGACCACCTCGACCCCGTCGGCGTCCTGGGTCAGCTCGGCGATCCGGTCGCCGAAGACGTACTCCACACCGTCGCGGGTGTCGTCGTACAGCACCCGGGACAGGTCCCCGCGCAGGATCTCGATGTCCGCGATGTACCCGTCACCGCCGTCGTCGTCCGCGCGGAAGGTCTCCAGCACGGTCCCGTCCACGTCCACGGTGTACGCGCCCGCGGTGTCGGTGCGGGCCGCGCGCACCGCATCCTCCAGCCCCATGCGCCGGATGACCTCCCTGGCCACCCCGCGCGCATCCACCGCCTGCCCGCCGGGACGCAGGCCTGGAGCCCGCTCGACCACGGTCACCTCGGCGCCGCGCCGACGCAGCCAGTGGGCCAGCGCGGGCCCCGCGATGCTCGCACCCGCCACCAGGACCCTGATATCGCCCACCGGTGCCTCCTTCGTCGCTCGTCCACGGAAGACGCCGACGAGACCCGGAAATCATCGCCCCGCCACGAGCCGCGCGGTTCACCAACTTGTCATGACATGTTGTCGCCCGCGGGCCCGGCCTCGTGCGACGCTGCGGACATGAGTGCACCCGTCGCCGTCCGCTACGCCCGCTGGGACGGTATCGGCCGCCCGTTCGTCGTGGTGCCCGCGACCACCCCGGCCGTCCCCGGGCGCGGCGAGGTCCTCGTGCGGATCGACCTCGCGACGGTGTGCGGCAGCGACCTGCACTCCGTGACCGGGCGGCGACCCACCCCCGCACCGGGCGTGCTGGGTCACGAGCAGGTCGGAACCGTCCTCGCCGTCGGGGAGGGTGCGCCCACCTGCGTCGACGGGTCCCCCGTGGTCCCGGGGCGGCGGGTCGTCTGGTCGGTCACGGCGGCGTGCGGGACGTGCGCCCGGTGCACGCGCGGGATGACCCAGAAGTGTCGGCGGCTGCGCAAGTACGGGCACGAGCCGCTCGACGGGGCGGCGCCCCTGACCGGGGGTTTCGCCACGCACTGCGTGCTGCTGCCCGGCACGGCGATCGTGGAGGTGCCCGACGACGTGCCGGACGTGGTGGCGAGCCCGGCGTCCTGCGCCACGGCGACGGTGGCCGCGGTGCTGCGCGCGGGCGGCGAGCTGACCGGCCGCCGCGTGCTGATCACGGGCGCAGGGATGCTCGGCGTCACCGCGGTGGCGATGGCGGCCACGGCCGGGGCCCGCGTGGTCGCGGTCGACCCCGACCCCGTCCGCCGCGAGCGGGCCGTCCGGTTCGGCGCGCACGAGGTGACCGCGGACGCCGCCGGGACGGAGCCGGTCGACGTGGCCGTGGAGCTGTCCGGGGTGCCGTCCGCGGTGGCGGCCTGCCTGGAGGCGCTCGACGTCGGCGGCGTCGCCGTCCTCGCCGGATCGGTCTCCCCCGGCGACCCGGTGCCGATGGACCCGGAACGCCTGGTCCGCGGCCTGCACACGGTCGTCGGCGTGCACAACTACGGCCCCGCCGACCTGCGGGACGCGATGGACTTCCTGGCCGCCCACCACCGCCGCTACCCGTTCGCCGAACTGGTGGGGGGCCCGTTCGCGCTCGACGACCTCGACCGCGCGATCGTCGCGGCGCGGGCCGGGACCGCCCCCCGGCAGGCGGTCGCCCCCGGGCCGGTCAGAGCCGGGTGACGGGCGCCCGTGAGCTGCGGGTGTTCGTGACGGTCACGGTGGCGACGTCGGAGCGGTAGCGGTCGTCGGACCACTCCAGCGGGCGGCCGGACGAGTCCGACGTCAGCCGCCGCTCGCGGAGCAGGGGGCTCCCCACCGGCACCTCGAGGAGCGCGGAGTCGGTGGCGTCGGCGGCCACCGCGTCGAAGGTGTGGCGGGCCGCGTGCAGGTCGACGCCGTGGGAGGTGAGCAGCGCGTAGATGGAACCGGCGTCGAGATCGGCGTCGAGCAGTGCCCGGCCGACCGACTCGACGTAGGTCATCCGCTCCAGCATCGCCGGCCGCCCGTCGAGCAGCCGCAGCCGTAGGAGCTGCACCGCGGGGGTGTCGTCGTCGAGCTGCAGTGCCGCGGCCACCGCAGGCTCCGGGCGGCGCAGCGCGATCTCCTGCAACCGCTGCCCGGGGACGTGCCCGGTCAGCTCCGCCCGCCGGGTGAACGACTGGAACGACTCGAACGGCTGGGCGGGCACGGCGTCGAGCACGACGGGGCGCTTGCCCTGCCCGCCGCCGATCAGCCCCTCGTCGCGCAGCGCGGCCAGCGCCTGACGCACCGGACCGCGCGAGGCGGCGAACTCCCGGCACAGCTGCGCCTCGGACGGCAGCGACTCCCCGATGCCGATCGCTCCGCTGCGGATCCGGCGGCGCAGTTCGGCGGCGAGCGTCCGGTGGAGGGGGGCGGCCATGAACCTGACTCTACAAGTCGTCGCAGTCGGGTGCCGTCGCCCGGAGAGCGCGAGATGAACGGCAGATGACTTGTCCATACAAGCTATTGCCGGGCCCGTCGGCAACTGCCACGGTTCCTCCCGTGACCCCATCGAGTGACCTGATCGTCGTCGGCGCCGGCATCGTCGGTCTGGCCCACGCCGTGGAGGCGGTCGCCCGCGGGCTGTCGGTCACCGTCGTCGAACGCGACGAGCGGGCGGTCGGGGCGTCGGTGCGCAACTTCGGCCACGGCTGCGTCACCGCCCAGACCGGCGAGGCCCTCGCGTTCGGCGAGCGCGCCCGCGGCACCTGGCTGCGGATGGGCCGCGCGGCCGGCTTCTCCGCGGTCGAGACCGGCACCGTCGTGGTGGCCCGGGCCGCCGAGGAGCTCGCCGCACTGGAGGAGCTGGCCGACGAGCGCGGCGCCGACGACGTGGTGCTGCTCGACGCGGCCGCCGTCGGTGGGCGGGTGCCGGTGACGGGCGCGCTCGGCGGGGCGTTCCTGCCCCGCGACATCCGGGTCGACCCCCGCGCCGCCGCCCCGGCGATCGCCGCGTGGCTCGCCCGGCAGCCCGGAGTCACGTTCCACTGGGCGACGCCGGTGCTCGGCGTCGACGAGGGGGTCGTCCGCACCGGCCGCGGCGAGCTCCGCGCCGACCGCGTCGTCGTCTGCACCGGGCACGACCTGGACCGCCTACTGCCCGAGGTGGCCGAGGAGGCCGGACTGCAGCGCTGCGTGCTGCAGATGCTGCAGGTCCGGGCACCGGGCCTGCGGATCGACCCGGCCGTACTCACGGGCAGCTCGATGCTCCGCTACCCCGCCCTGTCCCGGACGGCCGGTGCGCGGGCGCTACGCGGGCGCTGGGCGGACGAGCGACCCGACCTCCTCGGCGCGGTCGTGAACCACATGCTCACCCAGCGTCCCGACGGGGATCTCGTCGTCGGCGACACCCACTCCTACGCCCGCACCCACCCGCCCTTCTCCGACGAGTCCCTCGACGAGCTGCTGCTCGCCGAGACCCGGTCCCTGCTCGGCGTCCACGACCTGCGTGTCGTGCACCGCTGGCGGGGCGTCTACGCGAGCGCGGAGGGCGAGTTCCTCCGCGCGCGGGTCGCACCGGGCGTCACGGCGGTGTCCGTGACGTCGGGCATCGGCATGACCACCGCCTTCGGCCTCGCCCCCTCCGTCCTCGACTCCTTCTAGGTCCACCCCCACTCCCGGAGAACCCCATGCGCATCCACCGCGCCGCCCTCGCCCTCGCCCTGTCGGCCGCAGCCCTGTCCGCCTGCGGCGCGCCCGCCGCACCCGAGTCACCCACCTGCCCCGGCGGCGAGATCCGCTTCGGGGTCGAGCCGTTCGAGGACCCCGCCCGCCTCACCCCCGCCGCACAGGTGCTCGCCGACTCGCTGTCGGAGTCGCTGGACTGCCCCGTCGACCTGACGATCACCGACGACTACTCCGCCGAGGTACTGGCCATGCAGAACGGCCGCCTCGACATCGCGATCTTCGGCCCGCTCGGCTACGTCTTCGCCAGCGACCGGGCGAAGGCCGAGCCGATCGCCTCCTTCGGCGACGCCGACGGGCGGCTCTCCAGCTACACCGCAGGCATCTGGGTGCCGGCGGCCTCCGACATCGCCTCGATCGACCAGCTCCGCGGCCGGTCCCTCGCGCTGGGCTCGGTCGGGTCCACCTCCGGCGACGCGCTCCCCCGCCAGGCACTGGCCGACGCCGGCATCGCCGAGTCCGACGTCCGCATCGACTACGCCGGCGGGCACCCCGAGGCCCTGCTCGCCCTGACCAACGGGGCCGTCGACGCCGCGGAGATCAACTCCCAGCAGCTCGCCAGCGCCACCGAGGCGGGATCGTTCGACCCGTCGGGCTACCGGCAGGTCTGGACGTCGGACCCGATCCCGAACGACCCGATCACCGTGCGCGGCGACCTGGACCCGGCGTTCAAGGCCGCGGTCACCGACGCCCTGCTGAACCTGCCGCCCGAGGCCGTCGGCGAGATCGGCGCCCTGCTCGACGTCTCCCCTCCCGGGCCCCTCGTCCCGGTCGACCGCTCCACCTACCAGCCGCTGTTCGACCTCGCCGCGACCCTCGGCCTCACCGAGGCGGACATCTGATGCTCGCGCTCACCGGGATCACCATCCGCTTCGGCGACCGCCAGGTGCTGCACGGTGTCGACGTCACCGTCGCCGAGGGCGAGCTGCTCGCCGTGCTCGGGGCCAACGGCTCCGGCAAGTCGACGCTGCTCCGCGCGGCCGCCGCGCTCGTACCGGTGCACGCCGGCACCGTGACCGTCGACGGCCGGGCCCGCGGCCCCCTCGACGTCGCACTCGTGTTCCAGAAGATCCACCTGGTCGGGCGCCGCAGCGCGCTCGACAACGTCTGCGCCGGCGCGCTCGGTCGGCTGCCCCTGCGCTCGTCGCTGGTGCCCGCACTGTTCCCGCGGGCGGTGCGCGAGGAGGCGATGGCCTGCCTGGACCGGGTCGGGCTCGCCGACCGCGCCCACGACCGCGCCGGCTCGCTCTCGGGCGGGCAGCAGCAGCGGGTCGCCGTGGCGCGGTCGCTGTGCCAGCGCGCGCGGGTCGTCCTCGCCGACGAACCCGTGTCCGCCCTCGACCCGGCCGCCGCCGAGCAGGTGCTCGCCCTGCTCACCGAACTCGCGCACGTCGAGCGGCTCGCCGTGCTGGCGGTGCTGCACCAGCCCGACCTCGCCCGCCGCCACGCCGACCGCATCGTCGGGCTGCGCGGCGGTCGGGTCGTGCTCGACGGGGCCCCCGCCGCGGTCGGCTCCGCCGCCGTCGACGCCCTCTACCCCGGGACCCCCGCACTGGAGGCCGTGTCGTGACGCTGCTCGAACCCGGGGTGCGCCGCCTCCCCGTCCCCTCCCGCCGACAGCGCCCGAAGGCCGTGGTGCTCGGCTGGGTCGTCGCCGCCGTCGTGGTCGCCGCGCACGTCGTCGCCTGGAACGCCACCGAGGTGTCCTTCGGCGCGCTGGTCGACGGCTGGCGGGGCATGGCCGACTTCCTGTCCGAGGCGATCCCGCCGGACCTGTCCTGGGACGTGCTCGGCCCGAGCCTGGAGGGCGCGCTCGTCACGCTCTGGATCGGGCTGCTCGGTACGACCCTGTCGGTGCCGCTGTCGCTGGGGCTCGCCCTGCTCGCCGCCCGCGGGACCGCCCCGGGCTGGGCCTACCAGCCGACGCGGTGGCTCCTGTCGTTCCTGCGCGCCGTGCCCGACGTCGTGTTCGCTCTGATCTTCGTGACCGCCGTCGGGCTCGGCCCGTTCCCCGGCGTGCTGGCGATCGTGTGCCACAACGTCGGCGTGATGGGCAAGCTGTGGGCCGAGGCGCTGGAGGACGCCGACCCCGGGCCGCCGCAGGCCCTGCGCTCGGCGGGTGCCGGCCGGATCCAGGTCGCCGCGCACGCGCTGCTGCCGACCGTCACCCCGCAGTTCGTCGGGCTGCTGCTCTACCGCTTCGACGTCAACGTCCGGTCCTCACTGGTGCTCGGTCTGGTCGGTGCGGGCGGGATCGGCTTCCTCATCAACCAGTCCATCCAGCTGTTCCAGTTCGACGAGATGCTCACCCACATCCTCGTGGTGCTCGTGCTCATCGTCGCCGTCGACCAGCTCTCGGCGCTCGTGCGCCGCCGTCTCGGGAGTGCCACATGATCGAGCTCGTCGCACTGGACATCGCCGGCACCACCGTCGACGAGGGCGGGGCCGTCTACGCCGTCCTCACCGACGTGGTGCGCGACCGCGGAGCCCCGGGCACCGACCCGGAGATCCGCACGTGGATGGGCGCCGACAAGCGCGAAGCCCTGCGCGCGCTGCTCGACGACCCGGGCGCCGACGTCGTGGAGGCGGCGCACGCCGAGTTCGTCACCCGTCTCACCGCGCGCTACCGCGACACCCCGCCGGTGCCGATGGCGGGCGTCCCGGAGGCGTTCGCGGCGCTGCGGGCGGCCGGCGTGCGGATCGCCCTGACCACCGGGTTCGACCGGCAGGTCACCGACCCGCTGCTGACGGCGCTCGGCTGGGCCGTCGGCGACCCGCTCGACGCGGTCGTCTGCGCGTCCGAGGTCGCCGCGGGGCGTCCGGAGCCGCACATGATCCGGCGGGCGATGGAACTGACGGGCGTCACCGACCCCGCCCACGTCCTGGTGGCCGGCGACACCGTGCTCGACGTCCGCGCCGGGCACGCCGCCGGCGCCGCAGTGGTGGTCGGCGTGCTCACCGGCGCCCAGACCCGCGACGAGCTCGCCGTCGAGCGCCCCACCCACCTCCTCGCGGGCCTGCACGACCTCCCCTCCGTCCTCGACGTGGAGGCGGTGGGTCGGCGGTAGGACCTTCGGTGCCCGTCCTCCGGCCCGTGCCGTCAGCGGCGGGCGCTGCAGTAGACCGCCGAGTACTCGCTGTCCGTCTCCTCCGCGAGGACCACTCCGTCGACGACGATCCGGCAGGAGACCTCGCCGGTCGCACCGGCGGCGGAGATCGAGTACTCGACGGTCTCGGCGGCCGCCGGGACGGTCTTCTCCCAGGGCAGTTCGACGCCGGACACGTTCGCGACCACCGCCCCCCGGCTGTAGGTGATCGCACCCACCGGGCCGGACCCGGTCACCTCGAAGGTGACCTCGGTGGCCGTGGGACCCGCGGGGGCATCGGTCGCGGCGGGGTCGCCTGCCGGGGCCGGGGCCGACCCGTCGCTGTCGGCCGACCTCCCGATCTCCACCGTGCCCGCGGCCTGCGAGGCTCCGGACCCGTCGTCCGGACCGTCGAGGACGACCAGGCCGACCGGTACGGCGACGACGACGGCCGCGGCGACCACCCACAGCCACCTCCGTCGGCGGGCGGCCGTGGGGACGTCGTCCCGCCTGGTCGGCCCGCGCCGGCCGCGGGTCGGTCGGCCCGCGACGGGGGCGTCGGCACGCGCGGATCCGCGGGCCGTGTCACGCACCGGCCGACCGCCGTCCACGAGACCACGGGCCGGGCCGGACGGGCGATCGTCGTCGTCCGCCGTCCCGACGCCGGCGGCCGGATGGCCGGGCTCCCGGCGGCCCGGGTCGCGCCGCGGGGCGTCCGGGCGGCGCCGACCACCCGGCCGGTCCGGGGTGTCGCCGAGGTCGATCCCGGCGGTCCGGCTGCGCCGCGGGGCCGGGCCGTCGGCGTCGGCGGGCGGGTACCGGTCGTCGACGCCGGGCCGGTCGACGCCGGGCCGGTCGACGCCGGGCCGGTCGACGCGGGCGCTCCGGCCGGGGTCGGGCCGAGCGGGTGCGTCGGCGACACGACGACGCCCGCCGGGGAGACCACCGCCGCCGTCGGGCGGGGCCGCCGCGGCCCGGCGGCGGTCCCCCGGAGGCGGGCCGGGCGGGGCCGCGGCCGGTCCGGAGGGCTCCGGCGCACGGCGGTGCCCGCGCCGAGGACCCGGGTCGGGCCGCCCGTCTCCCGGCTGCCCGCCCACTGGCCGCCCGGCTCCGTGACGGCCACCCGGGTGCCGCACAGCGGCGTCCGGGCGACGGTCGGGGGCCTCTGGCGGTCGGGCTGCGGGCGGTCGGGCCGCGGGCGTCCGGTCCGGCCGCGGAGGGGTGCCGCGCCCCGGCGCCGCGGGCGGTTCGTCGCCGAGCACCCAGCGACCCGCGTCCCGGTCCCATCTCGGTCCTGGCACGACGCCCCCATCCGTTGTCGTGCCGGTTCAACGATCGGGCCGCACGTCGGTGACGGAACGCCACCCGGTGGAGCGGTCATCGGGGTGGGGCGTTCCCCGCCCGGCCACCACCGATGCCTCGCGACCGCACCGCCCTGCGGGTGACCGACACCGGGACGGCCCCGGTCAACCCCCGACCGGACCGCCGGGGCGGCTCCCGGACCGCTCGGCCCGCAGCCGGGCCTCCGCGCGCTGCGCCTCGGCCCGGGTGTTGCGCTCACGGCGCAGCCACTCCGGCTGCTCCTCCTTCAACGCCGCGATCTGGGCGGTGGTCAGCGGCTCGGTGATCTCGGCACGGGCCAGCCCGGAGATCGACACCCCCAGTCGGTCCGCGACGACCTGGCGGGGATGCGGGCCGTTGCGCCGCAGTTCGCGCAACCACTCGGGCGGGTCGGCCTGCAGGGCGTCGAGCTCGTCGCGCGAGACCACCCCGGCCCGGAACTCCTCGGGCGTCGCGTCGGGGTGCACGCCGAGCTTCCTCGCCGCCGTCGCGGGCTTCATCGTCTGGGTCGACCTCTGCCGCGTCATGTGCCCACGATATCGGGGCCGGACCGGCCGATAGCCTGGGCCGGTGACCGAGCCGCGCGACACCACAGCCTTCCGGCTCGGCTACGTCCCGGGCGTCACGCCGGGCAAGTGGGCGCGGATCTGGGCCGAGCGCCGCCCCCGGGTCACCCTGGAGCTCGTCTCCGCGACCACGGACGAGGCGCTCGAGCTGATCCGGTCCGGCGCCGTGGACGCGGCCGTGCTCCGGCTGCCGATCGACCGGACCGGGCTCCACACGATCCCGCTCTACACCGAGACCACGGTGGCCGTCGTCCCGAAGGGTCACGTCCTCGCCGCGACCGAGGAAGCAGCAGTCGCGGACCTGACCGACGAGATCGTCCTCCGCCCGCAGGACGACGCACTCGTCTGGCCCGGTGAGCGGCCGGGGCGGTCCGCGGCGTTCGACCCCGCGACGACGGCCGCGGCGATCGAGCTCGTCGCCGCCGGCGTCGGCCTGCTGGTCGTCCCCCAGTCGCTGGCCCGCCTCCACCACCGCCGGGACCTCGTGTACCGACCGCTGACCGACGCGCCCGGGTCGGGTGTCGGTCTCGCCTGGCCGGACGCGGAGAACACCGAGCTGATGGAGGAGTTCATCGGGATCGTCCGCGGGCGCACGGCGAACAGCTCGCGCACCCCCCGCCGGGACGCGACCCCGGCACCGGACAGACCCGCCCCCACGAGGAAGAAGGTCGCCCGGCGCCCCGCCGCCCGGCGCGGTGCGCGCCGTCGTTGAGTCCACCGACGGTGCGGAACAGCACGTTCGCCGTCTCGTCGGAGAAGCTCTCGCCGTGAGAACTGACGCCGGATTCGCTCACGGACGTTCCGTCCGGGCTCGGTGAGACTTCCGGTTCGACCGCGTGGACGTCCGCTTGCTCACTCGGCAGTGGTCAGCGCGGCACGGAAGTCAACCTGACCGCCCACCCGACGGTGCAGCTGCAGGACGGGGCCCGCCGGGCGCTGATGACCGCGCGCGTCGCCGAGGGCACGAATGCGCGGACTGGCTCGCCCACGCCGACGGGCTGTACCCGTTCTTCGCCGAACTGCGCGAGCGCGCCGTCCTGACCGGTGACCGGGAGGTGCCGGTGGTGCTGCTCGAACCCGTCACGGACCGACCCGTCGAGGAGTCCGGCACGGAGCCGGCGTTCACGAGGCCGACCGCGAGTCGCTCGATGGTGGCTCCCCCACCAGGACCGCGAACCCGTCCAGGTGCCGGGCCAGGCTGTAGTCGAACAGCTCGTCGACGTCGGGGACGACCTGCTCGTGCACCTGCGCCAGCAGGGGGAAGCGCCCGCCGGCGAACAGTGCGTCGGTCCGTGCACGCTGCGCCTGCAGCCACCGGCCCAGCGACACACCTGTCTCCTGCTCGGCCTCCACCTCGTCCGCCGTGGACAGTGCAGCGTTGATCACCAACGAATGCAGCGCGAGCGCCTCCTGCATCCGCGTGCGCAGTGACAGGCCGAGACCCTCGAGCGCCCGCAGAGTCCACTCGGTGTGCACCATCATGTTCGGCGCCATCGAGGGCCGGGTGAACGACACCGCTCCGGGCAGCCACAGGTGTCGCCGGCACAGCCCCCACTGCCACCGCGCGATCAGCTCCAGTCTGGCTCGCCAGCCGTCGGGCCCCGGGTCGGGGAGTTCCAGCTCCCCGAAGACCAGGTCGGCCATCTCGGTCATCAGGTCGTCCTTGTTCGCGATGTGGCGATAGAGGGACATCGCCCCCACGCCGAGCTCGGCGGCGACCCGCCGCATGGACACCGCGCCCGCACCCTCGACGTCGGCGATCGCGACAGCGGTCCGCAGCACGTGCTCGCGACTGAGTGCCTGCTTCGCCCCGCCGGCCGAACGCGGCGGGAACGACCGCGACGTGGACGTCGCCCCCCGGTCCGGCCGGCGCGGCCCGTTCGTGGAGGCACTGACCACCGTGCCGGAACCCACCGTGGTCTCGACCAGGCCGTCGTCGCGCAGGGCGGCAAGCACCTTCGTCGCGGTCGCGATCGCGACGTTCCACCGGTCGGCGATCTGCCGGATGGACGGAATCCGGTCCCCCGGCCGCAGATCACCGGATCGGATCCGGGCCGCGAACTCCCCGGCGATCCGCCGGTAGAGCGGCTCCAGCTGAGCGTCCTGCGACATGCGGACCTCCTGATCGCAGTCGTCGACAGCGGCCAAAGTGCACTAGTTCACTTCGGCCGAACTAGTTCACGTTGTGGAGTCGTTTGACCAGGATCGATTGACCGTCGCACGTCCTCCTGGAGACAGTGTACGCGTAGTTCGCTACAGCGTACGCAGCCAGCGATCCGGGGCTTCGCCACCCGGCGATCCGCCCCGCACCGCCCGCCCGACCGGAAAGGACATCCCGATGCTCACCGTCGCCGAGGAAGTCGTCCTGCTCGCCCTCGACGAGGACACCGGCGGGGGCGGGACCCGCCTTGGCCTGGACTGGGCCGTGGCCGGTGCGGTCGTCGTCGAGCTGGCCCTCGCCGAGCGCATCGCCGTGGGGGACGACGACGTCGTCACGGTCGTGGACCCGGCTCCGACAGGGGTTGGACACCTCGACACCGTCCTCGCCGAGGTCGCGGGCCGGGTGAAGGTCTCGACGCTGCTGCGACGGACGCGCGGCGGGGCGCCGGGGCGCGCCATCGCCTCGCTCGTCGAACGCGGTGTGCTTCGGCGCCGACGCGGCCGGCTGCTCGGTCTCGTCCCGGCACACCGCTACCCCACACAGGACGCCTCGGCCAGATCCGAGATCCGCAGCAGGCTCGCCGACGCCGTCCTCGACGGGCGCGAGCCCGACGAGCGCACCGCTGCCCTGATCGGCGTGCTGCACGCCGCGAGGCTGCGGCGCCGCGCGCTGCCCACCGGTCACCGGAGGCAGGTCCGCACACGGATGGGCGACATCGCGAAGGGGCAGGCCGTCGGTCCCGCAGTGCGCACGGCCATCGCCCGGACGAAGGGCGCCATCGCTGCGATGGCCGCCTCGGGCTGAGCCGACCGGACAGACAGACAGGAGCGACACGATGGTGACCGACACCGACATCGACACCGACATCGACACCGACACCGACACCGACATTGACACCGACTACCTCGTGATCGGCGCAGGCGCGACCGCGATGGCGTTCGTCGACACGTTGCTGACCGAGACGCGGGCGACCGTCACCATGGTCGACCGCTACGACCGACCCGGCGGGCACTGGACCGTCGCCTACCCCTTCGTACGGCTGCACCAACCGTCGGCGATGTACGGCGTGAACTCCCGCCCGCTCGGCGAGGACCGGGTCGACCGGACGGGCTGGAACGCCGGGATGTACGAGCTGGCGGGCGCCGCCGAGATCTGCGACTACTTCGACCAGGTGATGCGCCGGACGTTCCTGCCGTCCGGGCGGGTCTCCTACTTCCCGATGGCCGAGTACCGGGGTAGCGGACGGTTCCACGTGACGACCTCGGGCACCCGGTACCGGGTGACCGCGCGGCGCAGGATCGTCGACACCACCTACCAGGGCGTCACGGTGCCCGCGATGCGGCCACCGGAGTTCCCGGTCGCCGACGGGATCCGTGTCGTGCCGCCGAACGAGCTGCCCGCCGTTCGCGGGCCCTCCGACCGCTATGTCGTCGTCGGAGCGGGCAAGACCGGCATCGACGCCTGCCTCTGGCTGCTGGAGCAGGGCGTCGACCCCGCCGACCTGACCTGGATCATGCCCCGCGCGCCGTGGCTCATCGACCGGGCGAC
Source organism: Pseudonocardia abyssalis (assembly GCF_019263705.2). Classification (NCBI taxonomy): domain Bacteria; kingdom Bacillati; phylum Actinomycetota; class Actinomycetes; order Pseudonocardiales; family Pseudonocardiaceae; genus Pseudonocardia; species Pseudonocardia abyssalis. The sequence goes on from NZ_JADQDK010000001.1 coordinate 2,882,055, forward strand.
GGTGCAGCCGATGCCGCTGCGCCGCGCCGCGGACATCGCGACGGACCACGCCGCGAAGCACTCCGCGATCATGGGCGCCGAGTCGGTACGCGACCTCTTCGACCGGCTCGACGCGGCGGGAGCGCTGCTGAGGATCTCCCCGGACGAGCGACCGACGGCGTTCCGCTGCGCCACCGTCTCGCGGGCCGAGCTGGAACAGCTGCGCAGGATCACCGACGTCGTCCGCCTCGGCCGGGTCACACGCATCGACCCGACGGCCATCGAACTCGACGCCGGCACGCTCCCGACCGGCCCCCATGTGCTGCACGTGGACTGCACCGCCGACGCCGTGAAGCAGCTGCCCGTCATACCGATCTTCCAGGACGGGCTGATCACCCTGCAGCCGGTCCGCGCGTGCCAGCCGGTGTTCAGCGCCGCACTCGTCGCACACATGGAGGCGACCGGTCCCGACGACACCGTGCGCAACGAACTCTGCCCCGTCACCCCCTACCCGAGCAGCGACGTGGACTGGCTCCGGTTCGCCCTCTCGACGAACGCGGAGCAGCTGCGCTGGGCAGCGAACCCGGACGTCGACGCCTGGCTGCGCACCTCCCGCCTGCATCCGGATCTCGCCCCGCCGATGCCGGACGACCCGGCCGAACGCGCGGTCGTCGAACAACAGGCCACGGCCACGGCGAAGGCCCAGAACGCGAAGCTCGACGAGCTCCTGCACACACGACGGTCGCTGCCCCCACCGGGTCCGCACCACCCGACACGCAGAGAGGCGGCCACCGGATGAACCGGTCGGTGAACCGGCGGTGGAACCGGGCGCCCTGGACGCTCGCACTGCTGACCACGGTGTGCGCGGAGCTCACCTTCACCGCGGTCGCGGTGCCGTTCACCTGGCTGCTGGTGCCGCTGCTGATGGTGATGTACGGCGCCGGGGTCCTCGTGCTCCGCGAGGCGACCGTGCGGGCCGGTGGCACCTGGCCGAGCCTCGTACTGCTGGGCGTGGCCTACCAGCTCGCCGAGGACGGCCTGGGCCTGCAGGCCCTGACCAGCCCCCGCATGTACGGCGCCGCCGACTGGGGATTCCGGGCGCTCGGTGTGAACTGGACCTACTGGGAATCGCAGATCGGCGTGCACGTCGTGCTCAGCGTCCTGGTGCCGATCACCATCACCGACCTCCTCTTCCCGGCACAACGGGACCGGCCCTACCTCGGCAACCGGGGCCTGGCCGGCGCGGGCGCCCTCGCGGTCCTGGGCGTGTTCGGGCTCCGCCACCTGATCTCGGCGACCGAGGACCCCGGCTACCGGACCCCCTGGGGCTTCACGATCCTGTTCCTCGCGCTCATCGCGACGCTCGGGGTGATCGCGCTGGTGGTCCTCCCCCGCCGCGGCGTCACCGCCCGCGTTCGCAGGGCCCGCAACACGCCTCACCCGGCCCTGGTCGGAGTCGTGTCCGGGTACCTGACCATGGCGTTCCTCACCACGCTGCTCCCGCTCGGCCTCGGCCCCACGATGCTGCTCGGCGACCTGATGTCCCCCGCCCAGAAGCTGGTCGTCGGATTGATGACCGCCGTCGCGTTCGGCTGGCTGGTGCTGCGTTGGCAGACATCGCCCGGGTGGAGTGACCGGCACCGGATCTGGCTCGTCGGCGGCATCCTCGTGTCGCACACCGCGTTCATGATGCCCGCGTCACCGACCGCCGCACTCGTCGGTTCGGTCGCGATCGTGACACAGGTGTACGTGCTGGCACGTCTCGCCGAGCACCTCCAGCGGCGGAGAGCTGCGGCTCCCGATCCCGGCGACGAGCACCCGCTGAGCCGACCGGAATGACCACGGTCATCAGCGGCCTCGCCTGCCCGGTCGTGCTCCGGCACCCGATACCCGCCGCGGCCTCCGTCACTGCTCCGACGTCGCCATCGGCGTGGCCGGGGTCGACCGATGAGAGTGGGCGCGGCAGGGTTCGAACCTGCGACCGCTCGGGTGTAAGCCGAGAGCTCTTCCGCTGAGCTACGCGCCCGCCGGACCGGGGCCGGGGCCCCGGTGCGGTCCTACACGGCCGCGAGGGCCTTGCGCCACGCGTCCTGGTCACGGGCCTCGCCGGGGCCGTTGACCTCGGCGAACCGCACCACACCGGTCTTGTCGACGAGGAACGTCCCGCGCAGGGCGAACCCCGCGGCGTCGTTGAACACGCCGTAGGCCTGCGCCACCTCGCCGTGCGGCCAGAAGTCGGCGAGCAGGGGGAACTCGTAGCCCTCCGCGTCGGCCCACGCCTTGAGCGCGAACGTGTGGTCGACCGACACCGCGACGATCTGCACGTCGTCGTTCTGGAAGCTGGCCAGGTCCTCCCGGACCGCGGTGAGCTCGCCCGTGCAGACTCCGGAGAACGCGAACGGGTAGAACACGACCAGGACGTTCTTCGCGCCGCGGAACGACGAGAGCGTCACGTCCTGCTTGTTCTGGTCCTTCAGGGTGAAGTCGGGAGCTTCTGTTCCCACCTCGGGCGCCATGTGCGTGCCTCTCCAGGTCTGAGATCCGCCGTGGCGGACGCGACGGCGGTGCGGGGGGGGTGTGCGGGGGTCAGCGGCGGGACTTGGCCGCCTTCGGCGCGACCAGCCGGGCGCCGGCCCACGTCTCGCCCACGCTGACGTTCGACGTCTGCGACAGGCCCGCCGTGGGGGCGGCCTCGGCGATCTCGCTCGGCTCGACGTGCCCGGGGCGGCCGGTCCGGGGTGTGAGGACCCAGATCACGCCGCTCTCCGCGAGCGGACCACCGGCGTCGACGAGCGCGTCGACGAGGTCCCCGTCACCCTCCCGCCACCACATCAGGACGAGATCGACGACGTCGACGGCGTCCTCGTCGAGCAGGTCGTCGCCCGCTCTCTCCTCGACGGCGTCGCGCACCGCCTCGTCGACGTCGGTGTCCCACCCGAGTTCCTGGACGACCATGCCCGGCTCCACGCCGAGCTTTCCCGCGATGTCGGACTGGCGTCCGGCATCTTCCGCGGCGACCACGCCTGTGTACCCCTCTTCCTCTGGATCCGGATGCGAGATCCGGACACCTGACTCGTCGACCCGCAACCACTCGTTACGGGATCCTACGTCGGAGGGCACGATAGGGGATGACCCCGAGATGTACCGAGTCCGAGACCCATCCAGCAGAGCCACGCAGGGAGATCCCTTGACCGGCCAGACCACCGGTGGAGCACCGCGCGTCAACATCATTCGCGACGGCCTCGCCGCCCACCTGCCCGACATCGACCCGGAGGAGACCGCCGAGTGGCTGGACTCCTTCGACGCGGTGCTCGACGCGGCAGGGCAGCAGCGAGCGCGCTATCTGATGTTGCGGATGCTCCAGCGGGCCCGCGAGCGACACGTCGGCGTCCCGTCGCTGACCAGCACCGACTACGTCAACACCATCCCCACCGACCGTGAGCCGTGGTTCCCCGGCGACGAGGAGGCGGAACGCGCGTTCCGTCGCTGGATCCGCTGGAACGCGGCGATGACGGTGCACCGCGCACAGCGCCCGGGGATCGGGGTGGGCGGGCACATCTCGTCCTACGCCTCGTCGGCGACGCTCTACGAGGTCGGCTTCAACCACTTCTTCCGCGGCAAGGACCACCCGGGCGGGGGCGACCAGGTCTACATCCAGGGCCACGCCTCCCCCGGCGTCTACGCCCGGGCGTACCTGGAGGGCCGCCTCACCGAGGACCGCCTCGACGGCTTCCGCCAGGAGCTCAGCCACGGCGGCCCCGGCCACGGCCTCCCGTCCTACCCGCACCCGCGCCTCATGCCGGACTTCTGGGAGTTCCCCACGGTCTCGATGGGGCTCGGCCCGATGAACGCGATCATGCAGGCCCGGTACAACCGCTACCTGGGCGATCGCGGCTTCACCAACACCGACGACCAGCACGTGTGGGCGTTCCTCGGCGACGGCGAGATGGACGAGCCGGAGTCGCGCGGCCAGTTGCAGATCGCGGCGACGGAGGGTCTCGACAACCTCACCTTCGTCGTCAACTGCAACCTGCAGCGCCTCGACGGCCCGGTCCGCGGCAACGGCAAGATCATCCAGGAGCTGGAGTCGTTCTTCCGCGGCGCCGGCTGGAACGTCATCAAGGTCGTGTGGGGCCGGGAGTGGGACTCCCTGCTGCACGCCGACCGCGACGGCGCGCTGATCAACCTGATGAACACCACGCCCGACGGCGACTTCCAGACCTACAAGGCCAACGACGGCGCGTACGTCCGCGACCACTTCTTCGGCCGCGACCCGCGGACGAAGGCGCTGGTCGAGCCCATGACCGACGCCCAGGTGTGGAACCTCAAGCGCGGCGGGCACGACTACCGCAAGGTGCACGCGGCCTACGCGGCGGCGCTAGAGCACCACGGCCAGCCCACCGTCATCCTGGCGAAGACGATCAAGGGCTACGGCCTGGGCTCGCACTTCGCCGGCCGCAACGCCACGCACCAGATGAAGAAGCTGAGCCTCGCCGACCTCAAGGAGTTCCGCGACTCCCAGCGCATCCCGATCACCGACAAGCAGCTCGAGGCCGACCCGTACCTGCCGCCGTACTACCACCCCGGCGAGGACGACGAGGCGCTGCAGTACATGCGGGAGCGCCGGCGCAACCTCGGCGGCCCGCTGCCGAGCCGCCGCGTCACGGCGAAGCCGCTCGTGCTGCCGGGCGACAAGGTCTACGACTTCGTCCGGAAGGGGTCGGGCAAGCAGGAGGTCGCCACGACCATGGCGTTCGTCCGGCTGCTGCGCGAGCTGATCAAGGACAAGGAGATCGGCGACCGCTTCGTCCCGATCATCCCCGACGAGGCGCGCACGTTCGGGATGGACTCCATGTTCCCGACGCAGAAGATCTACAACCCGAACGGCCAGCAGTACACCTCGGTCGACGCGGAGCTCATGCTCGCCTACCGCGAGTCCGAGCAGGGTCAGCTGCTGCACGAGGGCATCAACGAGGCGGGCTCGGTGGGCTCGTTCACCGCGGTCGGCACGTCGTACGCCACGCACGGGCAGCCGATGATCCCGGTGTACGTCTTCTACTCGATGTTCGGCTTCCAGCGCACCGGCGACTCGATCTGGGCCGCCGCCGACCAGATGGCCCGCGGGTTCCTGGTCGGGGCCACCGCCGGGCGCACCACGCTCACCGGCGAGGGTCTGCAGCACAACGACGGCCACTCGCTGCTGCTCGCGGCGACGAACCCCGCGGTGCTGGCCTACGACCCGGCCTTCTCCTACGAGGTCGCACACATCGTCCGCGACGGCCTGCGGCGCATGTACGGCGAGGGTGACGACACCCTCACCGGCGAGAACGTCATCTACTACCTGACGGTCTACAACGAGCCGTACGTGCAGCCGGCCGAGCCGGCCGACCTCGACGTCGAGGGGCTGCTGCGCGGCATCCACCGGGTCGCGAGGACGGGCCGGGAGGACGGGCCGCAGGTCCGCCTGCTCGCCTCCGGCGTCGCGGTGCCGTGGGCGCTGCAGGCCCGCGACATGCTCGCCGAGCAGTGGGGCGTCGGGGCCGAGGTCTACTCGGTGACCTCGTGGGGCGAGCTGCGCCGCGACGGCGTCGAGACCGAGCGGCACAACCTGCTGCACGGCGACGGCGAGCGCCGCACCGCGTTCGTCAGCGAGGCGCTGTCCGGCGACGCCCCCGTGGTCGCGGTCTCGGACTGGATGCGGGCGGTACCCGACCTCATCCGCCAGTGGGTCCCGGCCCGGTTCACCACGCTGGGCACCGACGGGTTCGGCCTGTCCGACACCCGCCCGGCCGTGCGGCGGCACTTCAACGTCGACGCCGAGTCGATCGTGGTGGCGGCCCTGCAGTCGCTGGCCGCCGAGGGTGCCTTCGACCGGGGCACCGCGGCCGAGGCGGCGGCGAAGTACCGGATCGACGACCCCCAGGCCGCCGGGCCGCAGACGAGCGACGCCGGGGTGGCCTGACCGTTGCAGCATGGCCACCCTCGTGCAGCCCGATTGCGTGAAGGTGGCCATGCTGCGATCCGGGGCGACGCGCTCCCCTGATGCACACGCCCGAAAGACAGTGCGCATTGGGGCTCGGCACAGCGGCCTTCTCGCGATACGCTCCGCCCGACGCCGACCTCGCGTGATCGCGGGCAGGTGTCCCGACCAGGGCGCGGACCGTGGCGGGCGCGATGCCGGAGGCAACTCCGGCACCAGGTACGAGGAGAGCAAGAATGGCAGAGGGCACCGTCAAGTGGTTCAACAGCGAGAAGGGCTACGGCTTCCTCGCTCCTGACGGTGGTGGCGCGGACGTGTTCGTGCACTACTCGGCAATCCAGACCAACGGCTACAAGAGCCTCGACGAGGGCCAGCGCGTGTCGTTCGACATCGAGCAGGGCCAGAAGGGGCCGCAGGCCACCAAGGTCGAGCCCATCGCCTGAGCAGACACCACATCCCGCACGTGGTCACGTCGGACGGACGGGTCCGTCCGACGTGACCAGCCCGGTGCTCAGCCCAGGGTCGCGTGCATCTCCCACACGAGCACCTCGGCTCCGTCGGGCCCGGCCGTCACCGTGCGGCCCTCCGATGCGGTGATCCGTGCCGAGTCCCCCGTGTGCAACACCCCGGAGCCCTCCAGCTCCACCGAACCGCGCGCCACGAACAGGTGCGCCAGCGGTGAGGTGGGCAGGGTGACGACCGATCCCGCCGGGGGCCGCGCCGCGTAGAGCGCCGCGTGCCGCTGGCTGATCGTGATCGCCCGCTCCGACACGTGCTTCGGCATGCCCGAGGCCACGACGATGAGTCCGCCCGCGTCCAGTTCGGGCGTGATGTCGAGCTGCTCGTAGCCGGGCGCCACCCCGCTCTCGTCGGGCACCACCCACATCTGGACGAAGTGCACGTCCTGCGTCGCACCGGCGGCGTCGTTCTTCTCCGAGTGCAGGATCCCGGTGCCCGCGCTCATCCGCTGCGCCAGCCCGGGGTGGATCAGCCCGTTGTGCCCGGTGGAGTCCTGGTGCACCAGTGACCCGTCGAGGACCCAGGTGACGATCTCCATGTCGCGGTGCGGATGCGTGTCGAACCCGCTCCCCGCGCGCACCACGTCGTCGTTGCTCACCATCAGCACGCCGAAGTGGGTGTTGGCCGGGTCGTAGTGCGGGCCGAAGGAGAAGCTGTGCTTCGAGTCGAGCCAGTCGATCCGGGTGGCGAACCGGTCGCCGGCCCGCCGGACGTCGACGGCCGGGGTCGCGGTGCTGGACATCGGGCCTCCTCACGTGGTTGTGGACCCTGCAACTACTCTGCCCGGCCCGGCATTCCCGGGCGCGTGCCATGCTGCCGCACGTGCCGGTCCGAAGGTCCACCGTGCGTCGTCTCGAGCTCGCGGCCGGCGGGCTCGCGACGGCCTGCGTGGCGGCCATGGAGGAGCGCCTCCCCTGGTTCACGCGGCTGCCCGCCGACCAGCGGGCCGGGGTCCTGCTCGTCACCCAGACCGGCGTCGGCAACTTCGCCGCGTGGCTGACGCGGCCCGGCGAGAGCATCCGGCTCACCGCGGAGGCCTTCCGGATCGCCCCGCGCGACCTCGCGAGACGGCTGTCCCTGCGCCAGACCGTCGAGCTGGTCCGGGTCGCGACCGACGTGTTCGAGCAGCACCTGCCCCCGCTCGCCGCCGACGACGACGAGCACCGCGTGCTCGTCGAGGCGATCCTGCGGTTCGGCCGGGAGATCGCGTTCGCCGCGGCCACCGTCTACGCGAACGCCGCCGAGACCCGTGGGGCGTGGGACGCCCGGCTGGAGGCGCTCGTCGTCGACGCCGTCGTGCGCGGGGAGGCCGACGACGCGATGGTCTCGCGCGCCGCCGCGCTCGGCTTCGACCCGGCTGCCGCGGTGCTCGTCGTCGTCGGCTCGACGCCGGTCGAGGCCCCCGAGGAGGCCCTCGGCGAGCTGCGTCGCCACGCCCACCGGTCGGGCCGCTCGGTGCTCGTCGGGGTGCAGGGGCGGCGGCTCATCGTGCTGCTCTCGGAGCCGTCCGGCCCCGCCCGGGGCAACGCGGGCCTGGGCCGGCTCGTCGACGACTTCGGCCCGGGCCCGGTGGTGCTCGGCCCGGCGGTGTCCGACCTGCGGTCCGCGCACACCAGCGCCCGGGAGGCCCTCGCCGGGCTGCGCGCCGCACCCGGACGTCCCGACGCGCCCCGCCCCGTCGCCGCCGACGACCTGCTGCCCGAGCGCGCACTGTGCGGTGACGCCGCGGCCCACCGCGTCCTCGCCGACCTCCTCGCTCCCCTGCACGCCGCGGGCGGAGCGCTCCTGGACACCCTGACGGCCTACCTCGACGGCGGCGGGGCGCTCGAGTCGTGCGCCCGCGCGTTGTTCGTCCACCCCAACACCGTCCGCTACCGGCTGCGTCGCGTGAGCGAACTCACCGGCCGCCTCCCGACGGAGCCGCGCGACGCACAGGTGTTGCGGACGGCGCTCATAGCGGCCAGGTTGGACGCCGATGAGCTGCGGAATCCCTACAACGAACGACAGGACGGCAATGGACTCCGGTGAGGTCGGCGAGCACGGGTTCGTAGGTTTCCCACAGAACGACGCGGGAGAGTTCGTGCCCGGCGGCATGCCCGTGACGGGCTCCGGGCGTGTTGGGTCCCTCCTGTGATCGCGCTGCTCGCTCCCGGACAGGGATCCCAGACCCCCGGCATGCTCTCCCCCTGGCTGACCGACCCCGACGCCGAGAAGCAGCTCGCCGCGTGGTCCGACGTCGCGGGGCTCGACCTCGTGCGCCTCGGCACCGTCGCGGAGGCCGACGAGATCAAGGACACCGCGGTGACGCAGCCGCTGGTCGTCGCGGCCGCGCTGCTCGCCGCCGCCCGCCTCGACCTGCCGGCCGACGTCCCGGTCGCCGGGCACTCGGTCGGCGAGCTGGCCGCGCTCGCGATCGCCGGGGTCATCACCCCGGACGCCGCCGTCGCCCTCGCCGCGGTGCGCGGCCGGGAGATGGCCGCTGCGTGCGCGCTGGAGCCCACCGGCATGAGCGCCGTCCTCGGCGGCGACCCCGACGCGGTGCTCGCCCGCCTCGCCGAGCTGGGCCTGGACCCCGCCAACATCAACGGTGCGGGCCAGGTCGTGGCCGCGGGCCCCCTGGCCGCGCTCGCCGCGCTCGCCGAGGACCCGCCGGAGAAGGCCAGGGTGAAGGCCCTCCCGGTGGCCGGGGCGTTCCACACCCGCTTCATGGCACCCGCCCAGCAGGCCCTGCGCACCCACGCCGCGGACCTCGCGACGAGCGACCCGACCCGCCCCCTGCTGTCCAATGCGGACGGCGCCGTGGTCGGTGACGGCGCCGAGGCCCTACGCCGTCTGGTGGACCAGGTCACCCGCCCCGTACGGTGGGACGCCTGCATGGACGCGCTGCGCGAGCTCGGCGTCACCGCCACGGCCGAGCTGCCGCCGGCGGGGGCGCTCACCGGACTCGTGAAGCGTGCACTGAAGGGCACCACCACGCTCGCGCTCAAGACCCCCGGGGACCTCGACGCGGCACACGAGCTGATCGGAGCCGATCGATGACACCGGTACTGCGCCTCGCCGAGCCGGTCGCCGGTGCCCGCCTGCTGGGCCTGGGCAGCCACACCCCCGAGATCGTCGTCACCAACGACGAGCTCGCGCAGCGGATCGACACCAACGACCAGTGGATCCGCGAGCGCGTCGGCATCCAGAGCCGCCGCATCGCCGGGGAGGGCGTCTCGCTCATCGACATGGCGTCCGACGCCGGGGCGCGCGCGGTCAAGGACTCCGGCCTCGACCCGTCCGAGATCGACGGCGTGTTCGTCGCCACCTGCACGATGCCCAACTTCATCCCCAACGCCGCGGCGCAGACGGCCGAGCGCATCGGCATCCACGCCCCGGCGGCGTTCGACCTCAACGCCGCCTGCGCCGGGTTCTGCTACGGCCTGGGCATGGCCGCCGACCTGGTGCGCGGCGGCACGGCGCGCAACGTGCTGGTCATCGGCGCGGAGAAGCTGTCGGACTGGCTCGACTGGAACGACCGCTCCACCGCGATCATCTTCGCCGACGGCGCGGGCGCCGCCGTGATCGGACCGGCCGCCGACGCCGACGCGGTGGGCGTCGGGCCCGTCGCCTGGGGCAGCGCCGGGGAGATGAACCAGGCCATCCGCATCCTCGACGGCCACGGCTCCCGCGCGGGCGGTGCGCTGCACCAGGAGGGACAGGCGGTGTTCCGCTGGGCCACCACGCAGGTGGCGCCGGTCGCGCTGCGCGCCATCGAGCTGGCCGGGCTCACGCCCGCCGACATCGACGTCTTCGTGCCGCACCAGGCCAACCTGCGCATCGTGGAGGCCGTGGCCAAGAAGCTGCGCAAGCAGGGCGCCCGGGAGGACATGCGGGTGGCCGACGACATCGTGCACTCGGGCAACACCTCGTCCGCGTCGGTCCCCCTCGCCCTGGATCACATGCGCGCCGACGGGCGGGTCCGCTCCGGTGACACCGTGCTGCTCGTAGGCTTCGGCGCGGGCCTGTCCTTCGCGGGCCAGGTCGTCCGCTTCCCCTAGATTTCCCACCACCCCTGAAGGAGTTCACGTGGCAGACAGCACCGAGATCCTCGCCGGCCTCGCCGAGATCGTGGAGGAGGTCGCCGGCATCGACACCTCCGAGGTCTCCGCCGACAAGTCCTTCGTGGACGACCTCGACATCGACTCGCTGTCGATGGTCGAGATCGCCGTCCAGGCCGAGGACAAGTTCGGCGTCAAGATCCCGGACGACCAGCTGGCCGAGCTGAAGACGGTCGGTGACGCGGTGGACTACATCGCGAAGAACCAGTGACGAGCACCTCCTCGTCGACCCCCGTGGAAGTCGTCGTCACCGGGCTGGGGGCGACGACCCCCCTCGGTGGCGACGTCACGTCCACCTGGGAGGCCCTGCTCGCCGGGCGGTCCGGCGTGCGCCGGATCGACGACGACGAGCACGAGTGGGTCACGCGCCACGAGCTGCCGGTGAAGATCGCCGCGCCGCTCTCCGTGCCCCCGTCCGAGGTCATCCCCCGCGTGCAGCTGCGCAGGCTCGACCGGTGCGAGCAGGTGGCCCTGGTCGCGGCCAAGGAGGCCTGGGCCCACGCCGGTCTGGGTGGGCGGGACGACATGCAAGTCGAGCCCGAGCGGCTCGCCGTCGTCATCGGCACCGGCATCGGCGGTGCGGTCACCCTGCTCGACCAGGACGACCTCCTGGAAGGTCCCGGCCTGCGCAAGGTCTCCCCCCTCACCGTGCCGATGCTCATGCCGAACGGGCCTGCGGCCTGGGTCGGCCTCGAGCTGGGCGCCAAGGGCGGCGTCCACGCCCCGGTCTCGGCGTGCGCGTCCGGCGCCGAGGCGATGGCGTGGGCGATGCGGCTGCTGCAGGCGGGCGAGGTCGACGTCGTGGTCGCCGGTGGCGCGGAGGCCTGCATCACCGGCATCACCGTCGCCGGGTTCGTGCAGGCCCGCACGCTGAGCCAGCGCAACGACGACCCCGAGCGGGCCTCGCGCCCGTTCGACACCGCCCGCGACGGCTTCGTGCTCGGCGAGGGCTCCGGGATCATGGTCCTGGAGCGCGCCGAGTTCGCCGCAGCCCGCGGGGCCACGGTGCACGGTCGGCTGGCCGGGTTCGGCATCACCTCCGATGCGCACCACATCACCGGCCCCGATCCGGAGGGCACGGGTCAGGCGCGCGCGATCACGAAGTCGATCGAGAAGGCCGGGGTCGCCGCGGCCGACGTCACGCACGTCAACTGCCACGCCACCTCCACGGTGGCCGGCGACGTGGGCGAGACCCGTGCCGTCCGCAAGGCGCTGGGCGACCACCCGGTGCTCACCGCGCCGAAGTCGGCGCTGGGTCACCTGGTCGGCGCGGCGGGCGCGGTCGAGGGCATCATCACGCTGCTCTCGATCAAGGAGGGGATCATCCCCGCCACGCTCAACCTCGACGACCTCGACCCGGGCGTCGAGCTGGACGTGGTGTCGGGCGAGCCCCGCAAGGTCGACATCACCGCCGCGGTCAACGACTCGTTCGGCTTCGGCGGGCACAACGTGGCGCTCACGTTCGTGCGGTAGTACCTGCTCAGCAGGGGCTGGCGATCGAGCTGCCCGCCCCGGTCTGCTCGATGAGCGGCGGTTCGCCGCTCATCGGCAGCGAACTGCGCCAGCAGATCCGGCGGGCGGGCACGTCCTGCGGCGCGTCCTCGACGTCCTGGATGCTGACGAACCGGACGCGCACGAGCACGCGGGCGCCGTCCAGGTCGTCGATGCGGTCGATCCGGATGGTGCCGTCCTGCGAGGAGTCGTAGGCCTCCCGCCAGGCCTCCTCGGGCAATGCCTCGCTGCGCTCGGGCACGACCGTGGCGACCCACTCCGCGTAGTCCTTGGCGTTGATCGCGTCGTAGTGGCGCTGCAGCTGGGCGCGCACCAGCTCGTGCGCGGGATGCGCGAGCGCGTCGGCGGAGAGCAGCACCTCCGACGACCCGACGCCCGACGGCGGGATCGCGGGGGCCGCGCGCAGCGGGGGAACGGCGGACACGGCCTGCCCCGCACCGGACCAGGCCACCAGCAGCCCGACGACGAACAGGACGCCGAGCAGCGCCGCCGCCACCGTCCCGCCCCTGATCCGCACGCGGTCATCCTGCCGCAGGGGCCGCGGCGAGCCCTATCCGACCTGGTGCAGCCAGGTGACCGGGGCGCCGTCGCCGGCGAGCCGGAAGGGCTCCAGCGCCTCGTCCCACGCCGAACCGAGCAGGTCGTGGACGCGCGAGGGGAGCTGATTGTTCGTGGAGCTCGCGAGCAGGGTCCGCAGCTGGTCCTCGGCCACGACGATGTCGCCGTTGGCACTGGTCCGACCGCTCCACAGCCCGAGGTTGGGGACGTGGCAGAACCGTTCCCCGTCGACCCCGGGGGTGGGCTCCTCCGTCACCTCGAAGCGCAGCATCGACCACGCCCGTAGGGCACCGGCGATCGCGCCGCCGCTGCCGGCGGGACCGCTCCAGGTGCACTCGGCACGGAGCTGACCGTGCACGGCTGCCTGGGGCGTCCAGTGCAGCGACACCTTGGTCGCGAGAACGCCAGAGATCGCCCACTCGACGTGCGGGCAGACCGCAGTCGGCGACGAGTGGACGAAGACCACGCCGCGTGCATTCACTGCAGACCTCCAACGTCGACGAGGATCGTCTTCCCCTACGTCCTCGCGTCGTGGCGCGCCTGCTGCGTCTCGCTGTCCGGGTACCGGCCCGGGCTCGGTGATGTTGGGCGCGAGTCTGCCCGTTCCGGGCCTCCGCTGCCAACATCGCAGGCCACCCGGGCGTGTCGCCGCCCGAGCCCTCGGTCAGCGGACCGGTGCCCCGTCGACGTAGGTGTTGCCGGTCGCCTCGGCGGTCATCGGGACCCGCAGGGGCGCCCGGACGGCGTCGCGGGCGAAGCGGTTGTCGACGACGTGCACGTCGTCACCGGGGCCCTCGTCCTGGTGCACGGTGTACCCGCCGCCGCCGAGCACGTTGGACCGCACGACGATCGGCCTCCCACCCCCGTCGGAGGCGATCCGGACGGCGCTGAGGTGCCCGTCGCCCATCCGGATCGTGGAGTCCTCCACGACGACGTCGGACGCCGTGACCGTGAGCCCGGTGACCTCCCGCCCGGGCGCGAACCGGGACAGGACGCTCGCGCGGAGCCTGCTCCCCCGCCCGGCGTGCGCGCCGTCCCCGGTGACCCCGACCACCTCGATCCGCTCGGCCGTCCACCGGTCCCCGCCGACGGCGGCCTCGGTGAACCGGCCGGTGAGCGTCGTGTCCTCGATGCGCACCGACCCCGCGCCGGTCGTGACGATGCCGTAGGCCCGCGTGCCGTCGCCGGTGATCCGGCTGCGGCGCACCACGACGTCCGGGGCGTCGACGACGACCCCGCCGCGCACGTCCATTCCGTCGAGCACCGTCCCGGGCCTCGTGATCGTCAGCGGACCGGCCGCGCACAGCCGCAGCGACGGCGGCAGCCCGACGCTGCCCCGCTCCGGCACGACGTAGGGCCCGGCGGCCGCACACCCGGTGGACACGACGGGCGCCAGCGCGACGGTCGGCGCCGGGGCCCCGAACGTGACGCCCTCCGTGGCCAGCACGACGCCGGACACGCCGACGGCGAAGGCGACGAGTGTGAGGCCCACACGCCCCGTTCCGGGTACGGACACGACGCGGAGAGTACGGCCGGTCAGCGCGGCAAGCCGTCGTGGCGCCTACACGGAGTGAATCGTTATCACGATGTGTAGTGAGCGACCCCGGACTGCAACGTGATCGTCACAGCGCCCCGTTCGACCAGCACGTCGAGGTGCGCCTGGGTCTCCAGGACCGCGAGCATCGCGTTGAAGGCATCCATGTCGGGGAGCCGCCTGCGGTGCCGCGTCCACGGCAGGGCCTCCGCGACGGACTGCGCTGTCGACCGGCCCTCGCGAACCGCGGCGAGGGTGGCGTCGAGCCGGTCTCCGTGGTGCTCCAGCAGGGCGTCGACCCGCTCGTGCACCCGCATGCCGACCGGCCCGTGGGCCGGCAGGAGCAGCGCGTCCTTGCGCGAGCGGATCAGCTGCAGGGAGGTCAGGAAGGCGGCCAGCGGGCTCGTCGTGGGATGCGGCTCGAACCCGATCGACGGGGTGATCCGCGGCAGGACGTGGTCGCCGGCGAACAGCAGCCCGGCGGCGTCGTCGGCGAAGACGAGGTGCCCGCGGGTGTGCCCCGGCGTCTCGACGGCGGTGAGGACCTGCGTGTCCCCCACCGCGATCTCGGCGCCGTCCTCGATCCACTCGTCCGGCTGCTCCCATACCGAGAGGTCGCCCGGATCGGGCCGGGTCTCCTCGATCGTCGCCACCAGCGCGGTGGCCCCCGCCCGCACCAGCCGGGCCCGGTGCGCGTCGAACGGGTCGCGCCCGGACCGGTGGATCTCCGCGAGCCCGCTCTCCTCGCCCCGCCCGAGCGCGACGTGCGCGCCGAACTCGCGGCGCAGCGCGACGGCCTGCGTGTAGTGGTCGCGGTGGATGTGGGTGACGAGGAACCGGCGGACGTCGCCCAGCCCGGCTCCGAGCTTCGCCAGTGCCGCGGTGAGCAGCTCGCGCGACTCCGCCAGCGCCCACCCCGAGTCGATCAGCGTCCAGCCGTCGCCGTCGGGGATCGCGTAGACGTTCACCGCGCGCAGGCCGTCCTGCGGCAGGGGCAGCGGGATGCGGTAGACGTCGGGGGCGCAGCGGTAGGGACCGCCGCCGGTCCAGTCGCCGTCGGGGTCGTCGTCGAGGATCACCGTCCGACCATAGGCGGTGAATGCCCGTCCGGGCCGAGTACCACCCGGGCGCCACCACTGCGCGTGCCGAACCGGACGGACCGGACGCGCTCCTCACCTGTTCGTGCACCTCGGAGTAACCCAGAGGGTGAGGCATGCTCCCGTACTGTCCCACCCACGGTGAACAGCGCCCCCCGGGGCGGGACGAGAGGCGTGGGCAGGATGGCTGCAGAAGTGCCGGAGATGATCGGCGCACCGTTCCTCACCGTGGCCGAGGTGGCGGACCGGATGCGTGTGTCGAAGATGACGGTCTACCGGCTGGTGCACAGCGGGGAGCTCCCGGCGGTGCGGTTCGGGAGGTCGTTCCGCGTGCAGCGCAGCGCGGTGGAGGAGTTGATCCGCGACGCCCGGTACGAGGCGGGCTGAGCCCCGACGGCGGTGCGGACACGCGGCTGTCATCGACGGCTGCGACGATCGCCGCGTGCACCGTCGTCAGGTAACCGCGTTCCTCGAGCTGGACGTCACCGAGCCCGCTCTCCTCGCCTTCCAGGTGGCCGTCGCGTCCGGGTCGGCCGACGAGAAGCTGTCGATCACCCGCGACGGTGAGGCGGTGCCGTGGCGGGAGGTCCCCGCTGCGCACGACGGACGCCTGCACGTCGTCGACGCACAGGTGGGGCGCACGGTACTGGAGTACGCGGCCACCGTCTCCGGTGAGCTGCCCGCACCGGAGACCACCGAGCTCGACCTCCTGGCCTATCGGCGCCCCAGCCGCTACTGCCCGTCGGACCGGCTGCTGTCGATCGCGAACGGCGAGTTCGACGGCATCGACGACACCGGCGAGCTCGTGTCCGCCGTCCGCGACTTCGTGTACGGGCGGCTGTTCTACCTCAGCGGGTCCAGCAAGCCCACCGACGACGCGATCGACACCCTCCTGCTCGGGGAGGGCGTCTGCCGCGACTACGCGCACCTCGTCGTCGCCCTGCTCCGCGCCCGCGACGTGCCCGCCCGGCTCGTCGCGGTCTACGCGCCCGGGCTCGACCCGATGGATTTCCACGCCGTCGTCGAGGCGTGGGTCGACGGGTCCTGGCGGGTCCTCGACTCCACCGGGCTCGCGCCACGGCAGTCGATGCTGCGGATCGGCACCGGCCGCGACGCCGCCGACACCGCGTTCCTGTCGGTGCACCACGGCATCGCGAACCTGTTGTCGGTGCGCGTGCTCGCCGTCGTCGACGAGTTGCCGAACGACGACGGGACCGCGGTCGTCACGCTGACCTGACGCGGCGGAAACGCCGCGGTCCTAGCCTCGCGGGGCCATGACGATCCTGCGCTCCCTGCCGACGGGCCCCGAGCTGCAGTTCCGCATGGTCCACGGATACCGCAGGGCGTTCCGGATCGCCGGATCCGGCCCGCCGGTCGTGCTCGTGCACGGGATCGGCGACAGCTCGGCCACGTGGTCGCCGGTGCTCGCCGCGCTGGCCCGGCGCCACCTGGTGATCGCGCCCGATCTGCTCGGGCACGGCAGCTCCGACAAGCCGCGTGCCGACTACTCGGTGGCCGCCTACGCCAACGGCGTGCGCGACCTGCTCGGCGTCCTCGGGGTGGAGCGCGCCACGCTCGTCGGGCACTCGCTCGGCGGCGGGGTGGCGATGCAGTTCGCCTACCAGTTCCCCGAGCGCACCGAGCGGCTCGTGCTCGTCGGCAGCGGCGGCGCGGGCCCGGACGTCACCCCGGTCCTGCGCGCGATGACGCTGCCCGGTGCCGCGGTGGCGCTGGGCCTGCTGCGGATGCCGACCGCGCGGCTTCAGGTGGGGGCCGGAGTGGCACTGCTGCGGATGCTGGGCACCGATCTCGGTCAGGACGCCCCCGACCTGCTCCGGATGGTCGACGCGCTGCCCGACGCGACCGCGCGTGCCGCGTTCATCCGCACGCTGCGCGCGGTCGTCGACTGGCGGGGGCAGGTGGTGACGATGCTCGACCGCTGCTACCTCACCCGCGGCATGCCCACGATGCTGGTCTGGGGCGCCCGCGACGCCGTGGTGCCGATCGCGCACGCCCACCGCGCCCACGACGCGATGCCCGGCAGCCGCCTGGAGATCTTCGACGGCGCCGGGCACTTCCCTTTCCACACCGACCCGTTGCGCTTCGTCACGCTGCTGGAGGAGTTCCTCGCGACGACCACCCCGGCGCGGTGGAGCGCGGAGCAGTGGCGGCAGCTGCTGCGCGACCCGGAACCGGCCGAGACCCTGCACACCGTCGGCGAGCGCAACGCCACCTGACCCCGCCGGGAGCACCCCGGCGGGGTCGGCGGTGCTCAGCTGCAGCCGCTGGTGCTGCCGCAGCCCTCGCACAGGTAGCAGGAGCCCGCGGGGCGCATCTTCGTGCCGCAGGTCATGCACAGCGGCGCGTCGGCGGCCTTGCCCATGCGCAGCTCGAGCAGCTCGGTGGAGCTGCCGACCTCCACCGGGGCCTTCGACGAACCTGCCGGGGGGCCGGCGACCGGCTCGGTCTCCACGCCCTGGCGCAGGCCCTCGACGTCGACCGTCTCGCCGTACTGGTCGGCCACCTGCGCGGTGCGCTCGTCGGCGGAGAAGATGCCGAGCTGCGCGCGCTTCTCGTACGGCAGGTGATCGAGCGCGAGCCGGCGGAACAGGTAGTCGAGCACGCTGGTGGCGATGCGCAGGTCCGGGTCGTCGGTCATGCCCGCCGGCTCGAAGCGCAGATTGGAGAACTTCGAGACGTAGAACTCCAGCGGGATGCCGTACTGCAGGCCCACCGAGATCGACATCGAGAACGCGTCCATCACGCCCGACAGCGTGGAGCCCTGCTTGCCGAGCTTGACGAAGATCTCGCCGACGCCGCCGTCCGGGTAGGCGCCCGCGGTGAGGTAGCCCTCGGCACCGCCCACGGTGAACGACACCGTCTCACTGGACCGCTTCTTGGGCAGGCGACGCCGCACCGGCCGCTGTTCGACGACGGTGACGGTCTCCTTCTCCCCCCCGCCGGAGGACTTCGCCGACTTGCCCGCCGAGAGCGGCTGGCCGACCTTGCAGTTGTCGCGGTAGATCGCCAGCGCCTTGAGGCCGAGCTTCCAGCCCTCCAGGTACACGCGCTCGACGTCCTCGACGGTGGCCGTCTCCGGCATGTTCACCGTCTTGGAGATCGCACCGGACAGGAACGGCTGCACCGCGGCCATCATGCGGACGTGGCCCATGGCGGCGATGACCCGCTCGCCCATCGCGCAGTCGAAGACCTCGTAGTGGTCGGTGCGCAGGCCGGGGGCGTCGACGACGTGCCCGTGCTCGCCGACGTACTCGACGATGGCCTCGGCCTGCTCGGCCTGGTAGCCGAGCTTGGTCAGCGCCCGCGGCACCGTCTGGTTGACGATCTGCATCGACCCGCCACCGACGAGCTTCTTGAACTTGACCAGCGCGAGGTCCGGCTCGATGCCGGTGGTGTCGCAGTCCATCATCAGGCCGATGGTGCCGGTGGGGGCGAGCACCGAGGCCTGCGCGTTGCGCCAGCCGTTGCGTTCCCCCGCCGCCAGGCAGTCCTTCCACGCGATGGTGGCGAGCTTGTGGATCCCGGAGCTCGCCGGGAACGTGCGGACGTCGTCGTTGGCCGCGGCGTGCTTGCGCATGACGCGCTGGTGGGCGCTCGCGTTGCGGGCGTAGCCCTCGTACGGGCCGACGACGCCGGCCAGCTCGGCGGAGCGCTTGTAGGACGCGCCGGTCATCAGCGAGGTGATGGCCGCGGCCAGCGCCCGGCCGCCCTCGGAGTCGTAGGCGTGGCCGGTGGCCATCAGCAGCGCGCCGAGGTTGGCGTAGCCGATCCCGAGCTGTCGGAACGCGCGGGTGGTCTCGCCGATCGGGTCGGTCGGGAAGTCGGCGAAGCAGATGGAGATGTCCATCGCGGTGATGATGAGCTCGACCGACTTCTGGAAACGCGCGGCGTCGAACTGGCCGTCGTCACCGAGGAACGTGAGCAGGTTCAGCGACGCGAGATTGCAGCTGGAGTTGTCCAGGTGCATGTACTCCGAACACGGGTTGGACGCGGAGATCCGGCCCGATTCCGGGGTGGTGTGCCAGTCGTTGATGGTGCCGTCGTACTGGATACCGGGATCGGCGCAGGCCCACGCGGCCTCGGCGATTCCGCGGAACAGCTTCTTCGCGTCGACCGATTCGATGACCTCACCGGTCATCCGCGCGCGGAGCCCGAAATCGGTGCCCGCCTCGACGGCCCGCATGAACTCGTCGGTGACCCGGACGGAGTTGTTGGCGTTCTGGTACTGCACCGAGGTGATGTCGGAGCCGCCGAGGTCCATGTCGAACCCGGCGTCGCGCAGTACGCGGACCTTGGCCTCCTCCTTGGACTTGGTCTCGACGAACTCCTCGATGTCGGGGTGGTCGACGTCGAGGACGACCATCTTCGCCGCGCGGCGCGTGGCCCCGCCGGACTTGATGGTGCCCGCGCTGGCGTCGGCGCCGCGCATGAACGAGACCGGCCCGGAGGCGGTGCCGCCCGAGGAGAGCAGCTCCTTCGAGCTCCGGATCCGGGAGAGGTTCAGGCCCGCGCCGGAGCCGCCCTTGAAGATCAGCCCCTCCTCGCGGTACCAGTTGAGGATCGACTCCATCGTGTCGTCGACGGCGAGGATGAAGCACGCGCTGACCTGCTGCGGCGAGGTCGTGCCGACGTTGAACCAGACCGGGGAGTTGAAGCTGAACACCTGGTGCAGCAGCATCCAGGTGAGCTCGTGGGCGAACACCTCGGCATCGGCGTCGGTGGCGAAGTAGCCGTTGTCCAGGCCCGAGCGGTGGTAGACCCCGACCACGCGGTCGATCAGCTGACGCAGGCTCGACTCGCGCTCCACCGCCCCGACCGCGCCGCGGAAGTACTTGCTGGTGACGATGTTGGTGGCGTTGACCGACCAGGTGCTCGGGAACTCGACGCCGCGCTGCTCGAAGTTGATCGTGCCGTCGCGCCAGTTCGTCATGACGACGTCGCGGCGTTCCCAGGTGACCTCGTCGTAGGGGTGCACGCCGGCGGTGGTGTGGATCCGCTCGATCGTGAGGCCCGCAGCGGGCCGGGTGGCCCGGGGTGCCTTCTTCCCGCGTCCGGACGCGGTGCCGACGGTCTCGGTCATGGGTGTTCCCTCTCCTGCGCGCACGACGGACCGGGGTCCTGGGGGCGCGCCAAGTACGACTGGTGCGGTGATGGCGGTGATGACGGGAGTGCGCGACGTCCGATTCAACGGTGTCGGGTGCGGTGACGGCGCGGTGGTGCGTCGGGCGGCCGGACCGGGCCGCCGATCGGTGGGACTGGTCAGACGGGCGCGGCGCGGGCGGGTGTGTCGCGCGCGGGTGTGTCGCGCAGGTCGGCGATCTCCTTCTCGAAGTCCTCGATCGAGGAGAAGGACCGGTAGACGCTCGCGAACCGGAGGTAGGCGACCTCGTCGAGGTCGCGGAGCGGGCCGAGGATCGCCAGGCCGACCTCGTGGCTGGGGATCTCGGCGGTGCCGCCCGCGCGGACGGCCTCCTCGACGCGGTGCGCGAGCTGCGCCAGCGCGTCCTCGTCGACGGGCCGGCCCTGACAGGCCCGGCGGACACCGCTGACGACCTTGTCGCGGCTGAACGGCTCCGTGACCCCGCTGCGCTTGACGACGGCCAACACCGCTTCCTCGACGGTGGTGAACCGGCGCCCGCAGGAGGCGCAGGAGCGCCGGCGGCGGGTGGCGACCCCGTCGTCGACCTCGCGGGAATCGATGACCCGGCAGTCGGAGTGGCGGCAGAACGGGCAGCGCACGGACAACCCCCTCCGACGAACCGGAACCCCATCCCTGGGCTAACGACGCCCATGTAACCACAACATGTGGGGGCAGGAAAAGCCGGGAGGCCCTATCGGTGGCGTCGCGTCGTCCGAACGGGCACGCAGGCGCACCGCACCGCCGACCCGCACGCGAAGCGTCAGCCCCCGAGGACCCCCGCCACCTGCACGGGCGACGTCACCACCGGCGTGCGCGAGGTGCTGCTCACGTCCGGCGCACCGGAGTGCCGGGCCGCCGCGGCGACGTCGGCCAGCAACCCCAGCAGGACGACGATCGCGGCCGTGAGGAGCGCCGTGCCGACGGCGGCGGCCACCCGCCGGCGCCGCAGGACCTTCGCGGGCAGCACCGGGACGGTGCGCAGCAGCACCCGCTCGCCGCGGTGCGCCCGCTCCCCCGCCGACCCGCCGGCCGGCCGGGCGGGCTGCGCCGGCCGCACGGCACGGAGCGGCTGCACGGGCCGCACCGGCCGCGGCCCGTGGGCCCGCCCGCGCCTCGGGAGCTCCCGGGCGGGACGGGGCGGTCGCAGTGCCGTGCCGCCGTACCGCATTCCGTCCTCGATCTGATCGTGCATCGGACTCCACCCTTCGCTCGGACCCGTTCCCGCACTCCGGCCGTTCGAACGGGAACACATGTTCGAACGATCGCTGAGCGATGTGTACCACCGACCACCGACAGAATCGAGAGAACGGGGCGTGTCGTTCGAACATGTGTTTGGCGAGAACCGGAATCGGGGCTACGGTCGGGTCCACGACACACGGGCCCGGTCCGCACGGATCGCCCGCCCGGTCCCGATCAGCAGCACCGACGAGCAGTACCGATGAGCAGTACCGACGAGCAGTACCGACGAGCAGTACCGACGAGCAGTACCGACGAGCAGTACCGACGAGGAGGCACGAGGACATGGCACGGGACGAGCCCGGCCCGACGGGTGGCGACGACGAGGGAGTACGCCCCGGGCCGACCGCCCGGGTGAGCACGTTCCCCGACCCCGCGAGCGCCCCCGTCGGCCTCACTCCCCGGCAACGCAAGGTGCTGGAGGTCATCCGCGACTGGGTGGAGCGCCACGGCTACCCGCCGAGCGTCCGCGAGATCGGCGACGCCGTCGGCCTCACGTCCACCTCGTCGGTGCACCACCAGCTGCGCACCCTCGAGCGCAAGGGCTACCTGCGGCGCGACCCCAACCGCACCCGCGCGGTCGACGTCCGCCCGCCCGACGAGCAGCCCGACGCGGCGTCGTCGGACACCGGGGTCGTCGAGCGGCCCACGCCTGCCTTCGTGCCGCTGCTCGGCACGATCGCCGCCGGTGGACCGATCCTGGCCGAGCAGGCGGTGGAGAGCGTGTTCCCGCTGCCGCGCGAGATCGTCGGCGAGGGCACCCTGTTCCTGCTGAAGGTGCGGGGCGACTCGATGGTCGAGAAGGCCATCACCGACGGCGACTGGGTGGTCGTACGCCAGCAGCCCGTCGCCGAGAACGGCGAGATCGTCGCGGCGATGATCGACGGCGAGGCCACGGTCAAGACGTTCACCCGGCGCGACGGGCACGTGTGGCTGATGCCGGCCAACGCGGCCTACGACCCGATCCCCGGTGACGACGCCACGGTGCTCGGGCGCGTCGTCACGGTCCTGCGGCGGCTCTGACGCCCGCGGGCACCACGATCACCGGATAGCGGGCGGTGCGCACCAGCACCCCCGCCACCCCGCCCAGCAGCAGCCGCTGCATGAAGCGGTAGCCGCGGGAGCCCACCACCAGCACGTCCGTGCGGTCCGGCAGGGCGGCGAGCGTGGCCGCCACCGGGCCGATGACGACGTCGCTGATGGCGTCGACCTCCACCGGCAGCGACGCGATGCCCTTGTGCGCGAGCGCCTGGGCGGCCGGCACGGCGTCGGCGTCCTCCGCGACGGTCACGACCCGTACCGCGGCTCCGGTCCGGCCGGCGAGGTGCACGGCCACGGTCACCGCCCGGTCGGCCTCCGCGCTGCCGTCGTAGGCGACGGTCACCACGGTCATGATGCCGGTGCCGAGGTGCCGGTAGCCGCGCGGCGCGATCGCCACCGGGCAGCGCGCGAGCGGCAGCAGCCGCTGCACCGTGCGGCCGGGGGCGAGGCGGCCGAGCAGGCCGTGACCGGTCGACCCCACCACGAGGACGGCGGCCCCCACGTCGTCGGCGTGGTCGGCGAGGACGTCGGCCACGGAGCCGGGTGTGAGGGCCACGAACTCCGGCTCGTCGTCGCCCCAGCCGTCGCCGATGAGCCGGCGCGCCTGCTGGAACCGGGCCGCCGCGACCTTGCGCGCCTTCTCCCGCCACCGCGGGTCGCGGGCGACCACCGCGAGACCCCGTGCGTCGGTCGGGTAGACCGTGGCCACCACCGCACTCAGCCCGGTGAGCCGGGTCAGCTGCGCACCCAGGACGAGCGCGTCGTGCCCGCCCGGCGTGTCCTCGTAACCGGTGACGATCGGCACCGCGCGCCTCCTTCGGCCACGATCACCGTAACCGCGCAGGGGGCCGCGCCGGTTACGTCCGGGAAACGTCGCCCGCCGCCCGCCCGTGATCGCGGCACACCGCACACCATGGCCCCCGCGAGGGCCGGTACGTGCGGCCGAACCCGATCACCGACCCCACCGGGGGCGGCAGCGTGCAGCCAGCAGCGATCACCGGCCCCGACAGAGGATCCGGCGGCATCCGTCCGCTCCCACAGCCCCCCCGCCGGGCGCCATCACCGGCTCAGCGGCGCCGGGCCCGCCAGGAGAGCGCCGCGGCGAGCAGCACCAGCAGGCCCACGGCCACCCCGCCGCCGATCAGGGCGGGCAGCCACTCGGGTGCGGGCTCGGCCACGGGTTCCGCGGGGGTGTCTGCGGGCGGGGTGAACGGCTGCGCGGCCAGTGCGGCGGCCCCGGGCACCGCGCGCAGCTCCCCCGGCACCCCGCCGCGGGTCTCCGAGGCCGAGAGCAGCGTGCCGTCGGCCTCGAACGTCACGGCCTCGCCCTGCGGCTCCCCGGCCAGCGGCACCCGCGCGGGCTCGCCCTGCAGCGCGGTCGCGATGTCGCCGTCGACGACGGGGAACAGCCAGGCGTCGGTGTACGTGCGCAGCGCGACGACCCGCCCGTCGGTCGACATCGCGGCCCCCGTGACGGTGCGCGACCCGATCCCGCCGACCGGCCCGCCCTCGGTGTCGGAGACGGGCAGCGACACCTGCGCCACGCGCTCCAGCGGGAACGGCCCCCTGCCCTCGGGAGCCGAGGTGGGCCGGTACACCCCGGCGGGCGTCCCGACCTCCTTGGTGATCACGAACGGCACCCCGTCGGCGTCGACGAGCATCGCCTCGGCGTCGTGCGGGCCGTCGGGGTAGGCGAAGCGGTGCAGCCGGGCCTCCCCGCGCACGGGCAGCACGATCGCGGCGACGGTCTCGCGCGAGCGCTCGTTGTCGCCGGTGTCGGCCACCCAGAACTCCCCGTCGGGCCCCAGCGCGAGGTCCTCGGCGTCGAACGGGTCGACGTCGGCGGTGCGGGTGTCGACGATCTCGCAGCCCCCGCCCGATCCTCCAGGATCCAGGCGGTGCACCTGCACGCTGCGGCCGCCGTCGGACATCGCCCACACCTCACCGTCGGCGACGACCATCCCGGACAGCTCCGCGAGCCGGTCGTCGGTGACCGTGCAGCGGACCTCGGGCGCGGGTGGGGCCGCGACCGCGAGGGCCGCCACCAGGAGCAGGCGGATCAGTGCGAGCCCTCCACCAGCACATACGGCAGCACCGCCGTGGCCAGCTCGGCGCCGACCCGCGCGTGCATCCGCGTGCCGTCGGGCGTGTGCTCCTCCGCCAGCACCTCCCCCTCGGCGTGCACGCGGGCGACCAGCGAGCCCTCGACGTAGGGCATCAGCAGCTCCACGTCGACCTCCGGGCGCGGCAGCAGCTCGGCGATGCGGGCCTCGAGCTTGTCGATGCCGTCGCCGCGCTTCGCCGAGACGAACACGGCGTCGGGCAGCAGGTGGCGCAGCCGGGCCAGCTGCAGGTCACCGGCCGCGTCGGTCTTGTTGACGACCAGCAGCTCGCGCGGCATCGTGCCCTGCTGCTTCTCCCCGATCTCGACGAGCACCTCGCGGACCGCCTTGATCTGGTCCTCCGGGATCGCGTCGGAGGCGTCGACGACGTGCACGAGCAGGTCGGCCCCCGCCGTCTCCTCCAGCGTGGACCGGAACGCCTCGACCAGCTGGTGGGGCAGGTGCCGCACGAAGCCGACGGTGTCGGTGAGCGTGTACGTCCGGCCGTCGGAGGTGGACGAGCGGCGGGTCGTCGGGTCGAGGGTCGCGAACAGCGCGTCCTCGACGAGCACGCCCGCGCCGGTCAGCGCGTTGAGCAGGCTCGACTTGCCCGCG
The DNA here is from genome assembly GCF_019263705.2 of Pseudonocardia abyssalis. Classification (NCBI taxonomy): domain Bacteria; kingdom Bacillati; phylum Actinomycetota; class Actinomycetes; order Pseudonocardiales; family Pseudonocardiaceae; genus Pseudonocardia; species Pseudonocardia abyssalis. Next base: position 2,907,489 of record NZ_JADQDK010000001.1, read on the forward strand.
TTGGTGTAGCCGACGATCGCGACGCCCGGGATCTCGTTGCGCCGCCGCGACCCGCGCTGGGTCTCGCGGATCTGCTTCATGGCGCCGATCTCGCGGCGCAGCTTGGACATGCGGTCGCGGATGCGCCGCCGGTCGAGCTCGATCTTCGTCTCACCGGGGCCGCGGCCACCGATGCCGACTCCGCCCGCGGCGCGACCACCGACCTGCCGCGACAGCGCCTCGCCCCAGCCGCGCAGGCGCGGGAGCAGGTAGGACAGCTGCGCGAGCTCGACCTGCGCCTTGCCGTCCCGGCTGCGGGCGTGCTGGGCGAAGATGTCGAGGATCAGCGCGGTGCGGTCGACGACCTTGACCTTGAGCTTCTCCTCCAGCTGCCGCAGCTGACCGGGCGAGAGCTCGCCGTCGCAGATGACGGTGTCGGCGCCGGTCGACTGCACGACCCCCAGCAGCTCCTCGACCTTGCCGGAGCCGATGTAGGTGGCGGGGTCGGGCTTGGGGCGCCGCTGGATGAGCGCGTCCATCACCTGGGAGCCGGCGGTCTCGGCGAGGCGGGCGAGCTCCTCCATGGAGCCGCGGGCCTGCTCGGAGGTGCCCTCGGTCCACACCCCGACGAGCACCACGCGCTCCAGGCGGAGCTTGCGGTACTCGACCTCGGTGATGTCGGTGAGCTCGGTGGACAGCCCGACGACGCGGCGGAGCGAGGAGCGTTCCTCGAGCTCGTAGTCGCCGGTGGCGTTGGAACGGGACAGGACTGGTTCAGTCATCGTGTGAGTCATGCTCCCACGACAACGCCGGTTCTAGTCGAGTGATTCCGCGTCCAGGTCACCGTGCGCGACCAGCACGGCGGGCCCGTGCAGGATCGTCGTGGAGTCGGTGACGGTGACGCGCAGCCGCCCGCCGGGTGTCGAGACGCCGACGGTGCCGGTGTCGCGCCCGGCGTGCCGCAACGCCGCCACGACGGCGGCGACGGTCCCGGTGCCGCACGAGCGGGTCTCCCCCACGCCGCGCTCGTGCACGCGCATCCTCACCTCGTCGCCGACCACCGGCGTCACGAACTCGACATTGACCCCGTGCGGGAACAGCGACGGGTCGTGGCCGGGCGGGCGGGTGAGGTCGAGCTGGTCGATCGCGACGTCGGTGACGCACGCCAGGTGCGGGTTGCCGACGTCGACCGCGACGCCCGCGAAGGCCTCCCCGTCGACGCTCGCGGTGCTGGCCTCCCCGACCTCGGCGCGACCCATGTCGACCGACACCTCGTCGCCGTCGATCCGCACGGTGCGGACGCCGCCGCGGGTGCCCAGCGCCAGGTCGACGCCGTCGGCGAGCCAGCCGCGGTGCACGAGGTAGCGGGCGTAGACGCGTACTCCGTTGCCACACATCTCGGCGAGGCTGCCGTCGGCGTTGCGGTAGTCCATGAACCATTCGACGCCCGGCTCGGGCTCCGGTCCGTCACCGAGTGCGGCCCAGCGGACGACGCGCAGCACACCGTCGGCCCCGAGGCCGCGGCGGCGGTCGCACAGCGCGGCGACGCGGGCAGGCGTCAGGTCGAGGGCACCATCGGGATCGGGGAGCACCACGAAGTCGTTCTCGGTGCCGTGACCCTTGCTGAACTGCACGTCACGACGATAGCGCCAGTGCGCGGTCGAGGAGATCCGGTGCGGCGGCGTCGAGCCAGTGCACCCGGCGGTCGCGCCGGAACCACGACCGCTGGCGGCGGACGAACCGGCGCGTCGCGCGGACGGTGTCGGCGGCCGCGGTCGTCATCTCCCCGCCCGCGAGGATCTGTTGGTAGCCCAGTGCGCGCGACGCGGTGAGCCCGTCGCGCAGGCGCACCAGGCCCCGGGCCTCCTCCACGATCCCGGCGGCGAACATCCGGGCGACCCGGCGGGCGACGCGGACGTCGAGCTCGTCGGTCGGACGGTCGACGCCGAGCAGTCGAGCGTCGTAGCGGGGCACGGCCGCGTCGGGCAGCCGGGCGGGGAACGGCTTCCCCGTGAGCGCGATGACCTCCAGCGCCCGCACGATCCGGCGCCCGTTGCCGGGGAGCACGACGTCGGCCGCGGCCGGGTCGACCGCCGCGAGCCGCGCGTGCAGCGCGGCGGGGCCGTGCGCGGCGAGCTCGGTCTCCAGCTCCGCGCGCAGGGCCGGGTCGGTGCCGGGGAACTCGAGCTCGTCGACGACGGACTGCACGTAGAGCCCCGACCCGCCCACCAGCACCGGGGTGCGGCCCGCGGCGAGCAGCGCCTCGATCGCCGCACGGGCGTCGCGCTGGTAGGCGGCGACGGACGCGGTCTCGGTGACGTCGAGGACGTCGAGGAGGTGGTGGGGCACCGCGGTGCGCTCGGCGGGCGTCGGCTTCGCGGTGCCGATGTCGAGCCCGCGGTACAGCGCCATCGCATCGGCGTTGACGATCTCGCCGTCGAGGTGCCGCGCCAGCGCCAGACCCAGCGCCGACTTGCCCGTCGCGGTCGGGCCGACGACGGCGATCAGGCGGGGCACCAGACCGCCACGTGGTAGCCGACGCCGTACGGCGCGCCGGAGTAGAGCAGCTCACCCGTCCAGTTCCGCCCGGCCGCGGCACCCGCCAGCACCTGCCAGGGTGCGCGCCCGGCCGACCACAGGTCGTCGCCGAGTGCGGGGTCCAGCGCGGCGAGGGCGGCGTGGTCGGCGTCGCGCAGTGCGGCGGCGACGGCGTCGTCGAAGGGCCCGGACCGCTCGTCGAGGTGGCCGGGGGCCTTGAGCGTGTGCTTCGCCGAGCCGTCGCCGACGACGAGGAGGCCCACCGGCTCCGTCGCCAGCTCGGCGCCGAGTGCCAGGCACTGCGCCGTCGGGGCGTCGGGGGCCACCAGCTCGCCCCGCACCCGCGCCCCCGTCCCGGCCGCGGCCCAGCCTGCGACCAGCAGCGGGACCGGGAGGTCGGGGTCGACGGGCGCGGTGGAGGCGGGATCGAGCGCCACGACGACGTCGGCCCCGAACCCGACGAACGAGCCGCGGGTGTCCGGGTCGACGGTCCGCCGCCCGCCCGCGTCGGACCCGACGGCGACCCACGTCGACGTCACGGCACCGAGCCGGGCGGCCGCCGCGCGGCAGGCGTCGCGCAGGTCGGCGGTCTCCCCGGCGGCGCCGCCCGCGAGCTCCGGCACGAGCAGCGGTGGTTGCGGGAGCACGACGACCATGGACAGCACGAACCGAGAGTAGGGCCCGGCTCCTCGCCGACCGGGAACGGCCGCTGGCGGCGCCGCCCGGCCGGGCGGTTCCCGTGGGCCCGCTGAGCTGTTTGAATCGCCGGACGGCCGCCGGTCACACGACCGGCCTCGGCCGCTGTGCACGGCCCCGCCACGGCGGGGCGCCCACCGTCCGCGGTGGGCCGGACTACAGGAGGACACGGTGTCGGAGCAGCACACGACGGAGGACCAGGCCACCGGGACGATCCCGCCCCCGAACCGGGAGGGCGCGGCCGACCCGCACGGAGGGTCCCCCGCCCACGCCGGCCCCGGCCCGACCGACGCCGCCGCGGTCCCGGCACCCCCGCCCGCCGCCGACACCCCGACGCCTCCCACCGCCGACGAGGCCGCCCCCGCCGACGGCGCCGCCTCCACCGATGTCGCTGCGCCCGCCGACGTTCCTGCGCCCGCCGACGTTCCTGCGCCCGCCGACGCGGCCGAGGAGGCGGCAGCTCCCCCCGGGGACGCCGCCGCCGCAACCCCGGACACGGGCGCGTCGCCCACCGAGGCCGCCGCCCCCGTCGAGGTCGGTTCCGCCGCCGCGGTGGCGAGCCCACCGGTCGTCCCGGCTCCGTCCGCTCCCGCCCCGCCGGCAGCCCGGCCCGGGCCTCCCCGACCGGCCCCGCGGCCCGGCCCGCCGCCCGCCGCGGCCCGCCCGGCCGCCCGGCCCGCCGCCGTCGCGGCGCCGGCGGAGTCGGACGCACCGCCGACCCGGCCCGCGCCGGTCGCGCAGCCCTCGCCCGTCACCGCGGCGAGCACCGACCCGTCCCGCTGGGGTCGCGTCGACGACGAGGGCACCATCTACCTGCGCACCGGCGACGCCGAGCGGGTCGTCGGGTCCTGGCAGGCCGGCGCGCCCGCCGAGGGGCTCGCGCACTTCGCCCGCCGCTTCGACGACCTGCTCACCGAGGTCGAACTGCTCGCCGCGCGCCTGACGGCCGGTGGCGGCGACCCCAAGCAGACCCTCACCGCCGCCCGCGGTCTGCGCGGCGGGCTGGACGAGGCGTCGGTCGTCGGTGACGTGCCGGGGCTCGCCGCCCGTCTCGACGAGGTGGTGGCGCTCGCCGAGCAGGGCGTGGGCGCGGCCCGCTCCGCCCGCGACGCCCAGCGCGCCGCCTCCGTCGCCCGCAAGGAGGAGCTCGCGGCCGAGGCCGAGGTGCTCGCCGCCGAGGCCACGCAGTGGAAGCAGGCGGGCGACCGCTTCACCGTGATCCTCGACGAGTGGCGCACCATCCGCGGCATCGACCGCAAGACCGACGAGCAGCTGTGGAAGCGCTTCTCCAAGGCCCGCGAGGCGTTCAACCGGCGCCGCGGCTCGCACTTCGCCGACCTCGACCGCCAGCGCGGCGCGGCCCGGGCGGCGAAGGAGGAGCTGGTCGTCGAGGCGGAGAAGCTCTCCGGCTCCGACGACTGGGGCCCCACCGCGGCCCGCTTCCGCGACCTCATGACGGAGTGGAAGGCCGCCGGCCGGGCGCAGAAGGACACCGACGACGCCCTGTGGCAGCGCTTCCGCTCCGCGCAGGACGCGTTCTTCGCCCGTCGCTCCGCCACCTTCGACGAGCGCGACGCCGAGTTCGCCGCCAACGCGGAGGCGAAGAAGGCACTGCTCGTCGACGCCGAGAAGATCGACACCTCGGACCCGGCCGCCGCCCGCAACGCCCTGCGCCTGGTGCAGGAGCGCTGGGAGGAGATCGGCAAGGTCCCGCGCGACGACATCCGGACCCTCGAGGCCCGGCTCAAGGCCGTCGAGGACAAGGTGCGCGACGCGGGCGACCGCCAGTGGCGGCGCACCGACCCCGAGGCCGAGGCCCGGGTCGCGCAGTTCCGCGACCGCGTCGCCCAGTTCGAGGCGCAGGCGGAGAAGGCCGAGGCGGCGGGCGACAAGCGCCGCGCCGAGCAGGCCCGCGGCCAGGCCGACCAGTGGCGGGAGTGGCTCACCACGGCCGAGCAGGCGGTCCAGACCCGCTGACGATCATCGTCTCGGCGCGTTTCCGGCCACATCCGGCCGGAAACGCGCCGAACTGGTGATCATGGCCGGGGGACTTCCCCGAAACGCCCACGGCGAGGGGTGCCGGACCGCCATCGTGCTGCGCATGGTGGCGGATCGCACGCTGCGGCGCCGGGTAGCGGACGGTCGGGGCTGCGGCCCTGCCCCGGCGTGCGGGTCCGGCGGCGCGATCTGAGCCCCACCGACGTCGTGCGCGAGATCCGGGCCGCCCTCGCCGCGGCCGCACATCCATGATCACCGTCTCGGCGATCATGGCCCGGCGGTCCCGGCAGCGGGTCGGGTCACCGGCGCAGGGCGGGTAGGTCAGCGGCGCAGCGCGATGCTCGACCACGACGCCGCCAGCACCACCATCGTGACCACCGCGAGGATCAGGCCGACGTGCGGGCCGGTGCCGCCGTCGAGCACCACGGTCTGCCGCGACCACACCGCCCACACCCCGGTGACGACGGAGATCCCGCTGCCCACCGCGCACACCCAGGCCAGGGCCCACCAGCGCGTGGACAGGGCCAGTGCCGAGCCGACGACCCCGATGCCGACCGAGGTGAAGGTGAACAGCCGCGGGAGCACCCCCAGGTCGGGGGCGAGACCGGCGAGCACCTGCCAGCCCAGCACCGAACCCGTCCACGGCAGGGCCAGCGAGCCGAGCACGACGAGCACGGCCACCGACACCGTGACCGCGGTGCTGCCCGGGTCGGTGCGCCGTTCGATCGCGCGGGCGATGCCGCGCATCTCCGCGTCGAGCGCACGGTCCTGGTCGGTCATGAGGTCACTCCGCAACCGCTGGTGGCGGGCAGCGGCGCGGGTGCGCCGAACCCGGGCAGCCCCAGCCCGGTGCCGCGGCCGGGCGCGACGGACGCGTCACCCGCCCTCGTGCACCGGTGCGAGAGCAGGGCGGCGTCGGAGACGAGGTGGTGCGGCGCCCCGTAGGAGATCTCGACCTCCACGACGTCACCCGGGCGGACCGTGGTGGTGCCCGGGGTGAAGTGCACCAGACGCCCGTCGCGCGCGCGACCCGACAGCCGGTGGGTGGCGCTGTCCTTCTTGCCCTCCCCCGCCGCGACGAGGACCTCGACGACCCGGCCCTCGAGCGCGCGGTTGGCGGACCAGGAGATCTCCTCCTGCAGCGCCACCAGCCGCATGTACCGCTCCTGCACGACGGCCTTGGGCAGCTGGTCCGGTAGCGAGGCGGCAGGTGTTCCGGGCCGCTTCGAGTACTGGAACGTGAACGCCGAGGCGAAGCGCGCGGCCGCGACGACGTCGAGCGTGGCCTGGAAGTCCTCCTCGGTCTCACCCGGGAAGCCCACGATGATGTCGGTGGTGATCGCGGCGTCCGGGAGCGAGGCGCGCACCTCGTCGATGATCGACAGGTACCGCGACGAGCGGTACGAACGGCGCATCCGGCGCAGGACGTCGTCGGACCCGGACTGCAGCGGCATGTGCAGCTGCGGGCACACGTTCGGCGTCTCGGCCATCGCGGCGATGACGTCGGAGGTGAAGTCCCGTGGGTGCGGGGAGGTGAAGCGGACGCGCTCCAGGCCGTCGATCGACCCGCACGCACGCAACAGCTTCGCGAACGCCTGGCGGTCGCCGAACTCCACGCCGTAGGCGTTGACGTTCTGGCCGAGCAGCGTCACCTCGAGCACACCGTCGGCGGCCAGTGCCCGGACCTCGGCGAGGACGTCACCGGGGCGGCGGTCCTTCTCGGTGCCGCGCAGCGCGGGCACGATGCAGAACGTGCAGGTGTTGTTGCAGCCCACCGAGATCGACACCCAGCCGGCGTAGGTCGACTCGCGCCGCGCCGGCAGCGTCGACGGGAAGACCTCCAGCGACTCGGCGATCTCCACCTGCGCGGCCTCGTTGTGCCGGGCGCGCTCCAGCAGGACCGGCAGGGCGTGCACGTTGTGGGTGCCGAACACGACGTCGACCCACGGCGCGCGGCGGACGATCTCGGCGCGGTCCTTCTGGGCCAGGCAGCCGCCGACGGCGATCTGCATGCCCGGGCGCTCGCGCTTGACCGGCGCGAGGTGGCTGAGATTGCCGTAGAGGCGGTTGTCGGCGTTCTCCCGCACCGCGCAGGTGTTGAACACGACCACGTCGGCGGCGTCGTCGGTGGCGGAGCGGATGTAGCCGGCCTCCTCCAGGAGCCCGGCCATGCGCTCGGAGTCGTGGACGTTCATCTGGCACCCGTAGGTGCGGACCGTGTAGCTGCGACTCACCTTCACAGGGTAGGCCCTGGCAGGATGCGTCCATGGGGGCGGTGTCGCGGCGCACGGTGCTCACCGCGCTCGCCGCGGCCGGCGCGGCGGGTGCACTGCCGGGCTGCGCCGCCCCGTTCGCCCAGGCCCGGCTGCGGCTGGCCACCGGCTCGGCCCGCGGCGTGTACTACCGCCTCGGCAGTGCGCTGGCCCGGTCGTGGCAGGCCGAGCTGGATCTGGTCCGTACGCCCGTCGTGCTCAACACCGCGGGCTCGCTGGAGAACGTCGCGCTGCTGGCCGACGGCGCGGCCGACGTCGTGTTCAGCCAGGTCGACGCGGCGGCGGAGCAGCTGGTCGGGACCACCGCCGACGACCCGGCGGCACCGCGAGCACTGGCCCGGATCTACGACGACGTGCTGCACGTCGTGGTGCCCGCGACCTCGGCGATCACGACGGTCTCCGGGCTGCGCGGAGCGCGGGTGTCGGTGGGTGCCGCCGACTCGGGCGTGTCCGTGGTGGCCCGGCGCCTGCTCGACGCGGCACAGCTGGGCACCTCGGACGTCCAGGGCGTGCAGCTCGGCCTCGACGACTCCGTCGACGCGATGGCCGCGGGGACCATCGACGCGTTCTTCTGGTCCGGCGGGCTGCCGACCCCGGCCGTCGAGCAGCTGGCCGGCGTCCTGCCGATCCGGCTGCTCGACCTCACCGACGACGGCGTGCTCGACGCCGTCCGCGACCGCTACCCGGTGTACGCCCCCGGCACCGTCCCCGCGCGGGGCTACGTCGGGATCTCGACGCCGGTCACCACCATGCTCGTGCGCAACCTCCTGCTCGTCGCCGCATCGATGCCCGACGATCTCGCCCGGTCGCTCGTCGAGGTGCTGTTCACCGAGCAGGAGCAGCTCGCCCAGGCCGGTCCCGCGGCGCTGACGATCGATCCGCGCGCCGCGATCGGCACCGATCCGGTGCTGCTGCATCCCGGCGCGGAGCAGTTCTACCGGGCCGAGCGGGGCTGATCCGCGGCCCGCGCCTGTCGTTCGTCGATCTCGATCGTCATGTGGTGCATGGCGCCGGAGAACAGCGCGCCCGCGACGTCCTGCAACGGGTGCAGGTGCCCGAGCAGCTCCAGCACCACGAGCCCGTGCATCCGGGCCCGCAGCTCCAGGAAGAACGCCAGTGCGCCCGGCGGGAGCGGGATCGCCGGCAGGTCGACGCCCGCGATCGCCTCCGCACCCGGCGCGAGCGGGAGCGCGGCGAGCTCGGCCGGGGTCCAGCCGTCGAACACGACCTCGGCGAACGGGGCCGCCAGCCGCAGGGCGGCCGCGCCGGTCTCGTTGCCGGGCAGCGGGGCGAAATCGGGCACCGGTGAGCCGTAGAGCAGCAGGAACTCGGCGCTGTGCGCGAGGGCCCACTCCCGGAACGCCGCCGTCGCGGACCGGCGGCGGTCGGCGGGCGGAGCGCCGCGGGAGGCGTCGGCGGCGGCCTGCACCGCATCGGCGAGTGCGTGGTGCGCGTCGGCCATCAGGGCCGTGAGCAGGGCGTCGCGGCTGTCGAAGTAGTGGTAGAGCGACTGCACCGTCATCCCGACGTCGCGGGCGACCGCCCGCAGCGACAGCGCGCCCGGCCCGACCTCCGCGAGCCGGGCGACCGCCGACTCCTTGATCTCCCGGACCGTCTCGGCCCGTCGCCGCTCCCGTACCGCTGACACGTTCAGAACTCCTTGACACTGTTAGGCAGACGATCCACACTGACGCCGTTCACGAAGACTAACAGTGTCAGGGGAACCTCATGACCGCCGTCCTCACCGACGCCCGGCGCGGCCACCGCGGCCTGTACGGGTTCGCGATCGCCATGGCCGCGCTCACCGCCGTCCTCCTGGTGGCGGCGGTGCTCGACCAGCGCACGCTGCTCGGTGCGCCGCTGTGGTTCAAACCGCTCAAGTTCAGCGTCTCCCTGACCGCGTACTCCTTCACCCTCGCCTGGATGCTCGGCCAGCTCCGCGAGCCCGCCCTGCGGCGCGCGGGCTGGGCGATCGTGACCGCCGGGGCCGTCGAGATCCTGATCATCGTCGGCCAGGCCGCCCGCGGTGTGCGCAGCCACTTCAACGACGACACCCTCGGCGACGAACTGCTGTTCGTCCTGATGGGGGTGACGATCGTGGTGCTCTACATCGCGACGGTCGCCATCGCCCTGCGGTTCCTGCGCGAACCGGGACGCGACCGCGCCGCGGGTACGGCGATCCGGCTGGGGCTGGTCGTCGGGCTGATCGGGATGGGGGTCGGGTTCGTCATGTCGGCGATCGGGTCGCACGCGGTGGGCGTCCCCGACGGCGGGCCGGGTCTGCTCCTCGTCGGCTGGAGCACCACCGGCGGCGACCTGCGCGTCGGGCACTTCGTCGGCATGCACGCCCTGCAGGCCCTGCCGCTGCTCGCCGTGGCGCTCGCGGCGACCGGCCGGTTCACCGAGTCGACGCGGACCCGGATCGTCACCGTCGCGGCGGTCGCCTACGGAGCGGTGGTGCTGCTGCTGACCTGGCAGGCCCTGCGCGGGCAGCCGCTGCTGGCCCCGGACGCGCTGACCCTGGGCGCGCTCGCCGTGGTCGTCCTGGGCGCCGCCGGTGCGCTGGTCATCGGTCGGGAGCGGGTGGCGGCGTGAGCGCGGAAGTGCTGTTCGCGCTGGCCTTCCCGCTCGCGCTACCGTTCTGGCTGCTGATGATCGTGGCCCCGGTCTGGGGCCGGACGCACCGGATCGTCTCCTCGCCGCTGATCGTCGTGCCGTCCGCGCTGGTCTACGCGCTCGCCGTGCTGCCGGAGCTCGGCACGGTGCTGCCGGCCGTCGCGAACCCGCAGATCGCGGGCGTCGCCGCACTGCTCGGCACCCCGGTCGGAGCGGCGGCGGGCTGGGCGCACTTCATCGCGTTCGACCTGTTCGTCGGGCGGTGGTGCTACCTCGACGCCCGCGAGCGCAGCGTCCACCCGCTCGTCATGGCGCCGGTGCTGCTGCTGACGATCCTGCTCGCACCACTGGGCCTGCTGGCCTACCTCGCCGTGCGGGCACTGGTGCCGGCGCGGGCGGCGTCGGCGTCGGCGTCGGCGTCGGCGTGAATGGCAGTAAAGCCACCTTGCCGCCACGAGATGGCGGCATGGTGGCTTTGCTGCAACCTGGTCAGGCCCGCGGCAACCGCGCCACCACCCGCAGCCCACCCCCGTCGGGCAGCTCCAGCAGCAACCGCCCTCCCCCGAGCTCGACGGTCCGGGCCGCGATCGCCAGCCCCAGCCCGGAGCCCTCGGTGTTGATCTGGCCGGGGCTGCGCCAGAAGCGGTCGGTGGCGCGGTCCAGCTCGTCGGCCGCGAGCCCCGGGCCGGTGTCGTGCACCGCGATCTCGACGTGGCCGCCGTGCACCGCCGTCCGCACCGTCACCGTGCCCCCGGCCGGGGTGAACTTCACGGCGTTGTCGAGCACGGCGTCGAGCACCGTCTCGACCGCCCCCGGCGGCCCCAACGCCCGCAGCCCGCGGGCCCCCTCGCGCACGAGGTCCAGGCCGCTGTGCTCGGCGAGCGGGCGCCAGGCCTCCAGCCGGTCGTCGACGCCGTCGTCGACCGCGATCGGGACCAGCGGCACCGTGCGCTCGGCGCGCGCGAGCGCCAGCAGGCCGTCGAGCAGGGTGGACAGGCGCTCGGCCTCCTCCAGCGCGGCGACGTGGTCCTCCGCCGCGTCGGCGTCGACGCGGCCGTGCAGGTTCGACAGCCGCAGGCTCAGCGCGGTGAGCGGGTTGCGGAGCTGGTGGCTCGCATCGGCGACGAACGCGCGCTGCGCCGAGTAGGCCTGCGTCACCTGCTCGGCCATGCGGTCGAACGACGCGGAGAGCCGGCGCAGCTCGGGCGGGCCGGAGTTGTCCGACACCGGATCGGGGCGGGCACCGGCGAGCACCGCGGCGGCGACGCGCCCGGTGCCCTCGTCGAGCCGCCGCACCGGACGCAGGATCCAGCGCACCACCGGCAGCGCGACGAGCACCCCGAACCCGAGCGCGACCAGCGCGGCCACCGCGACCAGCGACCACGTCCGCAGCTCGTCGGCCCGCACCGCCGCCGTCGAGGAGATCGTGACGACCACCCCCCGGACCTCGGTGTCGGCGAGCACCGGTTCGGCCAGCACCAGCGGGCGGTCGTCCCACGGCATGAGCAGCGGGTACGGCTTGGAGGGTTGGCGGGCCAGCGCCAGCGTGACCCGCTCGCGGGCGTCCTCGTCGAGGACCGGGACGGGCGTGCGCGAGGCGACGACCGTGTCTCCGGTGGTGTCGAGGACGAGCACCGCGTCGCCGTAGATCTCGTCGTAGCGGCGCAGCGCGGCGGCGAGCTGGGAGGTGTCGGCCTCGGTGAGCGGGCGCTCCGCCGAGGACGCGTAGTAGATGGTGTCGATGAGCCGGTTGGTGAACAGGCCCTGCTGCGACGCCGCCGCGTTCGCCAGCGCCAGCGGCACCCCCAGGCCCACGGCGAGCAGCCCCACCACGAACACCATGATCACCAGCAGTCGGGCGCCCACCTCTCACTCCGTCCCGGGGACTCCGAGGCGGTACCCGACGCCCCGGACGGTCTGCACCAGCTCCGGGCGGCCGAGCTTCGTGCGCAGCGTCGCCACGTGCACGTCGAGGGTGCGGTTGGCGCCCGCCCAGGTCCGGCCCCACACCTCGGCGACGATCTTGTTCCGCGTGCACACCGCCCCGCCCGAGCTCGCGAGCAGCGCGAGGACCTGGAACTCCTTGCGCGTGAGCGTCACAGGCCGGTCCCCGACGGTGACGGTGTGCCGGGTCAGATCGACGCGCACGCCGTCGACCTCCACGACGTCGGCGACCCCCTCGGCGGTCGCCTCCACCCGCCGACGCCGGTACACCGCGTGCACCCGCGCCACGAGCTCGCCGATGTCGTAGGGCTTGACGAGGTAGTCGTCGGCGCCGGAGTGCAGGCCGAGGATCCGGTCGTCGACCTCCCCGCGCGCCGAGACCACGATCACCGGCACCTCGCTGACGGCCCGGATCGCGCGGCAGACGTCCACGCCGTCGATGTCGGGGAGGCCGAGGTCGAGCAGCACGACGTCGACACCCGTGAGCGCGTCGACGGCCCCGCGGCCGTGCGAGAGCCGGGTCGTGGTGATGCCGTGGCGGTGCAGCGCCGGGCGCAGCGCCGCCGCGATCCGGTCGTCGTCCTCCACCAGCAGGATGTGCACGCGGTCAGTCTCCCCGAGATCTCGTTATCGCAGCGAAACCCTATGGGTGCCTCAAGATGCTGGACTGTGGTGTCCGATTCGCCCTAGCGTCCCGCCATGCTCGGAGGCACCCGTGAGTGACACCCCCATGATCCGCATGGCGTCCGTCGACAAGCACTTCGGCGATCTGCACGTCCTGCGCGACATCAACCTCGACGTCGAGCCGGGGCAGGTGGTGGTGGTACTCGGACCGTCCGGTTCCGGCAAGTCGACGCTCTGCCGCACGATCAACCGGCTGGAGCCGATCGACTCGGGCACCATCCAGGTCGACGGCACCGACCTGCCCGCCGAGGGCAAGGCGCTGGCCGGGCTGCGCGCCGACGTCGGCATGGTGTTCCAGAGCTTCAACCTGTTCGCGCACAAGACGATCCTCGAGAACGTCACGCTCGCGCCGCTGAAGGTGCGCAAGGCGAACAAGGGCGAGGCCGAGAAGAACGGCCTGGCCCTGCTGGAGCGCGTCGGCATCGCCAACCAGAAGGACAAGTACCCCGCCCAGCTCTCCGGCGGCCAGCAGCAGCGCGCGGCGATCGCCCGCGCACTGGCGATGAAGCCGAAGGTCATGCTGTTCGACGAGCCCACCTCCGCGCTCGACCCGGAGATGGTCAACGAGGTCCTCGACGTCATGACGACGCTGGCCTCGGAGGGCATGACCATGCTCGTGGTCACCCACGAGATGGGCTTCGCCCGCAAGGCCGCGCACCGCGTCGTGTTCATGTCCGACGGCGAGATCGTCGAGGACGCTAAGCCGGAGGCGTTCTTCTCCAGCCCCACCTCGGACCGTGCCAAGGACTTCCTCGGCAAGATCCTCTCCCACTAGCTCCGCCCCCGACGGAAGGACCCGCCCCACCATGCGCCTCTCCACTCTCACGAAGGTCGCGGCCGTCGTCGCGGCCGTCGTCCTCACGGCGACCGCCTGCGGCGAGCAGGCCGAGCTCGGTGGCTCCACCGGCGACGGCCCGGCCGTCGCGGAGGACGCCACCTTCGAGGCCGGCACCACGATGGCCCGCCTCAACGAGGCCGGCGCACTGCGTGTCGGAACGAAGTTCGACCAGCCGCTGTTCGGCCTGCGCGGCCTCGACGGCAACCCGGTCGGCTTCGACGTCGAGATCGCCAAGATCATCGCGGCCAAGCTGGGCATCCCGCCGGAGGGCATCACCTTCACCGAGACGCCGTCGCGCATCCGCGAGGACGTCATCGCGAACGACCAGGTCGACATCGTCGCGGCCACCTACACGATCAACGACGCCCGCAAGGAGCGCATCTCCTTCGCCGGCCCGTACTACGTCGCCGGTCAGGACCTGATGGTCGCCGCGGACAACACCACGATCACCGGCCCCGACGCCCTGCGCGCGGCCAACGCCCGCGTCTGCTCCGTCACCGGCTCCACGCCGGCGAAGACCATCGAGCAGTACGTCGACCCGGCCAACATCGTGCTGTTCGACGTCTACACCGCCTGTGCCGACGCCCTGCGCAACGGCCAGGTCGACGCCGTCACCACCGACAACGTCATCCTGCTCGGCCTGATCGACTCGAGCCAGGGTGCGTTCAAGCTGGTCGACGCGCCGTTCACCGAGGAGCCCTACGGCATCGGCATCACCAAGGGCGACGTCGCGTTCTGCGAGTTCATCAACACGACGCTGACCGAGGCCGTCGCCGACGGCTCGTACGCCGCGGCGTGGGAGTCCACGGTCGGCGGGGTGCAGCCGGAGGTTCCGGAGCTCCCGACGGCCGACGCCTGCAGCTGACGCCCGTCCCCCCGGTGCGCGGCCGTCTCGGCGGCCGCGCACCGTCGTCTGTCCGGAGGCACACATGGACGCCCTGATCGCGGAGTTCCCGCGGTTCCTCGCGGGGTTCGTCGGTACCCTGCGCATCTGCCTGTTCGCGGCCATCGGCGCCCTGGTGATCGGCACCGTGCTCGCGGCGTTCCGGGTGTCCCCGGTACCGCCGCTGCGCTGGGTCGGGACCGCGTGGGTCACGGTCTTCCGCAACTCCCCGCTGGTCGTCGTGCTGTTCCTCTTCGCGTTCGCGCTGCCGGAGGTCGGGATCGACTTCCCGCTGTTCGAGAACAACGCATTCTTCTGGCCCGGCGTCACCGGACTGGCCTTCTACACCGCGGCGTTCGTCTGCGAGGCGGTGCGCTCGGGCATCAACTCGGTCCCGCCCGGCCAGGCCGAGGCCGCCCGCGCGGTCGGGCTGACGTTCACCCAGACCCTCAACGCGGTCGTGCTGCCGCAGGCGCTGCGCACGGTCGTGCCGCCGCTGGGCAGCGTCATCATCGCCATGATCAAGAACTCGGCGATCGTCGGCGCGGTCGGCGTGACCGGCGAGCTGTTCTCCGTCGACGCCAGCCTCACCGCGATCGGCTACTCCGCGACGTCCAGCCTCACCGGCGTCGCGATCGCGTACCTGGTGATCACCATCCCGGCCGGCATCCTGCTCGGCGTCATCGAGCGGAAGATCGAGGTGAAGCGATGACCTCCGTGCTGTTCGACGCCCCGGGGCCCCGGGCCCGGCGCAACACGCTGATCGGCACCCTGATCGCGGCCGTGCTGATCCTCGGGGTGGTGGCTCTCGCGCTGCTCCAGCTCTCGGGCAGCGGTCAGCTCGACGGCGCGAAGTGGGGGCCGCTGTTCAACCCGGCCAACCCGTACTTCGTCGCCGTGTGGAGCGCGCTCGGCGTAGGCCTGGGCCTCACGCTCACCGCCGCGGCGCTGACGCTGGTGTTCTCGCTGCTGATCGGCACCCTGCTCGTGGTGACCCGGTTGTCCACCACCCGGGTCTTCCGCTGGCTGGTGGTCGGGTTCATCGAGCTGCTGCGTGGGCTGCCCGTCGTCATCACGATCTTCATCGCGGCCCGGGTGCTGCCCGAGATCGGGATCGCGCTGCCCCCGCTGTGGTACCTGGTCGTCGGGCTCACCGCCTACAACTGCGTGATCATCGCCGAGATCCTGCGCTCCGGCGTGGCCGCGATCCCCCGCGGCCAGACCGAGGCCGCCTACGCGGTGGGCCTGAGCAAGCTGCAGACGCTGCGCATCATCCTGCTGCCGCAGGCGTTCCGGATCATGCTGCCCGCGCTGATCAGCCAGCTCGTCGTGATCGTGAAGGACACCTCGCTCGGGTTCGTGATCTTCAACTTCTCCGAGTTCGTGCGCACCGCCCGCATCGTCATCCAGTTCTTCGCCGGCAGCGAGGGCGTCAACCTGACGCTGCAGATGTTCGTCGCCGTGGCGATCGTCTTCATCCTCATCAACTTCGGGCTCGGCAAGCTGGCCGAGTACGTGCAGCGCCGGTCCGGGCGGGCCCGGAAGACCGCTGCGGCACCGATCCTGAAGGTCGGGGCCGGGGTCGGCGAAGGCGGCACGGGCGGGTTGTGAGCCTCGTTCGACTCCCCCGATCAAGCTCTCCTCAAATCACCTGCACTATCGGGTGACAAGGGGCGTTCGGCATTTCTCGGCTGATTATTCTCGAGCTTGCAGAAGATCACGGGAACTCGACCGGGGAGCGTGTAACCGATGAAGAAGACCGCCACATTGATGTCTGCCTTCGCTATCACTGGCGCGGTGGTTCTGGCCACCGGCATCATGGGGGCCGGGGTCGCGCAGGCAGCCACCACCACGGCCACCTTCCAGCTCAAGAGCGCCAACGAGTCCATGTGCCGCGGCACCCTCACGCTGACCGTCACGTCGACGACAGCGACCTCGCGTTCTCAGATCGACTGCTACGGATCGCCCTACCGGACGAGTTCCCTCGCCGCCCAGGCACATCTCTACCCGGCCGGTCAGCGCAATTTCGACTGGGTCGACAACGGATGTCTCGACTGCAGTTTCGCGCAGGCCATCAAGCAGGTCCCGGCGCAGTCCGGAGCGACCTACTGCGGTGTCGCGGGAGCAACCGGGTCGTCCAACGTCGACCGTCCGTGGAACGGCAGTTCCGTCGAAGTCTGCTTGCGCGCACCCTGATCCGGCCGCTTCGCGACGGCCGGGCAGGACCGGCGTCAGAGGTTCTCGATCTCCACCGGCTCGATGCCCTCGTCCGCGGGCAGGTCGAAGCCGAGGACCTGGGCGTAGAAGCTCAGCTCGGCGTCCAGTGCGCGGCGGATGTTCTCCGCGCGCCGGAAGCCGTGCTGCTCGCCGTCGAAGAGCAGATAGGCGACCGGGACGCCCTTGGCCCGGAGGGCGTCGACGATCATCTCCGACTGCGCGGGCGGCACGATCGCGTCCTCCGCGCCCTGCAGCACGATCAGCGGGGCGGAGAACTGCGTGAGCTGGTGGATCGGCGAGCGCTCGACGTAGGTGTCGCGGTCCTGCGGGTACGGCCCGACGAGGCGGTCGAGGTAGCGGCTCTCGAACTTGTGCGTGTCGCGGGCGAGTGCCTCCAGGTCGGCGACGCCGAAGTGGTCGGCCCCCGCCGCGAACGGCGACTCCGCCCTGGCCAGCGCGGAGAGCACCGTGAACCCGCCCGCCGAGCCGCCGCGGATGAGCAGGCGCGCGGGGTCGGCGCGGCCGGTGTCGGCGAGGCGGCGGGCCACGGCGAGGCAGTCGGCGACTTCGATCACGCCCCACTGCCCGAGCAGCTCCTCGCGGTAGGCGCGGCCGTAACCGGTGGAGCCGCCGTGGTCGACGCTGACGACGGCGAACCCGCGGCTCGTCCAGTACTGGGTGGCCGGAGAGAACGACGACGACGCCGCGGCGGTCGGCCCGCCGTGGATGACGACGACCAGCGGCGGCGCGTCGCCCTCGGGACCGGTGTGGGTGGCGCTGGCCGGGGCGAAGTACAGGGCGTGGGCGGTGCGGGGCTCCCCCGCGGCGTCGACCGACGGGAACGTCAGGTGCTCGGCCACCGCGACGCCCGCCGGGTCCAGGCCCAGGTCGCGCGGCGCGCACAGCGTGACGACGGCGGCGTCGGAGTCGGGCCCGGGCGGGGTGACCCGGTAGACGCCCGGCTCCGCGGTCGGCGTCCCGGCGACGACGACGGCCGAGCCGCCCGCCGAGCGCACCGCGCCGACCTCGCAGAACGGCAGGTCCAGGTCGGCGATCAGGCCGCCGGTGCCGCGGACGGCGAGCGCGTCGGAGCCGGCGCGGCGACGGGCGAACACCACCGAGCCGTCGGCCAGCACGGCGTAGCGCGAGCCGGCCAGGCGCCACTCCGGCACCCCGACCTCGGCGTCGATCCGCACGATCGGCTCGATGTCGGAGCCGGGCAGCCAGCGGTAGAGGTTCCACCAGTCGGTGCGGTCGGAGACGAACCACAGCGAGCCGTCGGGCATCCACGACGGCTCCGACACCGACTCCCACGGCCCGCCCGCGACCACCGTCTCCTCCCCCGTCGCCAGGTCGCGCACGACGAGCTCGACGGCGTCCCACGGCATCGACGGGTGGTTCCACTGCAGCCAGGCCAGCGTCGTGCCATCGGGATCCAGGCGGGGTGCGGCGACGAAGTCGGGTCCGGTGACCAGCACCTCCGGCTCGTCGGTCGGCGCATGGGCGGCGAGGCGGACGATCTCGTTGCGCGGTTCCCCGTCGCCGTGGCGCTCCCGGACGCAGACGATCACGTCGCCGTGCACGTCCCCGTCGGCGTAGCGGTCGCCCCGCTCGACCGCGGGGGCCGGCGTCAGCGCCTGCACCGCACCGTCCGCCAGCCGGTACAGCCGCTGGTCGGCCCATTCGGTGAACCAGACGACGCCGTCGAGCACCCACCAGGCGCCGCCGCCGTACTCGTGCACCCCGGTGCGGGCGTTCGAGCCGTCGGGCAGCAGGTCGGTGACGGCCCCGTCGGCCGCGCGGCGGACCAGCTGGGTGCGGCCGCCGTCGGCGGGCCGGGCCTCGGACCAGTACACCTCGGCCCCGTCGACGCGGACCTCGGCGAGCGACACGGCCGCGGCGACGACGAGCTCGGAGGTGATCGGGGTGGGCCAGGATCCGAACGGGGCGATCGTCACGGACCCAACGCTAGTGTCTGGCGGTCCGGAAAGCGCTCCACAGCAGCGCCACGGCCTCCCGCGCCGCCCCGGGGCGAACGACGGGCAGCACGCCGACCGCGCCGGTCAGCCCCGGCCACCAGCGGATCGACCCGTCGCGGCGGACCGTGCCCAGCGCGGGCGTCGCGCAGCGGCGCACGGCGGCCGGGACGGAGGCCGGGAGCTCCGGGTCGCGGCAGGTGCGCACCGTGACGGGCACGCGCAGCAGCTCGGGTAGCTCGCGCGCGATCTCCGAGCAGCTCGGGCAGGACACGTCGTAGACGGCGACGACCGAGACCGTTCTCACGCCCCCAGCATGACAACGACCAGCGACCCGACGACCGTCAGGGCCAGCAGCGGGCGGACCCGGCGCTCCGCCCCCGTCCACACCTCGGTCCAGCCCCCGTCGGAGCTCCAGGCGTTCGACAGCAGCGGCATCGCGAGGCGCCCCAGCGCGAACCCGCCCGCCACGGCGAACGCCGCCGGGAACGGGACGACCAGCACGACCGCGAGCAGCACCAGGTGCGGCAGCGCCGACGGCGAGTAGGTGCGCATCCCGGTGCCCATCTCGAACCCGAACTGCAGCGCCCCCCACTCGCGCAGGTGCTGCACGTCCTCCGGCACCAGCCGCGCGTTCTCCGGCACCGGGAACGACAGCAGACCGCACTCGCGCAGCAGCACCGCGAGCGCGGCGACGCCGAACAGTCCCCAGCGCACCGGGGCGGGCACGAGCGCCTGCGGGATCGCCCCGACGACGCCCGCGACGAACGCCACGAGCGCCGCACCGAGGAGCAGGCCGGCACCGAAGTACCGCACGACCGGGGAACCGCGCCAGACCGACGCGCTCAGCAGGAACGCCGAGTTGTGGCTTCAAGTGCTGCCGGAGTTGGCGAACCCGGCACCGGCGCCGGCCACCGCCGCGAGCAGGAACATCGCGGGGAGCCACGCGCCGAGCACGGCGAGCCCGAGCAGCACCACCGCGGTGGTGACCGGGTGCAGCGCGCTGCGCAGCGTCATCGACGGGGTCAGCGCCCGGCCGGGAAGCGCGCGCCGAAGCCGGAGAGCAGACCCCCGCCGCTCTCGTCGTCGTCGGACCCGCTCCGCCCGCCGCCGGACTCCTCACCGCGGCCCGACCCGCCACCTCCGGACTCGTCCCCATGGCCGGACTGCTCACCGCGGCCGGACCCGGTGCCGCCCGAGGACTCCTCCGCGGGCTCGGGGGCCGGGGTGTTCGCGGGCGACCCGGCGGGCACCGGGCACGCGGCGATCGTGATGCCCCGGTACTCGGTGCCGTCGGCGTAGACGACCGACGTGGTCGCGTCGGAGCAGCGGTAGCCGTTCCAGCGCCAGGCGTTGCGGCCGTGGCAGCTCTGGGTGACCCGCGTCGACTCGAAGGCGTCGGGCCCGTCCTTGTAGCTGCCCTCGCGGTGGTAGCCGTCGGAGCAGGGGAACCCGCCGCGGCGCCAGCCTCCGTAGCAGAGCGCGGTGCCGGTCGAGGGCCAGTTGTCGGCCTCCTCGCGGTAGCTCTCCGGCTTGCAGCCCATGTGCTCGGACATGTCGTCGCCCTCGGTGCTCGGCTGCGCCGCGGCGGCCTCGCGCCGGGCCAGGTACCAGTCCAGCGGCACCAGCGCGGCGGCGGCCGCGGCGATGACGAGGCCGCGCAGCACCGTGCGGCGGCTGGGACGGACGGAGCGGATGTGGGCGACGACCGCACTGGGCGTCGCGCCCACGGGCGGCTGCGCCGCCGTGGGGATCTCGTCGAGCCGCGTCATGCCCGGGCCACCTCGTGTTCCGCGATCAGGTCGAGCAGCAGGCCGCGGACGTCGGTGTCGGCGTAGACGAAGCGGCGATGGGTCACGACGCCGCGGGCGTCGAGGGCGAGCACGGTCGGCGAGTAGCCCTCGAACAGGGCGGCGCGGACGTCGTGGTCGACGACGAGCTCCGCGAGGCTCTCGCCGAAGCCGGCCCGGTCGGCCACCGCGGCGAACCGGACACCCGGGCGACTGACCTCACCGAGGAGGGCGTGGACCTCGTGGCACTGGCTGCAGTCGGCGTCGATCACGGCGACGATCGCGCCGCTCTCCCCCGGACGGGGCCGGACCGCGGCGGGCGCCGGACGACCGACGACCGGCGCGTAGCCCGACAGCTCGGCGGCGGGGCCGGACTCCAGCGCCCGCACCCGGGCGTACACGGCGACGAGGGCGACCAGGGCGAACAGGGCGACGAGCAGCGCGAGCAGCGCGACGGCGAGGGGCAGCGTCATCAGGCCGTCCACCGTCCGGTCAGCGCGCCGAGCGCGTCGACGACCTGGTCCTCACTCATCGACGTGGCCGCGCGGCCGGACTCCGGGCCGAGCAGCACCAGGTCCATCGCGAGGCTCTCGCCGGCGAGGATGAACCGCCACCGGTGCGGGCTGTCGGCGGCGAGCGTCGTGGCCCGGTCGTCGAGCAGCCGCCCGGCCCGCCACAGCTCGCCGCCGCCCACGGGGAGGCCCGACCACTCCGGCAGGCTCGGCAGGACGTCGACGGAGCGGCGGACGATCAGCGTCGCCGCCTCGCTCTGCCCGATCAGGGCGACGTCGGGCTGCGACACCAGCATCGGCGACGCCGCCGTCAGCGCCGCGCCGCGCGGGCCGTCCTCGTAGCGGAAGGAGGTGAGCATCGTGCTGACGCCCATGAGGTCCGGGGCGGGGCCGCCGAACCAGGTGGTGGCCTCGTGGTGCGGGCCCGCGAGGACGAGCGCGGACTCGGAGCGGTCGGGCGCCTCGTAGACGACGGCGTCGTAGCCGCGCATCGGCTGCACGCGCTCGGTCGCGCCGGGCAGGACGTGCGTCGGGATCACGCGGTGCTGGCCGAGCGGGGCGAGGAAGAACTGCCGCGACAGGTACGGGCCGGAGAAGCGGGTGGTGCCGAACCACCGGAAGTCACCGAACGCGTCGGGGACCTCGAGGTCCACCGGTGCGCCCGAGGGGGCGACCAGTGAGACCGCCCGGGTGGTCGAAGCCACCATCGTCGTCCTCCAGGTGCGTCGCGGGAGCCGGTCGGCTCCCACCCGTCCAACGAGGACACGGCGGCGACGTGACGCGGCCGCTCGGGTCAGGAGCTGCGCCGATCGGGTGGTCACGGGGGTAGCGTGGCCCGCGCCCGCACCGCCGCCGCGAAAGGTCCGAGATGACCGAACCGACCCCGCCCCAGGAGCCGATCGACGCCGAGATCGTCCCGGCCGAGGAGATTGCGCCGGTCGCGGCCCCGCGTCCCGATTACGACGAACACGGCGTTCCGAGCTTCGACTACGTCCGTGACCGGATCGAGGGCCGGCACGCTGCGTCACAGGGAGCGACCGAGCTGGCCGACGCCACCCCGGAGGGCCGCAGCGTCGAGGAGCAGTTCACCGAGCGTGAGCGCGCCGCGAAGGCGAAGCTCGACGAGATCCGGCGCTCGCTCGGTTAACCGGGCCCGACCGCGGCCGTGAGTGCGAGGAGCATCCGGCTCGCGGGTACGTCGATGCCGTGCCGCCCGGCCAGGCGCACGACCGCGCCGGTGAGACCGTCGGCCTCCAGCGGCCGCCCGGCGAGGCGGTCCTGCAGCATCGAGCTCGTCGAGCCGGCGGGCAGGTCCTGCAGCCAGCGCAGCGTGTCCTCGGCGGCGTCGTCGGGGAGGTCGGCCCCCTCGGCGCGTCCCACCGCCGCGGTCTCGCGCAGTGCGGCCAGCGCCAGCTCCGCGACGGCGGGCTCGCGGAGCACCTCGACCCGGCGCGTCGTCAGTGCGGTGATCGGGTTGGCCGCCACGTTCGTCAGCAGCTTGCGCCAGGCCGCACTGCGGAGGTCGGGGACCATCTCCACCCGCAGCCACGTGGGCGAGAACAGCTCCGCCGCGGTGCGACCGGCCGGGTCGTCGGCGAGCACCAGTTCCCGCTCGGTGCGCCGGGCCCGGACCTCACCGGGGCCCGTCCGCTCGGCGTTGACGTAGACGAGCGCCGGCGCCACGCGGTTCTGCAGCGCGTCCGGCACACGGTCGGCGTGGTCGACGCCGTTCTGCGCGGCGACGATCACCGTGTCCGGGCCGGTCAGTGCGTGCAGCCACGGCCACACCGACCCCGTCTGGTGGATCTTCGTGGCGAGCACGACGTGGTCGACGGGGCGGGCCTCGGCGGGATCGGTCGCGACCGGGATCCGGTGGGTGCGGGTGCCGTGGTCGTCGTCGGTGAGGGTGACGGCGTCCAGCGGGGAGCGGGCGCACAGCACGACGTCGACACCGGCCTCGACGAGCGCGACGGCCAGGGTGCACCCGACGGCCCCGGCACCGACGACCGCCACGGTCACGGCTCCCCCTCCCCCGGACAACAGCAAAGCCACTTTGCTGCCGTGTGACGGCGGCAAAGTGGCTCTACTGCCACTTCCTCGGACGTGACGCTACGACTCGCCCCGCTTGAAGATCTTGCTACCGAGCCACACCAGCGGGTCGTACTTGCGGTCCACGACGCGCTCCTTGAGTGGGATCAGCGCGTTGTCGGTGATCTTGATGTGCTCGGGGCAGACCTCGGTGCAGCACTTGGTGATGTTGCACATCCCGAGGCCGTGCTCCTCCTGCGCCGCCTTCTGCCGGTCGGCGGCGTCGAGCGGGTGCATGTCGAGCTCGGCGATCCGCATGAGGTAGCGGGGGCCGGCGAAGGCCTCCTTGTTCTCCTCGTGGTCCCGCACGACGTGGCAGGTGTTCTGGCACAGGTAGCACTCGATGCACTTGCGGAACTCCTGGCTCCGCTCGACGTCGACCTGCGCCATCCGGTAGTCACCCGGCTCGATGCCCTCGGGCGGCGCGAAGGACGGGATCTCGCGCGCCTTGGTGTAGTTGAACGACACGTCGGTGACGAGGTCGCGGATCACCGGGAACGTCCGCAGCGGCGTGACGGTGATGACCTCGTCCTCGCCGAACGTCGACATGCGGGTCATGCACGCCAGGCGCGGCTTGCCGTTGATCTCGACGCTGCAGGAGCCGCACTTGCCGGCCTTGCAGTTCCAGCGGACGGCCATGTCCTGGGCCTGGGTGGCCTGGAGGCGGTGGATGATGTCGAGGACGACCTCGCCCTCGTTCACCTCCACCGGGTAGTCGACGAGCTCGCCCTTCTCGTCGTCGCCGCGCCAGACGCGGAAGTGCTGGTCGTGGGTCATGCCTTCTCCCCCTTGTCGGCCGCCGAATCAGCGCGGTGGCCGCCCAGCTCTTCGCCGGTGTAGTACTTCTTCAGCTCGTCGAGCTCGAACAGGTCGAACAGCTCCGGCCGCATCGGGACCTGCTCCTTGCGGACCAGCTCCACGTTGTCCTCGCCCAGCGCGCTCAGCTGCAGCAGGACGTGGCGCCAGTCGGAGTCCATCACCGGGTAGTCGTCGCGGGTGTGCCCGCCGCGGCTCTCCTGGCGCTCCAGCGCCGCCTTCGCGACGCACAGCGACACGAGCAGCATGTTGCGCAGGTCCAGCGCGAGGTGCCAGCCGGGGTTGAACACCCGGGCGCCCTCGACGCTGACGGTCCGCGTGCGCGTCGCGATGTCCTCCAGCGCCTTGAGCGCCAGCTCCATCTCGTCGGCCTTGCGGATGATGCCGACCAGGTCGTTCATCGTCTTCTGCAGTTCCTGGTGCACGACGAACGGGTTCTCCCCGCCCTCCGTGGCGTTGGAGAACGGCAGCAGCGCGCGCTGCTCGGCCTCGGCGACGTCGTCGACGAGCACCGCGGGACGCTCCCCACCGAGTGCGTCGACGTACTCCGACGCCCCGGCGCCTGCGCGACGACCGAAGACCAGCAGGTCCGACAGCGAGTTGCCGCCGAGCCGGTTGGAGCCGTGCATGCCGCCGGAGCACTCCCCGGCCGAGAACAGGCCCGGGACGATCGACATCGCTGTGTCCGGGTCGACCTCGACGCCGCCCATCACGTAGTGGCAGGTCGGCCCGACCTCCATCGGCTCCGCGGTGATGTCGACGTCGGCCAGCTCCTTGAACTGGTGGTACATCGACGGCAGGCGCTTGAGGATCTCCTCCTTCGAGCGCCGCGAGGCGATGTCCAGGAACACGCCGCCGTGCGGGGTGCCGCGCCCGGCCTTGACCTCGGAGTTGATCGCGCGCGCGACCTCGTCGCGGGGCAGCAGCTCCGGGGGGCGCCGGTTGTTGTCCGGGTCGTCGTACCAGCGGTCGCCCTCCTCGGGCGTCGTGGCGTACTGCTCCTTGAACACGTCCGGGATGTAGTCGAACATGAACCGCTTGCCGTCGGAGTTCTTGAGGATGCCGCCGTCGCCGCGCACCGACTCCGTGACCAGGATCCCCTTCACCGAGGGCGGCCAGACCATGCCCGTGGGGTGGAACTGCAGGAACTCCATGTTGATCAGCGTGGCGCCGGCGCGCAGGGCCAGCGCGTGGCCGTCGCCGGTGTACTCCCAGGAGTTCGACGTGACCTGGTAGCTCTTGCCGACCCCGCCCGTGGCCAGCACGACGGCCGGGGCGTCGAAGCGGACGAACTGCCCCGTCGACCGGTAGTAGGCGAACGCGCCCGCGATCTTCCCGTCGGCCTTGAACAGCTCGGTGATCGTGCACTCGTGGAAGACCCGGATGTTCGACTCGTAGTCGCCGGTCTCGGCGAAGTCCTCCTGCTGCAGCGACACGATCTTCTGCTGCAGGGTGCGGATCAGCTCCAGCCCGGTGCGGTCGCCGACGTGCGCGAGCCGCGGGTAGGTGTGCCCGCCGAAGTTGCGCTGGCTGATCTTGCCGTCGGGGGTGCGGTCGAACAGTGCGCCGTAGGTCTCCAGCTCCCAGACGCGGTCCGGCGCCTCCTTGGCGTGCAGCTCGGCCATCCGCCAGTTGTTGAGGAACTTCCCGCCGCGCATGGTGTCGCGGTAGTGGACCATCCAGTTGTCGTTGCTGTTGACGTTGCCCATGGCCGCGGCGCAGCCGCCCTCGGCCATCACCGTGTGGGCCTTGCCGAACAGCGACTTGGAGATGATCGCGGTGCGCTTGCCCTGGGCGCGGGCCTCGATGGCCGCGCGCAGCCCGGCGCCGCCGGCGCCGATCACCACGACGTCGTACTCGTGCCGTTCGATGTTCTCGCTCGAGGTCATGTCGGTCACCCCACGATCCGCAGGTCGGAGATCCAGCCGGCCGCGAGGGCCATGACGTAGAAGTCCGTGATGGCCAGCGTCGCCAGCGTGAGCCAGGCGAGCTGCATGTGCTTGGCGTTGAGCTTGGACACGAACACCCAGCTCTTGTAGCGCGCCGGGTGCTTCGAGAAGTTGTTGATCCGCCCGCCGACGATGCTGCGGCAGGAGTGGCACGAGATCGTGTACGCCCACAGCGCGATCACGTTGAGCAGCAGGATGATGTTGCCCAGGCCGATGCCGGTGCGGAACGACAGGATCGCGTCGTAGGTGTTGATCAGCGAGATGATCGCCGCGGCGTAGAAGAAGTAGCGGTGCAGGTTCTGCCCGAGCAGCGGGAACCGCGTCTCGCCGGTGTACTTCTTGTGCGGCTCGGCCACGGCGCACGCGGGCGGCGACAGCCAGAACGCGCGGTAGTAGGCCTTGCGGTAGTAGTAGCAGGTGAGCCGGAACAGCAGCAGGAACGGCAGCGTCAGCGACGCATACGGCAACCACCACACGTCGGGGAGGAACTGCCCGAAGTGCGACGCCTCCGGCACGCAGCCCACCGAGAAGCACGGGGAGTAGAACGGGGTCAGGTACTCGTACTCGCCGACCCAGTAGTTGTCCTGCTGGAAGGCGCGGACGGTCGCGTAGGCGACCCAGGCCGCGAGCCCGGCGAAGTTGAGCAGTGGCGGGAGCCACCAGCGGTCGGTGCGCAGCGTCCTGGCCGAGATCTGAGCCCGGCCCGTGGACGCGTCTGTGGTGGATGACACGTCAGTGGGTCCTCGTCTTCCGCGATTGAAACTGGGCCGGAGCGTACGACGTAACGCTCGCCACTTCGGTGACGGGTCGGGAACGAACGAGGTGGTAGAGACGGGACTCACACCTGGCGCGCCGGGCCCGGACACGCCGAGCGGCCCGGCCTCCTCGGGGGTCGGGCGATCGGTGTGTCCGGGTGCCGGGGTCAGGCCGAGCGGCGGCTCCCGGTCGTGGCGTGCAGGTAGTCGCGGTTGAGTTGGGAGATCACGTCGAGCGGGATCTCCTTCGGGCACGAGACCGTGCACGCGCCGGTGTTGGTGCAGCCGCCGAATCCCTCGGCGTCGTGCTGCTCGACCATCCGCACCACGCGGGAGTCGCGCTCGGGCTGGCCCTGGGGCAGCTCGCCGAGGTGGGTGATCTTCGCGCCGAGGAACAGCGACGCCGACCCGTTCGGGCACGCCGCCACGCAGGCGCCGCAGCCGATGCAGGCCGCCGCGGTGAACGCGCGCTCGGAGTTCGGCTTGGGCACGGGGGTGGCGTGCGCGTCGGGCGCGGAGCCGGTCGGGGCACTGATGAAGCCGCCGGCCTGGATGACGCGGTCGAACGCGCTGCGGTCGACGATCAGGTCCTTGACCACGGGGAACGCCGCCGCCCGCCACGGCTCGACGAAGATCGTCTCGCCGTCGCGGAAGTGCCGCAGGTGCAGCTGGCAGGCCGTGGTGGCCTTCTGCGGGCCGTGCGGCTCACCGTTGATCACCATCGAGCAGGAGCCGCAGATGCCCTCGCGGCAGTCGTGATCGAACGCCACCGGCTCGTCGCCGGAGAGGATGAGCTTCTCGTTGAGCACGTCGAGGAGCTCGAGGAACGACATGTCCTCGTCGGCGTCGTCGACCTGGTACCCGACGATCTTCCCCTTGTCCCCGGGCGCGTCCTGGCGCCAGATCTTGAGGGTGAGCTTCACTTGTAACTCCGCTGGCTCGGGGTGACGTAGTCGAAGACCAGGTCCTCCTTGTGGAGGACCGGGGGCTCGCCCGCACCGGTGAACTCCCACGCCGCGGCGTAGGAGAAGTTCTCGTCGTCACGCTCGGCCTCGCCGTCGACCTGGCTCTCGGCCCGGAAGTGGCCGCCGCAGGACTCGGTGCGGTGCAGCGCGTCGAGGCACATCAGCTCGCCCAGCTCGAGGAAGTCGGCGACCCGGCCCGCCTTCTCCAGCGACTGGTTCAGCGTGGCGGCCGCGCCGGGGACCTTGACCGACTGCCAGAACTCGCGACGGAGGTCCTTGATCAGGTCGAGCGCCTTGCGCAGGCCCTCGTCGGTCCGCTCCATGCCGCAGTAGTCCCACATGATGTGGCCCAGCTCGCGGTGGAAGGAGTCGACGGTGCGCACCCCGTCGATCGAGAGGAGCTTCTCGATCCGGTCGGTGACCTGCGTGCGGGCCTCGACCACCTCGGGGGCGTCGGCCGCGACCGGCTCCAGGTGGCTCTTGGCCAGGTAGTCGCCGATCGTGTTGGGCAGGACGAAGTAGCCGTCGGCCAGGCCCTGCATCAACGCGGACGCACCGAGCCGGTTCGCCCCGTGGTCGGAGAAGTTCGCCTCGCCGACGACGAACATGCCGGGGATCGTGCTCTGCAGGTCGTAGTCGACCCACAGCCCGCCCATCGTGTAGTGCACCGCCGGGTAGATCCGCATCGGCACCTCGTAGGGGTTCTCCCCCGTGATGCGCTCGTAGATGTCGAAGAGGTTGCCGTACTTCGCGGCCACCGCGGCCTGCCCGGTCCGCTCGATGATCTCGGAGAAGTCCAGGTAGACACCCAGCCCCGACGGGCCGACGCCACGCTTGGCGTCGCACACGGTCTTGGCCGCGCGGCTGGCGATGTCGCGGGGCACCAGGTTGCCGAACGCCGGGTACTGGCGCTCGAGGAAGTAGTCGCGCTCGTCCTCGGGGATGTCCTTCGGCGGGCGGGTGTCGCCCATCTCCTTCGGCACCCAGATGCGGCCGTCGTTGCGCAGCGACTCGCTCATCAACGTCAGCTTCGACTGGTGGTCGCCGGAGACCGGGATGCACGTCGGGTGGATCTGGGTGAAGCACGGGTTCGCGAACAGCGCGCCCTTGCGGTGTGCCCGCCAGGTCGCGGTGACGTTGCAGCCCTTGGCGTTGGTGGACAGGTAGAAGACGTTGCCGTAGCCGCCGCTCGCGAGGACCACGGCGTCGGCGAGGTGGGTCTCGATCTCGCCGGTCACCATGTCCCGGACGATGATCCCGCGAGCCCGGCCGTCGACGACGACGAGCTCGAGCATCTCGTGGCGGGTGTGCATCTCGACGCGCCCGGCGTCGATCTGGCGCTCCAGGGCCTGGTAGGCGCCCAGCAGGAGCTGCTGGCCGGTCTGGCCCTTCGCGTAGAAGGTGCGGGAGACCTGCACACCGCCGAAGGAGCGGTTGTCGAGCAGGCCGCCGTACTCGCGGGCGAACGGCACGCCCTGCGCCACGCACTGGTCGATGATCTGCACGCTGATCTCGGCCAGGCGGTGGACGTTGGACTCCCGCGCGCGGAAGTCACCGCCCTTGACGGTGTCGTAGAACAGCCGCTGCGCCGAGTCGCCGTCGTTGCGGTAGTTCTTCGCGGCGTTGATGCCACCCTGCGCGGCGATCGAGTGCGCGCGCCGGGGGCTGTCCTGGTAGCAGAAGCTCGACACCTGGTAGCCGGCCTCGGCCAGCGTCGCCGCGGCCGATCCGCCGGCCAGCCCGGTGCCCACCACGATGATCTTCATCTTGCGCTTGTTGGCCGGGTTGACCAGCTTGACGCCGAACCGGCGGCGCTCCCAGCGGGTCTCGATGGGCCCGTCGGGGGCCGCGGTGTCGACGATCGGCTCACCGATCGTGAAGTCGCTGTACATGCTCATGCTCAACCCACCAATCCGAAGGTGATCGACAGCGGGACGGCCAGGAACCCGACACCCAGCGCGATCGCCACGACGTTCGCCGTCGCCTTGACCGCGGCCATGCTGCCGCGCGTGCGGCCCAGCGACTGCAACGCGCTCCAGAGGCCGTGCCTCAGGTGCAGGGTCACGGCGAGGATCGAGACGACGTAGAACACCGTCACGTACCAGCGCTCGGGCGCGAAGTCGGCCACGAGGTTGGCGTAGACGTCGCCCTGCACGCCGTTCGGGTTCAGCGTGCCCGTCGTCAGGTCGAGGATGTGGTAGACGATGAACAGCGCGACGATCACGCCGCCCCAGCGCATCGTGCGCGTGGCGTAGGAGCCCGCCACCCTGCTCTTGTGCGCGTACTTCACGGGGCGGGCCTTCGCCGCCCGCCGGGCGAGCATCGTCGCGGCCACGATGTGGCCGATCACGGCGGCCAGCAGCGCGATCCGCACGATCCACAGCACGGTCTGCTCCGGGAGCGCGGGCTCACCGACGACGCGCAGCCACTCCGCGTAGAGGTCCAGCGACTCGGCCCCGAGGAAGATCTTCAGGTTGCCGATCATGTGCGCGACGAGGTAGAGGAACATGACCGCGCCGGAGACGGCCATCACGTACTTGAGCTGCACGGACGACGGCCGCGGAGCACGTCGGGTCGGCGCACCGCCGTTCGCGCGCAGAGCCAGGGACACCATGCGCGCCAGCGTGACTACCGGCCCCGGGGGTCGTCCAATGCATCGGTCGGCCATGATCGGTGCTCTGTCGCTATACCTGGCCCATCGCCCCAGGTCAGCGGATGACCAAGGGTCGACTCACGTGCCTGGCTTCACTCCGGCGGCCGGGCGCCTCTGCCGTGGCCGAGTCGTCGCGGTCACGGTTCGTGAGCGGCTCGGGGCTCACGCGGGGATGGGGGCACGGGGCACGGCTGGTGGACGCGCACCGCCGTTCCGCGCGGCGAGACGCGGCTCGTGAGACGCGGTCCGCGTGGCCGCCGCCCTGTTCGCCCGGACCGCGCCGGGGTACTGCTGGTCCTCGCGTCGGATCCGTCGCGCTGCCGGTGCGACGGCCCGCGTGGTGATGAACCGCGAGGCACGCGGGCGTCGCGGCTGGATCTTCCACAACCGGCCCCGCCGGGCCCCGGACGGTGGACGGAGGGGTGCGGCCGGTCCAGGCGGGGCGGGGCCGCACTCGGCACCTGCGCCGCGGCTCGTCCCGCGCGAGATGGAGGTCAGGGGTGAGCGGGACCGTTCACCCCTCATCGCGTCGATCTCGTCGGCGAGGACGACCCGTCGGGCATCGGCGGCAGCTCGGTGATGCTCGTACGCTATGCCGGTGACGTTGACACAGCTCGCCTACCTGGTGGCTCTGGCCGACTCGCGCAGCTTCACCCGGGCCGCCGATGCGGTGGGGGTGGCCCAGCCGACGCTGTCGCGGCAGCTGCGGGTGCTGGAGGACGAGCTGGGGGCGCCGCTGGTGCAGCGCGGGGGGCGCGAGGGCGTCACGCTCACCCCCGCGGGCGAGGTCGTGTTGCCGCTGGCCCGGCGGATGCTGGCCGACGCCGACCGCGCCCGCACCGGCGTCGCGGAGCTGATCGGGCTGCAGCGCGGGCGGGTGCGGGTCGGCGCCACGCCGTCACTGTGCATCGGCGTGCTCGCCGACGTGCTCCGCGTCTTCCACGAGCAGTACCCCGACGTGCGGCTGGAGCTCGTGGAGAGCGGGTCGCAGCCGCTGGTGCGCTCGCTCGTGCGCGGTGAGCTCGACGTGGCTCTCGTGATCGTCCCGAGTGACGGCGTCGACCCGGCGCTGCACACCACCCCGGTCCTGCGGGAGCGGCTCTCGGTGGCCTCCCCCGCCTCGGAGCGGGCGCCCTCACCGCGCGGGTCCCTGACCGTCCACGAACTGGCCCGCCGCCCGCTCGTCGTCCCGCGGCAGGGTTACGACGTGCGCGAATCGGTCCTGCGGGCCTACGCCGAGGCCGGTGAGACCCCTCGGTTCGCCGTGGAGGGCGGGGAGATGGACGCGGTACTGCGGCTCGTCGAGGCCGGGACCGGCGTAGCGGTGGTGCCGGACCTGGTGTTCGCCGGCCGCCCGCGGCTGCGCCGGACCGTCCTCACTCCCCCGCTCTACCGCACCGTCGCACTCGCCCGCCGCGCCGACCTCGATCCCACCCACGCGATGCAGGCGTTCCGCGACACGCTGCTGTCGTTCCTGGCCGAGCTGTCGGCCGGGGACGGGCTGCCCGGGGACGTGCAGGTGCTGCGGCGCCCTGATCAGCTCCGACCTGATTAGCTCCTCCCATGGCCGACGTGCACTTCTACTTCGATCCCGTGTGCCCCTTCGCGTGGATGACCAGCAAGTGGGTGCGGCAGGTCCAGGCCGCCCGCGACTACTCCGTCGAATGGCGGTTCATCTCGCTGCGGCTGCTCAACGCCCACATCGACTACGCCACCCACTTCCCGCCGGAGTACGAGGCCGGCCACACCGCCGGTCTGCGCCTGCTGCGCGTGGCCGCCGCCACCCGCGCGGAGCACGGCCACGAGGCCGTCGACCGGCTCTACGCCGCGCTGGGGGCGGCGATCTTCGACCGCGATCCGGTGCCGGACGAGGCCACCTACCACGGCCACCGGGGCACGGCGGAGTTCGTCGCGCCTGTGCTCGCCGGCATCGGGCTGCCCGCCGGTCTCGTCGACGCCCTCGACGACACGGCGTGGGACGCACAGATCCAGGCCGAGACCGACCAGGCGCTGACCCTCACCGGCAAGGACGTCGGCACCCCGATCCTGCAGTTCGAGCCGCCGGACGGGGTGGCGTTCTTCGGCCCGGTGATCAGCCGCCTCCCGGCCCCGGACGAGGCCGCGGAGCTGTGGGACCACGTCATCGCCCTGGCCCGGTTCCCCGGGTTCGCCGAGCTCAAGCGGAGCCTGCGCGAACTCCCCCGCCTCCGCTCACTCGGCGTCGCCGACGACGAGGTCGGGGTGCAGCAGGACTGGCACGGCGGGAGCCGCCGCCGGAAGCGGTAGGCAGAGCAGAAGCGGTAGGCAGAGCAGTGGTGACGCGCGCTGCGTAGGCCTCGCGCGCTGCGTAGGCCTCGCACGCTGCGTGGGCCTCGCGCTCCCGGGGCCGCGCGGGACCCGGGCCGGCGCGCGGAACCGGCGAGTCCGGTCGCGGCGGGTCAGTCGTCGGCGGGGCCGAGTTCGTCGATCTCGGCCCCGTGGGCTGCGAGGGCCTCCCGCACCACCCGGTAGGCGATGCCGCCGCCGTAGCCCTTGCGGGCGAGCATGCCGACGAGCCGGTTGACCGCCTTCTTCCGCTGTTCCGGGGTGTCGGCGGGGACGGTGCGCAGTTTGCGGTCGACCAGCTCACGGGCGCGCTGCTCCTCGGACTCGGGGTCGACCTCCTCCAGCGCCTCCCCCGCCACCTCGTCGTCGACGCCCTTGCGGCGCAGCTCCATCGCGATCGCGCGCCGGGACAGGCCGCGGTGGTTGTGCCGGGAGCGGACGTACTGCCCGGCGAACGCGGCGTCGTCGATGAGACCGACCTCGTCGAACCGGCTCAGCACCGACTCGGAGGCGTCGTCGGGCACACCGCGCTGCTTCAGCGCCTGCGCCAGCTCGTGGCGGGTGCGAGCGCGGTCGGTAAGCAGCCGCAGACAGATCTCGCGGGCCGCGGCCAGCGGATCGGCGTCCGGGTCGATCTGCTTGGGACCCCGGCCTCGGCGCGGCTTCTCGGCCGCCTCCATACCCCGGGTCGGTCCGGCGTCGGTCGACGGGGCCCCGGAACCGGGGACCTCCGAACCGGCCGCTTCCGGGTCGGCGGCCCCCGCGGGGGCGGACCGGCCGCGCCGGGACCTCCGCGAGCCGAAGCCCGATCCCGGAGTGCCCGACGTCTCCCGCCGCGCAGGCGACCCACCGCCGCGGGACAGCGACCCGCTGCGGCCGCCCTCCCCGAACTGCGCCGTGCGGGGTGCGGCCGAGGATCCGGACGAGACATGCAGCCCGGCCACCGGGGCCGCGGGGGCGGCGTCGAGCGACCCGCCGAAGCGCGCCACGGCAGCCGCTCCCCCGGCCGGGATACCGGCGGGGTCGTCGGTCGAGCCCTCGGCCGGATCACCGCCGGTCGGGTCGCCGCCGGCCGGGCAGCTGTGGGCGGGACCGTCGGCCGCGGGTCGGTCGGCCGGGTCGGCCGCCGCACCGAGCCCGACGAAGGCCGTGACCGCCGCCGTCGGCCCCTCCTCGGCGCCGATGACATCGAACCGGGCCTCCGGGGCCGGCGCGGACTCCGCACCGACCTCGTCGAACCGGGCGACCCGACCGCTCACGATCAGAAGTCGACCGGAGCGGGGACGGCGGAGTCGGCGTCGACCACGGCACCGATACCGAGCTTCTCCTTGATGCGCTTCTCGATCTCGTTGGCGACGTCGGGGTTGTCGCGCAGGAACTTGCGGGCGTTCTCCTTGCCCTGCCCGAGCTGGTCGCCCTCGTAGGTGTACCAGGCACCGGACTTGCGCACGAGACCCTGCTCGACGCCCACGTCGACCAGCGAGCCCTCCCGGCTGATGCCGAGGCCGTAGAGGATGTCGAACTCCGCCTGCTTGAACGGCGGGGCCACCTTGTTCTTCACGACCTTGACGCGGGTGCGGTTGCCGACCGAGTCGGAGCCGTCCTTGAGCGTCTCGATGCGGCGGATGTCGAGGCGGACCGACGCGTAGAACTTGAGCGCCTTGCCACCGGTCGTGGTCTCCGGCGAGCCGAACATGACGCCGATCTTCTCGCGCAGCTGGTTGATGAAGATCATCGTGGTGCCCGAGTTGCTGAGCGCACCGGTGATCTTGCGCAGGGCCTGGCTCATCAGGCGGGCCTGCAGACCGACGTGGCTGTCGCCCATCTCGCCCTCGATCTCGGCGCGGGGCACGAGCGCCGCCACCGAGTCGACGACGATGAGGTCGAGCGCACCGGACCGGATCAGCATGTCGGCGATCTCGAGCGCCTGCTCCCCCGTGTCGGGCTGGGAGACGAGCAGGTTGTCGGTGTCGACACCCAGCGCCTTCGCGTACTCCGGGTCGAGCGCGTGCTCGGCGTCGATGAACGCCACGATGCCGCCCGCCGCCTGGGCGTTGGCCACCGCGTGCAGGGCGACCGTGGTCTTTCCGCTGGACTCCGGGCCGTAGATCTCCACGACGCGGCCGCGGGGCAGACCGCCCACGCCGAGCGCGACGTCGAGGGCGATCGATCCCGTGGGGATGATGCCCACCGGCGGGCGGGTGTCGTCGCCGAGGCGCATCACCGAGCCCTTGCCGTGGTTCTTCTCGATCTGGGCGAGGGCGAGTTCGAGCGCCTTCTCGCGGTCGGGTGCGATCATCGCCGGGCTCCACATCGTGGTCGTGTCGAACGTCTGAGGTGCGTTCGAGGTGTCTGGATCGACCGTAGGGCCGACCACCGACAATCTGCGGGCGAGGTCCGGAACTGTGGACGGCCACCACGCGATGTGGACAACACACTAGCGAACACCTGTTCGACTCCGACGCTGACACGCCGGACGGCCGGGATCGCGCGCCGGACGGCCGGGCTACTGCCGCGCCGGCGGCACGTCGTACGCCGCGCAGACCGCTCGCCACACCTCACGGGCGTCGTAGCCGTGCTCCAGCGCCTGCTCCACCGTGCGGCCGCCGAGCTCGGCGAACACGTGGTCGTGGGCGAGCGACGCCGCCCGCACGGCGCCGAACTCGCCCTCCATCAGCTCTCGGAACTGGGTCAGGCGCACGCGGACCAGATTAACCTCCGGCACCATGACGACCCCGCTCCACCAGGTCTGGCAGGCGCTGGACGGCGCGCCGGAGGACCTCGACCGGCTCACCGTGACCGGCCCACCTGCGCCGCTGCGCTCGAGGTTCGCCGTCACCGACGCCGGGATCGCCGCCGTGGGGGCGAGCCTGCTGGCCGCCACCGACCGGCCCGTCGGCCTCGACACCCGCGCACTCGCGATCGCCCTGCGCAGCGAGCGGTACGTGCTCCGCGGCGGGCGGTCCGCGGGGTCGGTGTTCGATCCGCTCTCCGCGTTCCACCGCACCGCCGACGGCTGGCTGCGGCTGCACGCGAACTACCCGTGGCACCGGGCCGCGGCACTGCGCGTGCTCGGCTGCACCGTCGAGCAGGCCCCCGCCGCGATCGCGGAGCGCACGGGCGTCGAGCTGGAGACGGCGCTGCACGAGGCGGGCGGCGTGGCTGCGGCGGTGCGCACACCGGAGCAGTGGCGAGAGCAGACCGGGACGACGCCGCCGCTGGTCGAGCAGCACGTCGTCGGCGACGCGGCGCCGCGGCCCGTCCGCAGGCCGCGGGTGGTCGACCTGACCCGCGTCATCGCCGGTCCCGTCGCCACCCGCACCCTCGCCCTGCACGGCGCCGACGTCCTGCGGCTCGATCGTCCGGACCGCCCGGAGCTCCCGCTGCAGGCCGCCGACACGCTGCCGGGCAAGCGCTCCGCGCTGCTCGACCTGCACGACGCGGCCCGCCGCGAAGAGCTGTTGGCCGGCGCGGACGTGGTGGTCACGGGCTACCGCCCCGGTGCGCTGGACGCCTTCGGGCTGTCCCCGCAGGCGCTCGCGGAGCGGCACCCGGGCCTGGTCGTGGTCACCCTGTCCGCGTGGGGCGAGCAGGGTCCGTGGGGCGCGCGCCGCGGGTTCGACTCGCTGGTGCAGGCGGCGTGCGGGATCGCCGTCGAGGAGGGGTCGGCCGACGCGCCGGGCACACTGCCCGCCCAGGCACTGGACCACGCCACCGGTTACCTCGGCGCCGCGGCCGCCCTGCTCGCACTGGCCACCCAGCGCCGCAACGGGGGCACGCGGCACGTGCGCCTCTCGCTCGTCGGCACGGCCACCTGGCTGCAGAGCCTGCCGCGGACCGCAGCGGCGGACACCCCCGACGTCGACCCGACCCCGTACCTCCAGGAGATCGGCGACCTCACCCTCGCCGCCCCGCCCGGCACCGTCGACGGCAGGCCGCTGCGCTGGTCCGGGCCCGCCCCGTCGTTCGGGACGGCCGAACCGCGCTGGCGGTAGCCTCGTCGATATGGACTATTCGGGCGATCCCACCGGCTTCTCGTCGCCGCTCGGGCAGCTCGTCGTGCTGATGATGCTGCTGACGTCGCTGACGCTGCTGCTGCGCTGGTGGTGGCAGAACCGCCGCCGCTAGGAGGTGTGCTCCTCCATGTACTCCTCGGCGCCGGTGTCGGAGTAGTCGAGCCCGGCCCCGTGTGCGTGCTCGCGCTTGAACGCGGCGAACTTCTCCCCGACCTGGTTACGGACCTCGAGCGTGGCCTTCTCCAGGAACGGCGCCAGGTCGTCGCGCTCCTCCTCGACCAGGTGGTGGTCGTTGGCCTCCTGCGCGTCCTTGATCCCGGCCCACCACTCGTCGCTGCCGAGCTCGGCGGCCGCGGCGCGCCGGATGCCCGTGCGGATGTCGTCGTGGTCGCCGACGGCGTCCTCGGTCTCGTCCTCCATGTCCTCGACGCGCTTGAGCAGCTGCGGGTAGAAGAACTTCTCCTCGGCCGTGGCGTGCACCTCCAGCTCCGCGGCCAGCGGGACCCAGATCGCGGCGGCCGCGGTCGCGTCGTCGCGCAGCTTCTCCAGCTCGGCGAAGCGGGCGCGGAAGGACTCGTGGTCGTCGAGGATGAGGCGGATGACGTCGGGCATGGTGGTGGACTCCCTGTCGGTTCGGTCGCGGCTACGTTCCCCGGACGGGGCGGTGGTCAAACCTCGAGCAACGACCGCGCGGCCTCCCGGGCCCGCACCACGGCGTCGGGCTGCCCGCCCGCGGTGACCATGACGGTGGCGCCCTCGTAGAGCAGGTGCACCTGCGCGCCGAGCCGGGCGTCGCCGACCAGGCCGACGAACAGCTCCCGCATCCACTCCTTCTCCGCCCGGACGACGGCCACCCCGGGGTGGTCGGTGCCGCCGATCTCGGCGTAGGCGTTGACGAACGCGCAGCCGCGGTCCTGGTGGTCGAGCCACGCGTCGAGCGCGTCGAACACGGCGAGGACGGACCCGTCGCCCCGCGTGTGCTCGGCCAGGAAGGCCTGCCACGTGCGGGCGCGGCGCCGCAGGTACAGCGCGACGAGCGCGTCCTTCGAGCCGAAGCGGTCGTAGAGGGTCTTCTTCGTCGTACCGGCGCTCTCGGCGATGAGGTCGACGCCGACGGCGCGGATCCCGTGCCGGTAGAACAGCTCCGACGCGGCGACGACGAGTCGCTCCCCCGCGGCGGTGAGCGGGGGTCCGGGATCGAGCAGGTCGAGCACGGAGTGCTCCTTCCAGCGGAGGGACACTGCGAGTATACCGACCGGTGTGGTTACGTCGAACCCATGACGGACAGAAGGGTCGACGGCCTCGCGGCTGCCGCACTGGTGGTGCTGTGGAGCTCGGGCTTCGTCGGAGCCGAGCTGGGCACCCGGACGGCGCCCGCGGTGACGCTCCTGGCGTGGCGGTACGTGATCGCGGCGCTGCTGCTGGGGCTGGTGGCCGCGGCACTGCGCCGCCCGACCCCGCCCGGCGCGTGGCGGCGGCAGGCCGGGCTGGGGGTGCTGGTGCAGGTCCTCTACCTCGGCGGGATCGTGACCGGGGTCGGGCTCGGGGTCCCGGCCGGGACCGCGGCGCTGATCGCGGCGGTGCAGCCGCTGCTCGTCGCGGTCGTCGGCGGCCCGCTGCTGGGCGAGCGGACGACGGGGCGCCAGCGCGCCGGGCTGGCGCTCGGGCTGGTCGGCGTCGTCTGGGTCGTCGCGGGTGACGTGGGGGGCGGTACCGCGCCGAACTGGGCGTACCTGCTGCCCGTCGGCGGGATGCTCGCGCTCACCGCGGGCACGGTGCTGCAGCGCCGGATGCGCGCCCCGGAGACGCCGCTGCAGTCGCTGACGATGCAGACGGCGGTCGCGGCCGCCCTGTTCGTCGCGGCCGCCCTGTTCGTCGCGGCCACCGCGGGCACCGGGGACCTCGTACCGCCCGCGGACGCCGCGTTCTGGTGGGCCGTCGCCTGGGTGGTCCTGCTGTCGTCGTTCGGCGGGTACGGGGCCTACCTGGTCGTGCTGCGCCGCAGCGGCGCACTGCGGGTGAGCACCCTGCTCTACCTGACGCCGCCGGTCACCGCGGTGTGGGCGTACCTGATGTTCGGGGAGGTCCCCGGGGCTCTGGCGTGGCCCGGCGCGGTGGCCTGCGCGGTCGGCGTCGCACTGGTGCTCCCGCGGCGACCGCAGGAAAGTGTCGGACCCCCGGCGCATGATGGTGCCCATGACCGCGCTCGACGGGTTCTCCCCCGCCACCCGTGACTGGTTCACGGGGGCCTTCGCCGCGCCCACCGCAGCCCAGGAGGGCGCGTGGAACGCCGCGCAGGCCGGGCGGCACGCGCTCGTCGTCGCGCCCACGGGCTCGGGCAAGACGCTGGCGGCGTTCCTGTGGGCGCTCGACCGGTTGGCGTCCTCGCCGGTGCCCGACGAGCCCAAGCACCGGTGCCGCGTGCTGTACGTCTCGCCCCTGAAGGCGCTGGCGGTCGACGTGCAGCGCAACCTGCGCTCGCCGCTCACCGGCATCCGGCAGGCGGCGCAGCGGCTGGGCCACGCGGTCCCGGACGTCACGGTCGGGATGCGCACCGGCGACACCCCGGCCGACGAGCGGCGCTCCTTCATGCGCACCCCGCCCGACGTGCTGGTCACCACGCCGGAGTCGCTGTTCCTGATCCTCACCTCGGCGGCGCGGGAGTCGCTCAAGGGGGTGGAGACCGTGATCCTCGACGAGGTGCACGCGGTCGCCGGCACCAAGCGCGGCGCGCACCTGGCGCTGTCGCTGGAGCGGCTCGACGAGCTGCTGGCGCAGCCCGCGCAGCGCATCGGGCTCTCGGCCACCGTGCGTCCGCTCGACGAGGTGTCCACGTTCCTCGCGGGCGCGCGGCCGGTGGAGATCGTGCAGCCCGCGATCCCGAAGACGATCCAGGTCACGGTCGAGGTCCCGGTACCCGATCTCGCCGCCCTCGACGCTCGGCCGGCGCCGGGCAGCTCCGACGAGGAGGTCATCGGGTCGGCGGCGGGCACGGCGCAGAAGCCGTCGATCTGGCCCGCGGTGGAGCGGCGGCTGCTGGAGCTGGTGCGGTCGCACCGGTCCACCATCGTGTTCTCCAACTCCCGGCGTCTGGCCGAGCGGCTGACCTCGCGGCTCAACGAGCTGGCTGCGGAGGAGGCCGAGGGGGCGCAGGACCTCGACGATCCGGACGCGGCCTTCCCCGCCGAGGCCGTCGGGCAGTCCGGGATCGGCGGCGGGGCTCCGCCCACGGTCGCGAAGGCGCACCACGGGTCGATGTCGCGCGAGCAGCGCACGCTCGTGGAGGAGGAGCTCAAGGCCGGGCTGCTGCCGTGCGTGGTGGCCACCTCGAGCCTGGAGCTCGGCATCGACATGGGCGCGGTCGACCTCGTGGTGCAGGTGGAGGCACCCCCGAGCGTGGCGTCGGGGCTGCAGCGCGTCGGGCGGGCGGGGCACCAGGTGGGAGCGATCTCCACCGGCGTCGTGTTCCCGAAGTTCCGCGGCGACCTCGTGTCCTGCGCGGTCGTGGCCGAGCGGATGAGCTCCGGGCAGATCGAGTCGATGCGCTACCCGCGCAACCCGCTCGACGTCCTGGCGCAGCAGATCGTGGCGATGGTCGCGCTGGAGCCGTGGGCGCTCGACGACCTCACGCGGGTCGTCCGCCGCGCCGCCCCGTTCGCCGCGCTGCCCGACTCCGCCCTGCACTCGGTGCTCGACATGCTGGCCGGCCGCTACCCGTCGGAGGAGTTCGGGGAGCTGCGCGCCCGCATCACCTGGGACCGCGTCACCGACACGCTGCAGGGGCGCCCGGGCGCGCAGCGGCTCGCCGTCACCTCGGGCGGCACGATCCCCGACCGCGGGCTGTTCACCGTGATGACGCCGGGCGGGGCCGACGGCGCCGGGTCGCGGGTCGGCGAGCTCGACGAGGAGATGGTCTACGAGTCCCGGGTGGGCGACACGTTCCTGCTCGGCACGTCGAGCTGGCGGGTCGAGGACATCACCCACGACCGCGTGATCGTCACGCCCGCACCGGGCGTGCCGGCGCGGATGCCGTTCTGGAAGGGCGAGTCGATCGGCCGCCCGCTGGAGCTCGGACGCGCAGTGGGGGCGTTCGTGCGGGAGATGTCGGCCCTGCCCGACGCCGACGCGCGGGAACGGGCCACCGCCGCCGGGCTCGACACGTGGGCGATCGACAACCTGCTCGCCTACCTGCACGAGCAGCGCGACGCCACGCGGCACGTCCCGAGCGACCGCACGATCCTCGTCGAGCGCTTCCGCGACGAGCTGGGCGACTGGCGGCTCGTCGTGCACTCGCCGTTCGGCCGCCAGGTCAACGGCCCGTGGGCGCTCGCGATCACCGCCCGGATGCGCGAGCGGCGCGGCGTCGAGTGCCAGGCCTCCGCCGGTGACGACGGGATCGTGCTGCGCCTGCCCGACGCCGTCGACGAGTCCGGCACCGAGGTCGTGCCCACCGCCGAGGACGTGCTGCTCGACCCCGCGGAGGTGGAGCAGATCGTCGTCGCGGAGCTGGGCGGGTCCTCGCTCTACGCGTCGCGGTTCCGGGAGTGCGCGGCGCGCTCGCTGCTGCTCCCCCGCCGCGACCCGAAGCGCCGCGCGCCGCTGTGGCAACAGCGGCAGAAGTCGGCGCAGCTCCTGGCGGTGGCGGGGCGCTACGAGCAGTTCCCGGTCACGCTCGAGGCGATGCGCGAGTGCGTGCAGGACGTCTACGACCTGCCGGGGCTGCGCTCGCTGATGGCCGACGTGCAGGGTCGCAAGGTCCAGGTCGTCGAGGTGGCCACGCCGGCGCCGTCGCCGTTCGCGCGGAGCCTGCTGTTCGGCTACGTCGGGATGTTCCTCTACGAGGCCGACGCCCCGCTGGCGGAGCGCCGCGCCGCCGCGCTGTCGCTCGACTCCACGCTGCTCGCGGAGCTGCTGGGCTCCGAGGCGATCCGGGAGCTGCTCGACCCCGAGGTGCTGGCCGAGGTCGAGGCGTCCCTGCAGCGACTCGCCGGGGACCGCCACGCCCGCGACGCGGAGGGGGCGGCCGACCTGCTGCGCTTCCTCGGCGACCTGACCACGGCCGAGGCCGCGGCCCGCGGGGTCGCCGTCGAGTGGCTGCAGGGGCTCGAGTCCGCGCGCCGGGCGATCCGGGTGCGCATCGGCGGCGAGGAGCGCTGGCTCGCCATCGAGGACGCCGGGCGCGTGCGCGACGCACTCGGCGCGGCCCTGCCCGTCGGGGTGCCGGAGGCGTTCACCGAGCCGGTCACCGACCCGCTGGGCGATCTCGTGCTCCGCTACGCCCGCACCCACGGCCCGTTCGCGTCCGCCGACTGCGCCGCGCGGTTCGGGCTGGGCGTCGCCGTCGTGGCCGGGGTGCTCGACCGCCTGGTCGGGTCGGGCCGGGTGGTCCGCGGGGAGCTGCGGCCCGGCGCGGAGGGCATCGAGTACTGCGACGCCGAGGTGCTGCGGCGCCTGCGGCGCGGGTCGCTGGCGCGGCTGCGGGCCGAGGTCGAACCGGTGGAGCAGCGGGCACTGGGCCGGTTCCTGCCTGCGTGGCAGGGCGTGCGCACGGGAGCGGAGGACGGCCGCCGCGGCCGGATGCGCCGCGCCCCGGGCGCGGAGGACGTCCTCGGCGTGGTGGAGCAGCTGGCCGGCGCACCGCTGCCGGCGAGCGCGCTCGAGTCGCTGATCCTGCCCGCGCGGCTGCCCGGCTACACCCCGGCCCTGCTCGACGAGCTCACCGCGGCCGGCGAGGTCACGTGGACCGGGTGCGGCCCCCTGGCCGGCAACGACGGCTGGCTCGCCGTCGCACCCGCCGACGTCGCCGACCTGCTGCTCCCCGAGCCCGAGACCGACCTCGCCGACGCCCCGCTGCACCGGGCCGTGCTCGGCGCCCTCGACGGCGGCGGTGCGCTGTTCTTCCGCGAGCTGGCCGAGCGGGCCGGGCGCGCGCTCGTCGCCGACGGGGAGCCGAGCCCGGGCGACGACGCCGTGGTCGCGGCGATCTGGGACCTCGTCTGGGCCGGGCTGCTCACCAACGACACCCTCGGCCCGCTGCGGGCCCGGCTCTCCGGTGGGAAGGGTGGCGCGCACCGCACGAAGCGCACGGCTTCGCGCGGGCGGTACGCGCAGCTCCGGGCCGGGCGGCCCTCCATGCCGAGCCGCGGTGGACCGCCGTCGGTGGGCGGGCGGTGGGCACTCGGGGTCGCGCGGGAGCCCGACGCCACCCGCCGGGCGCACGCCCGTGCGGAGGCGTTCCTGGAGCGGCACGGTGTGCTCACCCGCGGGGCGCTGGGCACCGAGCGGGTGGTCGGCGGGTTCGCGGCGGTCTACCGGGTGCTGCGGGCGATGGAGGACTCCGGGCGCGCGCGCCGCGGCTACGTGGTCGAGGGGCTCGGGGCGGCGCAGTTCGCGGTGCCCGGGGCGATCGACCGGCTGCGGGCGATGTCGCGGCCCGACGGCGCCGTGAGCGAGGAGGGCGGCCTGTCCCGCGTGGTCCTCGCCGCGGCCGACCCGGCCCAGCCCTACGGCGCGGCCCTGCCCTGGCCCGCCACCGTCGGCGAGACGAAGCACCGACCGGGCCGCAAGGCGGGCGCGCTCGTCGTGTTGGTGGAGGGGGCGCCCGC
This sequence comes from Pseudonocardia abyssalis, assembly GCF_019263705.2. Lineage (NCBI taxonomy): Bacteria > Bacillati > Actinomycetota > Actinomycetes > Pseudonocardiales > Pseudonocardiaceae > Pseudonocardia > Pseudonocardia abyssalis. Next base: position 2,950,605 of record NZ_JADQDK010000001.1, read on the forward strand.
ACTGTACGTCGAGCGGGGCGGGAGGTCGCTGCTGTCGTTCACCACCGAACCCACCGAGCTGACGGCCGCTGCGCAGGCACTGGCCGGGGCGGTACACGAGGGATGGCTCGGCTCGCTGGCGGTGGAGAAGGCCGACGGTGTCGGGTCGCTGGGCTCGGAGCTGGCCGACGTGCTCACCGAGGCCGGGTTCCGTGTCACCCCGAAGGGCCTGCGCCTGCGCGCCTGACCGGCGGCCGAGCGCGGGGACCCCTCCCGCCCGGCGTGCGACACACTCTGCACCGACACGGCCTGACGAGGAGGCGGTATGCGGCGCGGTCCCGGTGAGGAGACCCCGGCGGAGCGGCGGCGGCGGCGCGAGGAGGAGGAGCGGCACAGGCGCCAGGAGGAGGCCCGCAAGCGGCGGGAGGACGTGGGCGACGCCCTCGACGGGGCGGCGGACGTCGGGGAGGCCGGGTCGGGGTTCGAGGTGCCGGTCGGTGGCGGCCGCGGCAGCGGCCGCACCTCCGGTGGGCGTGCCGACGGGACCAGCAGCTGGGGTTGTGACGGCTGGGGCGGCGGCGGGGGCTCCCGCGGGTCGGGCTCGTCGGGGATCTCCGGCTCGTCCGGGGGCCGTTCCGGCGGCAGCGGGTGCGACGGGTGCGACGGGTGCGACTGCAACCTGACGCTGCTCTCGCTGACCCGGCTCTCGACCCTGCTCCTGCTGGCCGCCGCGGTGCTACCCGACATCGGCGGGGGTGCGGTGGTCCGCCTGATCCGGTTCTACCGCCGCCGGCTCACCAGCCTCACGCCCCGCTGCCCGTCGACGCCGAGCTGCAGCGCCTACGCACTGGCCGTCGTCGAGGAGCGGGGCGTGCGCCGCGGGTTGGTGCTGGCGGCGCGGCGCGTCCGGGAGTGCGGCCGGTAGGGGTCAGTAGTGGTCCGGCGACCCCAGCAGCCGCCCGACGACCAGGTCGACGTACCCCTCGACGACGTCGTCGAGGTCCAGCTCGCGGTCGGCCTGGAACCAGTGCGAGACGCCGTTGAGCATGTCGCAGATGGCGAACGCGGCGAGCCGGGCGTCCGGCACCGCGAACTCCCCGGCGGCCATCCCGGCGGCGACGCAGTCGCGGACGCGACGCTGGTACCAGCGTCGGTGGTCGTCGATCACCGCGCGGTGCTCGGGGCTCAGCGCCGCCATCTCGTGCAGCCCGACGATGTGCTCGACCCGGCGCCGGTCCAGGTGCTGCAGGTGGGCGCGGACGAGCGCGGCGAGGCGGTGCGAGGGGGTGCCGGGCGCGTCCAGCAGGGGGAGGGTGAGGGCGTTGGGCTCCTCGGTGACGGTCAGGCAGACCGCGTAGAGGATCTCCTCCTTCGACGCGAAGTGGTGGTAGAGACTCGCGCCGCGGATGCCGACGGCCTCGGCGACCTCGCGCATCCCGACCGCGGCGTAGCCCTGGTCGGCGAAGATCCGCGCGGCGGCGGTGACGATCTCCGCACGTCGCGCGGCCCGCCGCGCACGCGGACCGGGCCCCGGCTCCCGGGACGTGGCCGGGCCGGACCGCGACTCGGCCGGACCGGGCCGGGCCGGGACCGAAACCGGGACCGGGACGGACCGGGACGCGGTCCGCACGGTTGCGGCGGGCGGCCCGTCCGCGGCGGGCGACGCCGGCAGGTCCGGGTCAGACCCCGGCGCCGTCATCGGCGCAGCTCCCGTTTCAGCACTTTGCCCTGGACGTCGACCGGCAGCTCGGTGACCAGGTGCACGGCCTTGGGCGCCTTGAACCCCGCCATCCGCTCCCGGCAGAACGCGATGAGCGCGGCCGGATCGGGCTCGGTGCCCGGCTTCGGCACGACGAACGCGGTGACGGCCTCGGACCAGTACGGGTCCGGCAGCCCGACGACCGCCGCGCGCAGCACGTCGGGGTGGGCGTGCAGCTCCCGCTCCACCTCCTGCGACGACACGTTCATCCCACCCGACTTGATCATGTCGGTGAGCCGGTCGTGGAAGAACAGGTTGCCCTCGGCGTCGACGCGCACGATGTCGCCGGTGTGCAGCCAGCCCGACGCCAGCGCGGCCTCGGTGCGCTCCGGGTCGTCGTGGTAGCCGAGCATCACCGACGGCGACCGGCAGATCAGCTCGCCGACCTCGGCGTCGTTCCCCTCGGCGTCGACGACGCGGACCTCCAGGTGCGAGACCGGCTTCCCGATCCACGACGGGTCGCCGCCGCCGGGGATGTCGTCGATCGTCGCGAACCAGCCGACCGTGCCCAGCTGCGAGAGCTCCGACTGGCCCCAGTAGGTGCCCCACCGCACGTCCGGGGCGGCCGTCGACCAGGCCGAGACGGCGGCCGGCGCGATCTGCCCGCCGTAGGTCATCGCCCGGCGCACGCTGCCGACGGCGTCCGGCCCGAACCCGTCGGCGGAGGCCAGCGCGAGGTAGAACGTGGGTGTCTGGGCGATCACCGTGATCCGCTCGCGCTCGACGATCTCCAGACTCGACGCCGGGTCGACCGTCGCGGGCAGGACGAGCGTGGCCCCCATCAACGTCAACGTCGTCATCGAGCCGAGCCCGGCGATCGTCGAGAACGGCATGACGAACAACCACGTGTCCTCGGGCCCGGTCTGCAGCCCCCAGCTCCACGCGGGCGCGGTGGAGATCAGGTAGTTGCGGTGCGGGATGAGCACGCCCTTGGGCGCGGCCTCGGTGCCGCTGGTGTAGACGATCATCGCGACGTCGTGCTCGTCGACGTCGGCGTCGGGCTCCCCCGGCTCCAGCAGGGCGAGCGCGGCGTCGAGATCGGCGCCGAAGAGGGTGGCGTCGGGCAGCAGCGGCGCGAACTCCGCCGCCGCGAACACCGCCCTCGGTCGCGCACTGTCCAGCTGCCGGGCGATCTCGCGCTCCCCGAACATGACGTTGACGACGGTGAGCGCGGCGCCGATCTTGAGCGCGCCGTAGTAGAGCGCGATGACGTCGACGCCGTTGCGCGCCATCACCGCGACGACGTCCCCCCGCACCACCGACGCCGCGAGCAGCAGCCGGGCGAAGCGGTTCGCGCGGTCGTCGAGCTGGGCGTAGGTCGTCTCCACCCGATCCGGGGCGTAGGCGACCACGGCCACCTTGTCACCGCGGGTGCGGGCGTGGCGGCGGAGCTGGTCGCCCAGCGTGGCCCGGCCGATCGCGGCGCGGTGCTGCGGGGCGAGCGTCACGACGCGAACAGGGGCCGGTCGAACGACTCCGCGTACACGATGTCCTCGACGGGCATCCGTGCCAGCTTCGTCGGGAACGGCCGCTCCGGGTAGCCGATCGCGATGTGACCTGCGGTGATGAACCCCTCCGGGATCGACAGCAGCTCGCGCACGGCGGGCTCGGTGATGCACAGCAGCGTGGTGAACGCGGTGCCGACGCCCTCGTTGCGCAGCGCGAGGCACAGGTTCTGCACCGTCGGGTAGATCGAGCCGCCGCCGACGACCGAGAGCCGGTCGAGCCCGGTGTCGGTGGGGTGCAGGCCGTCGAGCTCGGCGCACGCGACGACGATCGCGGGCACGGTCGCCAGGTTCTCGGCGAAGTGGTCGGCGTCCAGGACGGTCTTCGGGAGCGCACCGACGTTGACCTCGCCGCTGGCGATGCCGTCGAAGTAGGCCTTCCACAACGGCAGGTAGAGGTCGGCGAGCGCCTGCTTGGTGGCCGTCTCGCGGACCACCACCCAGCGGACGGGTTGGCGATTGCCGCCCTGCGGACCGAACCGGGCGGCGTCGAACGCGCGGTGCAGCACCTCGTCGGGCACGGGCTCGGGGCGGAAGTACCGGCAGGTGCCGGTCGTTCGCATGACCTCGGTCAGCTCCATTGCCGCTCCTGTCCGTCGTTAGGCGTAGCCCCCGCAGAATCGAGCTGACAGGGCCCGTAGTCAAGAGTCCTGGTGTCGAAATCGCCTAACCGCCGTTAGGCTGCCGGACCATGGAGCTGACGGAACCGACCCCCGGGCACGCGCCAGGGCGGGACGAGCTGGCCCGGGCGATGGACCACGCCAACCTCCCGACCCTGGTCGCGGTGCTCCACCAGCTCACCGGCGACGCGCGCTGGCTGGCCGACCCGTACCGGCCCACCCGCAGCCGCGGCATGGACGATCACGACGACGGTGGGTTCACCGAGGACGTGCGGCGCGAGCTGTGCGCCGCGGCCGTCGACGCGGTGCTGGCCTGGTCCGACGGCCGCCCGCCCGCGGTGCCCGCCCCCACCGGCGACGCGCTGCTCGACCTGATGAGCCTCGCCGTCGGCGAGGAGGTCCCGCCGGAGTACGAGCCGATGGCCGCACTCGACATGGGGTTCCGCGCGCCCACGCCGGTCCCGGCCGCGTCCCGTGCGTTCCGGGTCGTCGTCATCGGGGCCGGGGTGTCCGGGATGCTCGCCGCGATCGGGCTGCGCGAGGCCGGGATCGACCACGTCGTGCTGGAGAAGAACGACGACGTCGGCGGCACCTGGCTGGAGAACCGCTACCCCGGCGCGGGTGTCGACACCCCCAGCCACCTGTACTCGTACTCGTTCGCGCCGCGGCAGTGGACGACCCACTTCGGCAAGCGCGACGAGGTGCTCGGCTACCTGCGCGAGATCGCCGACCGACACGACCTGCGGCGCGTCATCCGGTTCGGCACCGAGGTCGTCTCCGCGGTCTACGGCGACCAACGCTGGACGGTCACGACGGCCGACGGCGAGACGACCACCGCCGACGCCGTGATCACCGCGATCGGCGTGCTCAACCGCCCGAAGGTCCCCGACCTGCCGGGCACCTTCGACGGGCCGGTCGTCCACTCCGCGCGCTGGCCCGACGACCTCGACGTCACCGGCAAGCGCGTCGCGATCGTCGGCACCGGGGCCAGCGCGATGCAGATCGTGCCCGCGATCGCGGAGCGGGCGGGGCACGTCACGGTGTTCCAGCGCTCGCCGCAGTGGGCCGCGCCCAACGACGTCTACTTCGCCGAGGTCGACGCCGCGAAGAAGCTGCTGCTCGAGCACGTGCCGTTCTACCGGCGCTGGTACCGCACCCGGCTGGCCTGGAACGTCAACGACCGCGTGCACCCGGCGCTGCAGGTCGATCCGGAGTGGGAGCACCCGGAGCGCTCCGTCAACGCCGCGAACGACGCCCACCGGCGCTTCTTCACCCGCTACCTGGAGTCGCAGCTGGCCGGCCGAGAGGATCTGCTGGCCAAGGCCCTGCCCGACTACCCGCCGTTCGGCAAGCGGATGCTGCTCGACAACGGCTGGTTCGCCGCGCTGCGCCGCGACGACGTCGACCTGGTCACCGAGCCCGTCACCGCGTTCACCCCCGCCGGGGTCCGGGCCGCCGACGGCACCGAGCACGACGCCGACGTCGTCGTCCTGTGCACCGGGTTCGAGGCGCACCTGCAGCTCCCGTTCGACGTCCGCGGCCGTGACGGCGTGTCGATCCGCGACCTGTGGGGCGACGACGACCCGGACGCCTACCTCGGCGTCGCGGTCGCCGGGTTCCCCAACCTGTTCCTCACCAACGGGCCCGGCACGGCGCTCGGCCACGGCGGCAGCCAGTTCACCGTCATCGAGTGCCAGATGCGGTTCATCCTCGACGCGCTGGGCACGATGGCGGCGAACGGGATCGGCGCGGTCGAGGTGCGGCCGGAGGCCCACGCCGACTACGCCGCCCGCCAGGACGCCGCCCACGAACAGATGATCTGGACCCACCCCGGCATGCGGAACTGGTACCGCAATCCGGCCGGTCGGGTCGTCACGACGCTGCCGTGGCGGATCGTCGACTACTGGACGATGACGCGGCAGGTCGACTGGGCCGACTTCGTCACCGAGCCGGCCGGGTAGCTTCCTCTCCCGTGACGTCACCCTCGACGGACCGTCGCCCGGCTCCCCCACCGATCGACCCGGCCGCGCTGGGGCGGGTGGTGGTCGTCGCCGCCCACCCGGACGACGGGGTGCTCGCCGTCGGCGGGCTGCTGCGCGCGGTGCTGGACACCGGCGGACAGGTGGAGCTCGTCGTCGCCACCGGGGCGGGGCCCGACGGGCTCGACCGTGCGCTGGCGGCGATCGGCCTGGGCGGGGTACCGGTGCACCGCCTCGGGCTGGGCGGCGACGGGCTCACCGCGGCACTGGTCCCGCTCCTGCGCGACGCCGACACCTACCTCGCCCCGTGGACCGGCGACCCGCATCCCGACCAGGCCGCCACCGGGCGGGCCGCGGCGGACGCGGCCCCCGTCACCGCGTTCGGCTTCGGCTACCCCGCCGGCACCTGGGAGCGGATGGCGGCCGACGACCCGGGCGTCCCGTGGGAGCACGCCTACACCCATCCCCTCGACGCCGACGTGCGCGCGGCCAAGCGCCGGGCCCGGGCCTGCCTCGGTGCGGTGGCGGTCCGGGAGGCGGGCACGGAGGTCGTGTTCCGGTACCCCCGCTCGTCCGGAGCTCCGCGCGCGCGGTTCGACGAGTTGTACGCCCGCGGCGTCGGCGACCCCTGGGAGACCCGCACGGCCTGGTACGAGCGCCGCAAACGCGCGATGGTGCTGGCCTGCCTGCCCGCGGAGCGCTACCGGCACGCCGCGGAGCCCGCGTGCGGCACCGGCGCCCTGACCGGTGACCTCGCCGCGCGCTGCGACCGGATCAGCGCATCGGACTTCGCCGACTCCGCCGTCGCGCAGACGACCGCGGCGGTGCCCGGCCACGTCGACGTCGCCCGGCTCACCCTGCCCGACCCCGCCGCCCTCCCGGCGGGGATCGACCTCGCGGTGCTCTCCGAGGTCCTCTACTACCTCTCCGACGACGACCTCGCCGCCGTCGTCGACCGGCTCGCGGCGGCCCTCGAGCTGGGCGGGGACGTCGTGCTGGTGCACTGGGACGGCTGGCCCGCGGAGGCCCCGCGCGACGGGGCGGCGGCCCACCGCGTGCTGCTGGAGGACCCGCGCTTCGAGCTCCTGGTCTCCGTGGTCGACGAGGAGTTCCTGCTGCACGTGCTGCGGCGCTGGTGATCAGCGGCGCCTGCGGCTGGGCCTGTGGCCCGAGGAGTTCCTGCGGGGCTTCGTCGGCTTCGACCCGGGGATCCTGGCCGGGGCGGCGGCCACCGCGACGGGCACCGGATTCGGCAGCGCCTTCAGCAGGGGCGCGACGGGTCCGAGGCGGCTGAACACGATCCGCTGCTGCACCAGCGTCCACACGTTGTTCGTCAGCCAGTACAGCAGGATCGCGACGGGGAACGGGAAGAACAGGCCGCCGACCAGCGCCCCGAGCGGGAAGATCCACGGCGTCGCGCGCATGATCGACGCGGCGGGCCCGGTGGGGGTCGTCTGCTGGGCGAGCGAGTGGCGCGCGGTGAAGTGCGTGGCGACGGCCGCGATCACCATCAGCGGCAGGGCGACGGCCGCGACCTCCCACCGGTCGACGTGCGCGCCGAAGGAGTCGAGCAGGTCCTGCGGCATCGACAGGTACGACGACAGCGGCGCGCCGAACAGCCGGGCCTGCAGGAACGAGCGCACGTCGTCGGGCGGGAAGACGTAGTTGGCGATCGTCGAGTTCTGCTCGAACGTCAGCCCGGGCCGGTTGAACCCGTGCAGGACGTGCAGCAGGCCGATGAACACGGGGATCTGCAGCAGCGCGGGCAGGCAGCCGCCGACGACGCTCACCCCGTGCTCGCGCTGGAGCTCCTGGGTGGCGCGGGCCAGTGCGGCGCGGTCGTCGCCGTGGCGCTCCTTGAGCAGCGCGACCTGCGGGGCGAGCGCGCGCATCGCGCGGCCGGACCGCACCGACGCGAGGAACGGTCTGATCATGACGGCGCGCAGGGTGAGCACGAGGAACACCACCGACAGCGCCCAGCCCAGGCCGCTGGTGGGGCCGAGCAGGAACGCGAACAGCTGGTGCCACACCCACATGACGGCGGACACGGTGTAGTAGACGGGATCGAGCACGGTGGGACACTCCGGAGGCAGCCGGGACGAGGGACACGTGTCCGGCGGGAGCGTCGCTACACCGCCGGTGACGTCTCCGACGGGGCTCGGGAGCGGGTGTGCCCGGCGGCGTCCGGGTCGTGCTGGCGGGGCGCGGCGCGGCGGGCGATCGCGCGGCGGCGGTCGCGGGCGGCGGCGGCCGGCCCGGGGACGTCGACCGACGGGCCGGGCTGCGCGACGCCCCAGACGAGCAGCAGCGCGCCGACGGCCCCGATCAGCAGCGACCCGGTCTCGGCGGGGCCCGCGTCGAGCAGGCCGGCGTCGACGAGCACGGCCCCGAACAGCGCGGAGACGAGCAGGACGAACCCGCTCACCCGCGCCCAGAAGCCGTGCATGGGATTCACGGTACCGGCTGTGCCGGTGACCGGCGGAAACCGCTGGCCCCCGTCCAGCGGGGCGGGCAGCGTGACCCCGTGCTCACCGTGTTCGACGCCCGCACCCTCCTCCCGCCCGAGCGCCCCGGGCCGCTGATCCACGCCCACGCCGCGGCCACCGGCGTCGGGCGGATCCGGGTGGACCGCTGGCCGGGCCCGCGGGCGGTGCACGTCGAGCTGCCCGGCGGCAACCACGCGCTCGCCGGGGATCCCGACGCCCTCACCGCCGACGACCTGCGCGGCGTCACCGGCCTCGTCGACGCGGCCCCGGAGTGGGCCCCGCTGCTCGGCGCGCCCGCCGCATGGCCCCGCCTGTTCGCCGAGCTGCCGCCCGGCGTGCCCGTCCCCCGCTCCACCGCCCGGCTCCTCGGACCGGCCGACGCCGGAGCACTCGCCGCGCTCGACCCGGGGTGCGCGTGGATCCACGAGACATGGGGCGGGCCGGCCCGGCTCGCCGCGGCGGGCGTCGCGCGGGCGGTGGTGCACGACGGGCGGGTGGTGTCGGTGGCCGTCCCGTTCTACGTCGGCGCGCACCACGAGGACGTCGGCGTCGTCACCGACCCGGCGCACCGCGGCGCGGGCCTGTCCACGGCGTGCGCCGCCGCGCTCGTGCACGACATCCGGGCCCGGGGCCGGATCCCGAGCTGGACGACCTCGCCGCCGAACCGCGCGAGCCGCGCCGTCGCCGCCCGGCTCGGTTTCGTCACCGCGGGCGAGGGTGTGCTGTGGGCCGTGGGGGTGCCGGTGCCGGACTGACCGTTCGCGCGCCGGGCCGGGTCCCGCGCGGGCCCGGGGAACGCGCGGGACCGGTTCAGCGCGGGTCGGTCGGGAGGAGCCCGCGCTGGTAGGCGGCGGCCACCGCGGACGCGCGGTCGCGCACCTCGAGCTTCGCGTAGACGTGCAGCAGGTGCGTCTTCACCGTCGCCTCGCTGATGAACAGCGCCCGGGCCGTCTCGCGGTTCGTCGACCCGTCCGCGACGAACCGCAGGACCTCCATCTCCCGCGCGCTCAAGGTCTCGGTGGAGGGGGTCCGGACCTGCCCCATCAGCCGTCCGGCTACCGCGGGCGACAGCACCGCCTCGCCCCGGTGGGCGGCGCGGACCGCGCGCAGCAGCTCGTCGCGCGGGGTGTCCTTGAGCAGGTACCCGGTGGCGCCGGCCTCGATCGCGGGCAGGACGTCGCGGTCGGCGTCGAACGTGGTGAGCACGAGCACGCGGGTGGCGGGAGCCGCGCGGCGCAGTGCCCGGATCGCGTCGACGCCGTCCATCACCGGCATCCGCAGGTCCATGAGCACGACGTCGACGCCCGTGCCGGACTCCACCCGCGCGAGCGCCTCGGCCCCGTGCCCCGCCTCACCCACGACGGACATGTCGGCCTCGCCGTCGATGACGCCGCGCAGCCCGTCGCGGACGACGGGGTGGTCGTCGACGATCAGCACCCGGATCACGTGCCCTCCTCCTGCACCGGGATGGCCGGCACGCTCGCGCTCACCGCGGTGCCCTCCCCCGGCGTGCTCTCGATCTCCAGCATGCCCGACACCCGGCGCACCCGCTGCTCCATCGCCCCCATCCCGAAGCCCGACCCCTCCGACGGGCCGGTGACGGCGGCGGGATCGAAGCCGCACCCGTCGTCGACGACGTCGAGGACCACCACGTCGTCCATGTAGGACAGGGTGATGCCCGCGCGGGTCGCGCCCGCGTGCCGCCCCACGTTGGCCAGCGCCTCCTGCGCCACGCGGAACAGCGCGACCTCGATGTCGGGCAGCAGCGCCCGCGGCTCGCCGGTGACCTCGACCCGGACGTCGACGCCCGCCGTCTCCGCCCACGCCTTCGCCATGTCGGCCACGGCATCGGGCAGCTGCGCGTCCGCGAGCCGGCCGGGAGCCAGCGCGGCGACCGAGCGGCGGGCCTCCGTCAGGCTCTCGCGGGCCAGCGCGGCGGCGGTGGCGAGGTGGCGGGTGTGGGCGTCGCCCCCGGCCGCGCCCGCCGCCTCCAGCTGCGTGACGACGCCCGTCAGCCCCTGGGCGATCGTGTCGTGGATCTCCCGCGCCATCCGCGCCCGCTCGTCGGAGATCCCGGCCTCGCGGGCCTGGGTGAGCAGGCGGGCGTGCAGCTCGGCGTTCTCCTCGAGGGTCTCCGCCAGGCGGCGGTTGGTCTCGTGGAGCTCCTCGATGACCTCCCCGCGCCGCAGCGACTGGTCCACCGTCAGCGAGTTCATGTAGGTGAACAGGCTCGCGAACCCGGCGTTGAGGACCGCGACGAGCGCCCAGCCGGCCAGCACCACGGGGGTGAGTTCCACGAACGGGCCGCCGAGCTGCCCGTACGCCGCGAGCACCCCGACCGCCGAGATCCCGACGAAGCGCCACCGGCCGCGCAGGTACTCCCAGGAGTGCGCGTACCCGGCCAGTGCCGAGAACGCGAAGAACGGCGATCTCACCACCAGCACGGCCATCAGCACGACGAACCCGGCCACGTAGACGGCGCCCAGCGCGGGGCGGCTCGCCGGCTCCCCCCGGTGGCAGGCCCCGCCCTCGCCCTCGACCCCGCGCAGCGGTCCGAACGTGAACACCGCCGACCACGCGACCGCCGCGGCCACCCACCCGGCCGTCACCAGCCACTGCACCGGCGTCGCCGTGACGACCAGTGGGGTCAGCGCGGCGCCGATCGCGAGACCGACGTAGGGCACGTAGCGGCCGACGGCCGCGTCGATGCGGCCGTAGCGCTGCTCGCCTACTCCCACCGGAAGAACCTAGCCGCCAGCGCCGTGCACACCAGCGCGATCAGCGCCATCACCGCGAGCCGCAGCGGGTCGGGCCCCGCACCCGTCCACGCGTCCGCGAACGCCCCGATCCCCGGTGGCACGAACTCCCCGATCGTGACGACGGACGTGGGCAGCAGGAACTTCGGCAGGTACACCCCCGCGAAGAACTGGGTGAGCATGAACAGCACGGTGCCGATCGTGGTCGCGGTACGGGCCTTCGGCGCGAACGCGGCCACGACGAGGCCCAGGGAGAACACGGCCGCGGTGCCGAGCACGAGCGCCACGGCGAACGCGAACGGGTGGCGCGGCGCGGGTACGTCGAGCACGACGACGGCGACCACCACCATCAGCAGCGCGCCCAGCACCGCGGCCGCCATGTTGATCAGCAGCTGCGCCACGAGGACGGCCACCGGCCGGACCGGGGTCACCGCGAGGCGGCGCAGGATCCCCTTCTCGCGGTAGGTCGCGAGCCCGACCGGGAACCCCTGGACCCCCAGCACGGCGATGCTCACCGCGAGCAGCGACGGAGCGAAGTACTCGGTGAACCGCAGTCCGCCGAAGACCTCGGCGGGCTCACGCAGAGCCGGGACCGCGCCGAGCGCGGCCAGGACGAGCGACGGCAGCACGATCCCGAACAGGGCGTTCATCGGGTCGCGGGCGAAGAGCCTCAGCTCCGTGCGGACGAGGGTGATCATGCCGGTTCCTTGCTGGTCAGGGCCACGAAGGCGTCGTCGAGGTCGGGGTGGTCGAGCCACAGGTCGGCCGCGACGACCCGGTGGGCGGCCAGCGCCGAGGTGACGGCCGCGAGCAGGTCGCCGCTGCCCCTCACCTCGACGCGTTCCCCGCGCCGGACCAGGGACTCGACGCCGGGCAGGTCGGTGAGCAGCGCGTCGTCGAACGGGGCCGTCGGCCGGAACCGCAGCCGCTGGCCGCCCGGCAGGGCCGCCACCAGACCGGCCGGGGTGTCGAGCGCGACGACGCGTCCGGCGTCGAGCACGGCGAGGCGGTCGCAGAGCCGCCGCGCCTCCTCCATGAAGTGGGTGACCAGCACGACCGTCACGCCGGCGTCGCGGATCTGCTCGACCGCGGCCCAGGTGTCGCGCCGGGCCTGCGGGTCGAGCCCGGTCGTCAGTTCGTCGAGGACGGCGATGCGCGGGTTCCCGACCAGCGCGAGCACGATCGACAGCCGTTGCCGCTGCCCGCCGGACAGGTGCGCGTAGGCCGTGCGGCGCTTGGCGGCCAGGCCCCAGCGGTCGATCAGCTCGTCCGGGTCGGCCGGTGCCGGGTAGAAGGACGCGAACAGCTCGACGGCCTCCCGCACCCGCAGGCGGTCGGGCAGCTCACCCGCCTGGAGCTGGACGCCGATCACCTCGTGCAGCGCGGCGCGGTCGCGCTGCGGATCGAGCCCGAGCACCGAGACCGAGCCCGAGTCGGGGACGCGGAGTCCCGCGACGCACTCCACCGCCGTCGTCTTGCCCGCGCCGTTGGGCCCGAGCACTCCGAAGATCTCCCCCTCCTCGACGGAGAACGAGACGTCGTGCAGGGCGGTGTGGTCACGGTAGCGCTTGTGCAGGTCCCGGACCTCGATGACGGCCATGACCCCATGGTCGGGCGCGGCGGCCCGCGCCGGATCGACCGCGGGGCGGGACCCCGTCCACCGATCGGTGGACCCCGCCCCCGGGCCGTTGCGGACGGGCGGGAGCGGGTGGCTGCGGATAGGTTCGGGCGATGCCCGAGGGTGACACCGTCTACCTCGCCGGGAAGCGCCTGCGCACCGCGCTCACCGGCCACGAACTCGTGCGCGGGGAGCTGCGGCACCCGCGGCTGGTCGAGCACGACCTGGCCGGGCGCACCGTCACCGGCGTCGCGTCGGTGGGCAAGCACCTGTTCACCCGCTTCGACGACGGGCGCAGCCTGCACAGCCACTTCCGGATGGACGGATCGTGGCACCTCTACCGGCCGGGCATGTCCTGGCAGCGCCCGGCGCACGAGGCCCGCGCGGTGCTCGCGACCGCGGAGCGCGTCGCCGTCGGGTTCGCCCTGCACGACATGGAGCTGCTCCCCACCGCGGACGAGTCACGGCTGGTCGGGCACCTCGGCCCCGACCTGCTCGACCCCGAGTGGTCCGACGCCCACGCCGCCGAGGCCCTGCGCCGGTTCACCGCCCGCGGCGCGTCGGAGGTCGGGTCGGTGCTGCTGGAGCAGCGCGTCATGGCCGGGGTGGGGAACCTCTACAAGACCGAGGTCTGCTTCCTGCGCGGGATCTCCCCGTGGACGCTCACCCGCGACGTCGACGACCCGGCCGCGGTCATCGCGCTGTCGCGCGAGCTGCTGCTGCGCAACGCCGACCGCCCCGAGCAGTCCACGACCGGGGAGCTCGGCCGCGCGCAGCACTGGGTGTTCGAGCGGGGCGGGCAGCGCTGCCGGCGCTGCGGCACCCGGATCCTGGTCGCCGAGCAGGGCGAGAGCGTCTACGCCCGCATCGCCTACTGGTGCCCGACCTGCCAGCCCGGCCCCGCCCCGGCCCCCACCCGCCGCCCGGCCCGCCGACGCTGACCCCGCCGACCCGCCGGACAGCGACGGCAAACTCGCCGGGCGGCGGCGGCAAACTCGCCGGGCGGCGGCGGCAAACTCGCCGGGCGGCGGCGGCAAACTCGCCGGGGTGGGGACGGGACCGACGCGACGGCGCCCCTCCCCGGGTCGGGGAGGGGCGCCGTCGGGCGTCCGGATCAGGCGGTGCCGGGCTGCTGCTGCTTGCCGAGCTGGGGGGTGGCGGCCGGGGTCGGGGCCGCGGTGACCTCGCCCGCGACCGGGGTGCCGTGCAGCGACGCCCGGATCTGCTCCAGGCGGCTCGCCCCGGCCATGTCGGCCGTGGACGCCTGGACCTCCATCATCCGGCCCTGCACCGAGTTCTGGGCCAGCTCGCCCGCACCGAGCGCGTTGGCGTAGCGGCGCTCGATCTTCTCCCGGACCTCCTCCAGCGAGGGGGTGTTGCCCGGGGCGGCGAGCTCGCTCATCTGCCGCAGCGACGCCGCGGCCTGCTCCTGCATCTTCGCCTGCTCGAGCTGGCTGAGCAGCTTCGTGCGCTCGGCGATCTTCTGCTGCAGCATCATCGCGTTGCGCTCGACGGCCTGCTTCGCCTGGCCCGCGGCCTGGATCGACTGGTCGTGCAGCGTCTTCATGTCCTCGACCGACTGCTCCGCGGTGACGAGCTGCGTGGCGAACGCCTGCGCCGACTGCTCGTACTGCCCGGCCTTGACCTCGTCACCGGAGGCACGGGCCTGGTCGGCGAGCACGAGCGCCTGCCGGGCGGAGGCCTGCAGCTTCTCGATGTCGCCGAGCTGGCGGTTGAGCTTCATCTCCAGCTGGCGCTGGTTGCCGATGACGGCGGCGGCCTGCTGCGACAGGGCCTGGTGCTGGCGCTGGGCGTCCTCGATGGCCTGCTGGATCTGGACCTTCGGGTCGGCGTACTCGTCGACCTTCGACGAGAACAGCGCCATGAGGTACTTCCAGGACTTCACGAACGGGTTGGCCATCTCTTCCGCTACCTCCGGGTGCCGTGTACGCGCTGTCCGATCCGGCCGCCGGTGCGCTCCTGCGCCCCATCGTGGCACTGCACACCGCCCGGCTTCCACCGGACGCCGACGATATCGGGGAAGATCCCGACCTCGACGTCGGGGCGGTCCCCGAGATCCAGGTTAGCGCCCCCGGGGATCAGGCGGCGGCGCGCGCGACCGGCTGCGGGAGCGTGATCGGCGCTGTGACCGGCGCCAGCGGCATCCCGACGGGTGCGGCGGGCTCGTCGACCCCGGCGATGCGCAGGTCGGTGTGGCGCAGCCCGACGGGGCGGCGCGACGGGCCCGCGACCTCGAACGCGGCGGCGGCGAGGACCTCCGCGGCGTCGCCGAGGAGGTCGGACAGCGAGAGGTCGAGGGCCTCGCAGATCGCGGCGAGGAGTTCGCTGGAGGCTTCCTTGCGCCCGCGCTCGACCTCGGACAGGTACCCCAGGCTGACCCGCGCGCGCCGGGAGACCTCGCGCAGCGTGCGCCGCCGGTCCGTCCGGGCCCGGCGGAGGCTGCCACCGATCGCCTCTCGCATCAGCACGGCATCCTCCGATCGACGACCACACGGGCGGCCGGGGTCCGGCCGTGGGTCAACCGTACCGAGTTCCCCGCGGATGCGCCCCGGACCGACCGGCCGGGTCGCGTCCGCCCACGGCGAACACGCGCCCGGGTGCGCGTCTCAGGTGGTGGACGCCGACCGCAGGCGCGCGGCGCGCAGGACGTAGTCGAGGCCGGTGACGACGGTGAGCACGACGGCGGCCGCGAGCACCGCCACGCGGACGACGTCGACCGTCGCCGACGCCCCGAGCAGCTCGGTCAGCGGCAGCAGGTAGAGCCCGATCGCGAGCGTCTGCAGGGCGGTCTTGGCCTTGCCGCCGCGGCTGGCCGGGATGACGCCGTGTCGCAGCACCAGCAGCCGCAGCAACGTGACGCCCAGCTCCCGCCCCATGATCACGACGGTGACCCACCACGGGACGATCCCGAGCACCGACAGCCCGATCAGCGCCGAGCCGGTGAGGGCCTTGTCCGCGATCGGGTCGGCGATCGTGCCGAACGTGGTGACCAGCCCGCGGCGGCGCGCGATGTCGCCGTCGAGGCTGTCGGTGATCGAGGCGAGGGCGAACACGCCGAACGCCGTGAGCCGCCAGGTGACGCTCAGGCCGTCGGCGGTGAGCAGTGCGGCGAGGAAGACCGGGACGAGCAGCAGCCGGATGCCGGTGAGGACGTTGGCGATGTTGAGCACCGGCGGCGGACCCGTCGGCCGGGAGGTCACCCCGCGCTCCCCGCACGGGCGAGGTTGCTGCGCGGGATGTGCTCCCCCGCCGAGACGACCAGGTCGGCGCCCTCGGTGCCGACGACGACCGCCTTCACCAGGTCGCCCACCGCGAGCCCGGATCCCCGCTCGAACACGCACTCGCCGTCGACGTCGGGCGCCTGGTGCGCCGCGCGGCCGGTGCACTCGAAGTCGGCGTCCTCGGCCACCTCGACCAGCACCTCGACCTCGGTGCCGATCCGGTCCTCGGCGCGCTGGTCGATCAGCTCGTCGGCGAGCGAGGAGATCCGCGAGACGCGCTCGGCGATCACCTCGGCCGCGACCTTGCCGTCGAGGGACACCGCCTCCGTGCCGTCCTCGTCGGAGTAGCCGAAGATGCCGATCGCGTCGAGCCGCGCCTCGGACAGGAACGCCTCCAGCTCGGCGAACTCCTCGTCGGTCTCGCCGGGGAACCCGACGATGAAGTTGCTGCGGATCCCGGCCTCCGGCGCGAGAGCGCGGATCCGGGCGATCAGGTCGAGGAAGTCGGCGCGCGAGCCGAACCGGCGCATGCGGCGCAGCAGGGTGGGCGCGGCGTGCTGGAAGGACAGGTCGAAGTACGGCGCGACGCCGGGCGTCGAGGCGATGACCTCGATGAGGTCGGGCCGCATCTCGGCGGGCTGCAGGTAGCTGGCCCGGACGCGGTCGATCCCGGGCACCTGCGTCAGCCGCGGCAGCAGCCGGACCAGCGCGCGGGTGCCGCCGGGCAGGTCCTTGCCGTAGGACGTGGAGTTCTCGCTGACGAGGTACAGCTCGCGCACACCCTCCATCCCGAGCCACGCGGCCTCGGCGACGACGTCGTCCGGCGGCCGGGAGACGAACGATCCGCGGAAGGACGGGATCGCGCAGAACGTGCAGCGGCGGTCGCAGCCCGAGGCCAGCTTGAGGTTCGCGACCGGGCCGTCGGTCAGCCGGGCGCGCGGGATCCAGGCGTGGCCGGGCACCTCGACCGACGCCGACGCGGCGGGCCGCTCGACGGGCGAGATCGGCAGCAGCGTGCGGCGGTCGACCGGCACGTGCGGCGCGGGGGCGTGGCCGCCCAGGATGTCGCCGAGGCGGGCGGCCAGGTCGGGGTAGGCGTCGAAGCCGAGCACCGCGTCGGCCTCGGGGAGCTGGTCGGCGAGCTCCTTGCCGTAGCGCTCGGCCAGGCACCCGACGGCGACGACCTTCGCGCCGTCGGCGGCGTCGGAGGCGGCCAGCAGCGTGTCGATGGAGTCCTTCTTCGCCTGCTCGACGAACCCGCAGGTGTTGACCAGGATCACGTCCGCGCCGTCGTCGGCGTCGACCAGTTCCCACCCGCTGTCGGTCAGCCGACCGGCGATCTCCTCCGAGTCGACCTCGTTGCGGGCACAGCCCAGGGTGAGCAGGGCGGCACGACGCGGGGCGGACACTCCCCCAGCCTACGGCGGCGCCCGCGCCGCCTACGCTCACCCGTCATGACGGCCGTTCTCGTGAGGCGGGCGCGCACGTCCGACGTCTCGACGATCAAGCACCTGGTCGACGCGTACGCGGGGCGCGTGCTGCTGGCGAAGGAGATCATCACCCTCTACGAGTCGGTGCCGGAGTTCCTCGTCGCCGAGGTGGACGGCCAGGTCGTCGGCTGCGGCGCACTGCACGTGCTGTGGGAGGACCTCGGCGAGATCCGCACGGTCGCGGTGCACCCGCGGGTGCTGGGCCGGGGTGTCGGGCACGCGCTGGTCCGCGCCCTGATCGACGGGGCTCGCGAGCTGGGCCTGGAGCGGCTGTTCGTGCTGACCTTCGAGAAGCAGTTCTTCTCGCGGCACGGGTTCGCCGAGATCGACGGCACGCCCGTCGAGCCCGACGTGTTCGCCGCGATGCTGCGCTCCTACGACGCCGGCGTCGCGGAGTTCCTCGATCTCGCGCACGTCAAGCCGAACACGCTGGGCAACGTGCGGATGCTGCTGCGGCTGTAGCCTCGGTCGGCATGGAGACGGCGTGGGAGCGCCCGGCGCCCGGCCTGCGGGAGTGGGTGGGGGCCTACACGGGCTACCGCACCGATCCCGGGCCGCCGTCGGTCCACCAGGGCGTGCCGTCGGCGCACCTGACGTTCATCCTCTGCCTCGACGGCAAGGTCGAGATGCTGGCCAACCCCGATCCCGCCCGGCCGCCCGGGGCGTTCGACGCGCTGGTCGCCGGGCTGCACGACGCCCCGGCGCAGATCGCCTCCGGCGCGGCGCAGACGGGGCTGCAGCTGCGGCTGACCTGGCGCGGGACCCGGGCCCTGTTCGGCGTGCCGGCCGGGGAGCTCGCCGGCGACACCGTCGACCTCGCCGCCCTGCTCGGCCGCCGCACCGGGCCGCTGCTGGAACGGCTGGCCGACGCCGGTACGTGGGCGGAGCGGTTCGCCCGCCTGGACACCGCGCTGGCCGGGCTGGTGGGCGACACCGACGGGGTGCGCCCCGAGGTCGGGTACGCCTGGGACCGCCTGCAGGAGACCGGTGGCGCGCTGCGCATCGCCGACCTCGCCCGCGAGGTCGGCTGGAGCCGCCGCCACCTCGCCGACCAGCTGCGCCGCGAGACCGGGCTGGCCCCCAAGGCCGCCGCGCGGGTCATCCGCTTCGAGCGCGCGTGCGACCGCCTGCGCTTCACCGCGGACCCCCTGGCGACGGTGGCGGCCGACTGCGGCTACGTCGACCAGGCCCACCTGTCCCGCGACTTCCGCGACCTCGCCGGGCAGACGGCGACGCAGTGGCTCGGGGAACGCGCCGCCACCGCGCACACCGGGTCCGCTTTCTCCACGACTCCGGGCCGCGCCCGGGGCAGCATCGGGCCATGACCTCCGTACCGTCCGTCTGGCCCACCTTCGTCTGCCGCGACGCCGCCGCCGAGCTCCGGTTCCTCGTCGAGGCGTTCGGGTTCGCCGAGCGCGCCGTCCACCGGGACGGGAGCACGATCGAGCACGCCGAGCTGACCTGGGGCGACGGCGGGGTGATGGTCGGAACGCACCGTCCGGACGACCCGTGCGGCCAACCGCCCGGCGGCGCGTCGGTGCACGTCGTGGTGACCGCCCCGGACGCCCTCTACGACCGCGCCGTCGCCGCGGGGGCGACGGTGCTGCGCCCGATCGAGGACACCGACTACGGCAGCAGGCAGTTCGTCGTCCGCGACCCCGAGGGCAACGTGTGGAGCTTCGGCACCTGGTACGAGTAGGCCTACTGCTGCAGGATCCCCTGCACGTCGAGGGTGATCTCGATCGTCGATCCGACGACGGGAACGCCGCGGGCGAGCATCTGCTGCCAGTTGACGGTGAAGTGCTCGCGGTGCAGCTGCGTGGTGGCCATGCAGCCGGCGCGCAGCCCGTTCCACTCCTGCATGCCCAGGTACGTCGTGTCGAGCTGGACGTCGCTGGTCATGCCGTGCAAGGTCAGCTCGCCGTCGATCAGCCAGCGGTTGCCCCCCGCGCGGGCGAAGCGGTGGCTGGTGAAGTGCAGCTTCGGGAAGTTCTCGACGTCGAGGAAGTCGGCCGAGCGCAGGTGCGTGTCGCGCGCCTCGACGTTGGTGAACACGCTCGCTGCGTCGATCAGCACCTCGACGTGCGAGTCCTCGAAGTTCTCGGCGATCCGGACCTGACCGGAGAACTTCTGGAACTGTCCGTACACCCGCGACATCGCGATGTGCCGGGCGACGAACCGCACCGCCGAGTGGTCGGGGTCGATCTCGTAGATGCCGGGGACCGGGGTCGTAAGCGTCTCGTCGGGCAGCAGCGTGAGCTGGCCGACCGCGTTGTGCGCGCCCCACTCGACGTTGGCCCGCTCGTGCAGGCTCTGGTAGCCGCCCGCCTCGGCGCGGATGCGGTAGTCACCGGGCTGCACGGCGTGCGCGAAGAAGCCGTACGCGTCGGTGTCGGAGTGCGCCACCCGCTTGCTGGACCGGTCGAACACCGAGATCTCGGCCCCGGCCAGCGGCTTGCCGTCGTTGTCGCGGACCTCCCCGGAGAGCAGCCCGCCGGTCAGCGGGATCGGCATGATGGCCTGTCGCGCACCACTCTGCTGCGTGCGTCCACCCCGTCGGCGCTTGCTCCAGAACATGGGGCCCAACATAACAGATCAGCGACATTCGTCACTCTGGGTGAGTGACGATCGCGGCGTCGTCACTCGTGCGGCTCGTCGGGGTCCGCACCGCCGCCCCCGCGCATGAGCCAGATGACGCCGTCGAGCTCGTCGGGCTTGATCAGCACGTCGCGGGCCTTCGACCCCTCCGACGGCCCGACGACCCCGCGCGTCTCCAGCAGGTCCATCAACCGGCCCGCCTTCGCGAACCCGACCCGCAGCTTGCGCTGCAGCATCGACGTCGACCCGAACTGCGAGGTGACGATCAGCTCGGTGGCCTGGATGAGGACGTCGAGGTCGTCGCCGATCTCGGGGTCGACCTCCTTGGCCTCCCCGGCCTTCTGCGCCGTGACGCCCTCGAGGTAGGTCGGCTCGGCCTGGTCCTTGGTGAACGCCACGACCGCGGAGATCTCGTCGTCGTCGACGAACGCGCCCTGCATGCGGACCGGCTTGCTCATCCCCATCGGCAGGTACAGCGCGTCGCCCATGCCGATCAGCTTCTCGGCGCCGGGCTGGTCGAGGATGACCCGCGAGTCCGTCAGCGACGACGTGGCGAACGCCAGGCGCGAGGGCACGTTCGTCTTGATCAGACCGGTGACGACGTCGACCGACGGGCGCTGCGTCGCGAGGACCAGGTGGATACCGGCGGCGCGCGCCTTCTGGGTGATCCGGACGACCGCGTCCTCGACGTCGCGCGGCGCGGTCATCATCAGGTCGGCCAGCTCGTCGACGATGCACAGGATGTAGGGGTAGGGCCGGTACACGCGCTCGCTGCCCAGCGGGGCGGTGATGTCGCCCGAGCGCACCTTGCGGTTGAACTCGTCGACGTGGCGGACCTTGTTGACCTGCATGTCCTGGTAGCGCTGCTCCATCTCCTCCACCAGCCAGGCGAGTGCGGCCGCCGCCTTCTTGGGCTGGGTGATGATGGGCGTGATGAGGTGCGGGATGCCCTCGTAGGGCGTCAGTTCCACCATCTTGGGGTCGATGAGGATCATCCGGACCTCGTCCGGGGTGGCCCGGGACAGCAGCGAGACCAGCATCGAGTTGACGAAGCTCGACTTGCCGGAGCCCGTCGACCCCGCGACGAGCAGGTGCGGCATCTTCGCCAGGTTCGCGGTGAGGAAGTGGCCCTCGATGTCCTTGCCCAGCCCGACGACGAGCGGGTGCTGCTCGGCGCGCGCGGTGCCGGAGCGCAGGACGTCACCCAGGCGCACCATCTCGCGGTCGGTGTTGGGCACCTCGATGCCGACGGCCGACTTGCCCGGGATCGGCGCCAGGATCCGCACGTTGTCGGTCGCGACGGCGTAGGAGATGTTCTTCGTCAGCTGGGTGATCTTCTCGACCTTGACGGCCGGGCCGAGCTCGATCTCGTAGCGGGTGACGGTCGGGCCGCGGGTGAAGCCGGTGACCTGCGCGTCGATCGAGAACTGCTCCAGCACGCCGGTGATCCGCTCGATCATCGCGTCGTTGGCGCTGCTGCGGGTCTTGGGGACCGGGCCGGTCGGCAGGATGTCGGCGGGCGGCAGGACGTAGGGCGGCTCGCCCTCGCGGTCGTTCACGGTGAGGCGCAGCTGCTCCCCGACCGGGCCGTCCGGCTCGTCGACGACGGGTGGGGTGGCGACGATCGCGGTCGGCGGGCGGCGGCGGGTCGGCCGGGGCGGCGGCTCGTCCGCCGGCGGCTCGTCCGGGACCGGCACGACCTCCGCGTCGATGACGACGGGGTCCTCGCCCAGCTCGTCGCGCACCACGTCGGCGACCTTCGCCTGGCGCCGGCGCGACGGGCGGCGCAGCGGGGACGTCTCGGCCTCGATGACGGGGTCGGGGACGATCTCCCCGGAGTCGGACCCTGCGTCGGCCTCGTCGGCCTCGGGCTCGACGGCCCGGCCGAGCAGGCGCCGGACGCGGTCGGGCACCGCGCGGACGGGCGTGGCGGTGAGGACGAGGAATGCGTAGCCGGTGAGCAGGACGAGCACGGGGGCGGCGACCCAGGCGGTGAGGCCGGTCGCCAGCGGGGTGGCCGCGAGGTAGCCGACGGCCCCTCCCCCGGACGCCCAGGTCTCGGGCTCGACGGGCGAGCCGGACACCAGGTGCACCAGTCCGAGCCCGCCCAGAGCCAGCAGCAGCGACCCGACGGCGACGCGCGGGCGCGAGTCGGGCTGCGGCCCGGTGGCCACCAGCACGATGCCCGCGACGAGAAGGATCACCGGGAGCAGGTAGGCCCCGCGGCCGATGACCGAGCCGATCGCGCCGGAGAGCCACTGCCCGACCGGCCCGCCCGCACCGAACCACACGCCCGCCGCCGTGACGACGGCGAGCACGAGGAGGGCGACGCCGAGGCCGTCACGGCGGTGGGCGGGGTCGATCTCGCGGGTGCGCCCGACGGCCCGGCCGGTGGCACGGCCCAGGCGGGCCATGCCCCGGCCGGTCGCGTCGATGCCCTTGTCGAGCAGGTCGCGCCGCGGCGGCGGCTTGCGGGCCGCCGGCTTGCGTGCGGCGGGCTTGCGTGCGGCGGGCTTGCGTGCGGCGGGCTTGCGGGGGGACGACGCTCGCGCCGTGCTGCCGGTCGTCGTCCGTCCTGCCATGGGCCCACGGTATCGGCCCGGGCCCCATGATCCGGTGACCGACGCACCTCCGCGGCCCGCTCGCTCCCGGTCACACCGGGAGCGGAGGGGTCACCGCCGTGAACGTGCCGCCGGGCAGCCACGTGTCGGTGGGGTGCCGGTGGTCCCCCGGCATGACCGAGACCTGCACCGCGGTGAAGATCCGGGGCCCGCTCTCCGGCCCGCCGCCCCACGCTGCGAGGCCCGCGGGAGACGCGAGCGCGGTGATGCCGCGCGCCCGCAGGTCGGCGACGTAGCGCTGCCCCTGCTCGGCCCGCGGGTCGAACACGAGTGCCGTGACGGCACCGGTCTGGCGCCCCAGTACCGGACCGGTGGCCAGCCACGGCGCCGTGTAGGTGCCGTGCACCGACGACAGACCCAGCGCCTCGTCGGTCAGTCGCGCGCCGGCGGTCTCCCAGCCGGCGACGACCAGGATCGCGCCGGTGGTGTCGATCGCGTCGGTCAGCGGCAGCCCGTGCTCGGCCGCGGCGGCCGTCACGACCCCGGCCGCCGCCGTCGAGCGGGGCGAGCCGTCGTCGATCACGTGCAGGGCGGGGGCGGCCCGCTGCGCCAGGAACCGCACCGTCGCGCGGAGGGTCGCGGCGTCGGAGTCGGTGAGCGCGGCGTCCGGACAGGCCCCGGGGAGCACTCCCCCGCCGACCACCGCACCCAGCACCGCGCTGAGGCACTCGGGGCCGTCCGGGCCGGTCAGGCCGGCCACGAGAGCGGCCGGGGCGGGGTCGACCCCGGGCTGCAGCCGCAGCACGGCCCGCCCGGTCCCGGCCGTGACGACGAGTTCCTCCGCACCAGCGGGGATGTCGACGACCGCCCACGAGCCGGGCGACCCGCTCCGGGTCCGCGTCGCGACACCGTCGACGGTGGCCCCGGCCGCGCCGACGTAGACGAGGTTGGGGCCCGGACGCTGCGGCACCACCGCGACGGGGACCGCGAGGTCGCCGAGCGCGACCGTGCGCAGCAGCGGCGCACCGCGGTCCGGGAGCGCGACCGCCGGCAGCGCGACGAGCGTGGTGAGGACGACGATCGCTGCGCCGCCCGCACCGACGGCCGCGGGGAGGACCCACCGGCCGGCGGCGGCCCGGGCGAGCACCCAGCCCAACGCGGCGGCCACGGTGAGCACCAGCCCGACCGCGAGGATGATCCCGTTCGCCGAGCGGAGGGTCGCGGCGTCGAGCCGGGATCCCGACTGCACCGCCCCGACCAGCGCCGACACCACGGCGGTGGCGATCGCGAGCACCGCGAGCGGGGTGCGGGCGCGCAGCTCGGCCCGCCGGTCGGCGGCACCGGCCACGGTGGCCGGGACGCCGAGCCCGAGCACCGCGGCGAGCACGGACACCGCGGGGGCGGGACCGATCGCGAGACCGGTCTCGACGACGACGAGCGCCGTCAGCAGCGCACCCGCGACCACCGTGACGGGCCGGGACGTGCGCGTGAGCAGCACTGCGACCGCGACGACCGCGGCCGTGCGCGGCACCGCGGTGAGCGCACCCGTGCCGCCGCCGAGCCAGCCCAGGGCCAGCACGGCGACCGCGTACCCCGCGCCGGCCTCCGCGGCGATCGCCGTCCGGCGGGTGGGCGTGGCCGGGCCGCGCAGCAACGCGATCCCGGCCACCAGTGCCCCGGCCAGCAGACCGGTCACCCCGAGGGTGGCGGCCAGTGGCGCGGTCAGGAACGAGACCGCCGCGCCGCCGTCGACGTGATGGGGCGAGGCCGCACCCGTCAGCAGCGCCACGACCAGGGGAACGGCGCCCCGGAGGGCGGGCCCGGTCAGGCCCGCCCTCCGGTCGGTGACGCGGCCGTCAGCGGACGTCGCCACCGGCCACCACGAAGATCATCGAGTGCGGCTTGGCGTTGCCGGTCTCGCCGTGCGGCCACTCGAGCCGGTTGAAGTCGACGCAGGTGCCGCCGCGGGCCTCGTCGCGGAAGTCCTCGTCGACCGTCATCACGCCGTCCTCGACGTCGGCGATGCAGACCCGGTGGTTGCCGTCGATCCCGGTGCGCGCCACGAAGTAGTTCGAGTACGCGATCCGGTCGACGTCCGTGGTCTCGCTGTAGGTGCCGTCACCGTTGGCCACGTAGTTGTCCAGGGCGCCCCAGTGCGGGCCGCCGGACGTCGTGTCGGTCACCTCGAGCACGTCGACGAGAGCCGGGCAGTCGGCCTCCTCGCCGCCCTCGGCGACCTCGAGGATGGTGTCGATGGAGCAGTCCGGCGAGTCGCCGGCGGCGATCAGGGCCTGGATGTCCAGGGTGTAGATCATCTTGGTGGTGCCCTGGTCCTCGGGGAACTGCGCACCCGGGCCACGGCCGATGACGGCGTGGTAGAGGTACTTGTCGTCCAGCGAGGTCTGCACCCAGCCGCCGCCGTCGCATCCACCGCCCTCGATCACGTCGGGGTCGACGGACAGCGCCGCGGTCGTGTTGTCGAAGACCTCGCGCCACGCCGGCTCCGGCGCGGTGATGTCGGGGGCGTAGAAGATCGCGCCACCGCACATCGACTCGGCGAACGCACCCTTGTTCTCGGGCAGGTTCGTCACCGTCGTCTCCATGATCGCCTGGTTCTCCTCGTGAGCCGGGTTGGTCTCACGACGGGGACCGTCGGGCAGCTTGGTGACGTTGCGGACCACCGGGTTGTTGCGGTCGCTGATGTCCCAGGTGCGGACGGTCGGGCGGCACAGCTTGTGGTCCGGCGCCTTCACCGGGTCCAGGATGATGTTGCGCGGCTCGCAGTAGTCACTGGTGACCATGGTGTCGAGGTCCTCGCGGACCTGGATGCCGTGCGGGTTCGCGCAGGTGGCCGTGGGCAGGGCCGGCAGGTTGTGGCAGTCCTCGGGGAACTCCGCGGTCGGCAGTGCCGCCGGGACCTCCGCGAGGGTGCGGCCCTGCTCGTCCAGGCGGACGACCGAGCCGGGGCTGCCCGCGAAGCCGTTGCCGACCCGGACCTCGCCGTTGGTGTACGTGCAGGGGCCGGGGACGTCCGGGCCGCCCATGTACGTGCCGTAGGCGGTGCCGTCCTGGAGTACCCAGTAGGCGTCGGGCACCGATCCGCAGGGGGTGTCGACCGGGTTGCTGACGCCCGAGAGCTCCAGCAGCGGGAGCTTGTCGGTGTCGAACACGTAGGTGATGTCGGAGAACAGGCCACCGGCGTAGATGTTGTCGCCCGCCGTGTGGATGTACTGCATGTGGTGCGGCTCGTTCTCCGGCAGCGGGCCGAGCGTCACGGTGTTGACGACCTTGCCGTAGGTCGCCGAGTCCGCGTCGGCGTCGATGACGGCGAGGAAGTCCTGACCCGGGAGGTCGGTCGGCAGCTCGGAGAGCTCCTTGACCGCGCCGACGGCCAGCGGGGTGTCGGCGATGTCCTGGCCCGAGGTGTCGGCGACGTTCTCGTCACCGGCCCAGACGACGATGTACTCCTTGCCCTCGTGGCCGGGTTCACCGACCGGGACGGCACCGGGGATGTCGACGAGGTGGTTGGTCGCGGTGAACAGCGAGCCGACGCTGTCGTGGACCTCGGAGGTGATGGTGTGGATCGGGGAGTCGGCGGTGGCCTGGCCGGCCAGCGCGGTGCCACCCGCGAGCAGCGGTATGGCGACGGCGACGGCGGTGAGGCGTCGTCGCCGGGTGTTCAGGGGGGACAAGCGGTTCTCCTGGGGAGCGGGGAGCGAACGGGGAGCCGGCACGGCCGCGCGCGCGCAGGCGAGCGCCCCCGCACATGGCACGGGAGCGTCTCGGCGCCTGCTTCAGCACGCGGCCGGGCTACACCACTCGTCGAAGACGCCGGCGCGGCGGCCGGTCCAGAAGGGTTCGAGCACGGGCAACGGGGGCTCCGGGAGCGAGGGTGCGGTCGACAGGGTCAGCGGGGAACGGACATCCCCGGACACAGTCCGTCGAAGGCGTTCTGGCGACGAGTCACCCAGAAGACCTCGAGGTCGACATTCAGCACATCCGACCTAACGGACTGGGCCGTTCGGTGGATGCGACCTGAGGACCAACTGATCGTTTGCTGAGAGCCGTCTGAGAAACGTCCGGACAGTGCCGCCCGTCCGGACCAGCGGTTCCCGGTCAGCGGTACCGCGTCAGCACCATCCACGTGGTTGTCCGGACCGTCTCGCGCCAGCCCTGCACCCGGTCCAGCAGCGCGTCGAGCTGCCCGGCGGTCGGCGCGGTGACCAGCACGATGAGGTCGTACTCCCCCGTCACCGACTCGATCTCGACGAACTCCGGCAGCGCGGTGAGGCGGGCGACGTACCCGGCGACGTCGGTCGTGCGCAGGACGATGCCGACGCGGGCGCGATGCGCGGTCGCGGCGCCGGGCAGGACGACGTCGGCGTGGTAGCCGCGCAGCACGCCGTCGCGCTCGAGGCGCTGGACCCGGGCGAGCACGGCGGTGCGGGACAGCCCGACCGCCCGGCCGAGGTCGGCCATCGTGGCCCGCGCATCGGCCTCCAGGAGGGCGAGCAGGCGGCGGTCCAGGTCGTCGGGCTGACGATCCGTCGGTGGCACGGACCACATCGTGGCACTTCGCCCGCTCATGCCGACGGTCGGTGTCGTGCCCCGTCAGGACCACCTCGGGACACTGGACGGATGACTCCCGACGACGTCCACGAGACCCTGCGTCGACACCTGCTCGTCGACGGCTTCGACCTCGTCCTCGACACCCGCGCGTCCCGGGGGTCCTGGATCGTCGACGCCCGCGACGGCACCCGCTACCTCGACCTGTTCAGCTTCTTCGCCTCCGCGCCGCTGGGGCTCAACCACCCCGCGCTCGCCGACGACCCGGTGTTCCTCGCCGAGCTGACCGACGCCGCGGTGAACAAGCCGTCGAACTCCGACGTCTACACCGTCGCGATGGCGCGCTTCGTCGAGACGTTCGCCCGGGTCGTCGGGGATCCCGCGCTGCCGCACCTGTTCTTCGTCGAGGGCGGGGCGGCGGCCGTCGAGAACGCGCTGAAGACGGCGTTCGACTGGAAGCGGCGGCACAACGCGGCGCACGGGCGACCCGCGCATCTCGGCACGAAGGTGCTGCACCTGACGCGCGCGTTCCACGGCCGCAGCGGCTACACGATGTCGCTCACCACCACCGACCCGGTCAAGACCGCGCTGTTCCCGACGTTCGACTGGCCGCGGATCGACGTGCCCGCCGCCCACTTCCCCGGCGACGTCCGGCTCGCCGAGGCCGGTGCGCTGGAGCAGGCCCGTGCGGCGTTCGCGGCGCACCCGCACGACATCGCGTGCTTCGTCGCGGAGCCGATCCAGGGCGAGGGCGGGGACAACCACCTGCGGTCCGGTTTCCTTCGGGCGATGCAGGCGCTCTGCGTCGAGCACGATGCCCTGCTGGTCCTGGACGAGGTGCAGACCGGCGGCGGCATGACCGGTACCGCGTGGGCCTACCAGCAGCTCGGCGTCTCCCCCGACGTCGTCGCGTTCGGCAAGAAGCTGCAGGTCTGCGGTGTGATGGCGGGTGGCCGGGTGGACGAGGTGCCCGACAACGTCTTCGCGGTGTCGAGCCGGATCAACTCGACGTGGGGCGGCAACCTCACCGACATGGTGCGGTCGCGGCGCCACCTGGAGGTGATCGAGGCCGACGGGCTGATCCCCCGCGCCGCGGTGCTGGGCGAGTACCTGCTCGCGGCACTGGCCGGGGTGCCCGGCCTGTCGTCGGTCCGCGGCCGCGGGCTGTTCTGCGCGGCCGACCTGCCGACACCCGCCGCACGCGACGCCGTGCTGCACCATCTGCTGCACGGGGAGCACGTGCTGATGCTGGGCAGCGGGGAGCGCTCGGTCCGCTTCCGCCCGGCGTTGACGATCACCGCCGAGGAGCTCGACCTCGCGGTGGCGGCCCTGACCCGCGCGGTCGCGGCGACGACCGGGCCGGCGGTGGCGGCCTGAGCGCCCCACCCGGACCGCAGCGGGGTGGCCCTGCTGCGGTCCGGTCGCAGCGGTCTCACCCTGCTGCGGTCGGGACGAGCGTGTTCTGCCGGGCCGCCACCCACCAGCGGCCGCCGCGGCGCGCCAGCACGTGGAGCGCCGTCATGGCGCGGACGACGTCGAGCGGTGCGCCGTCGGCGTCCGCGGCGCCGGCGTCCTTGTCGGCGAGCACCACGTCCGGCCCGACCTGGGTGACGTCGACGACCTCGTAGCGGGCGTGCGGCCCGGCGAACGCGGCGCTGGCCGCGGCGAGCACGGCGTCGCGCCCCGCACACGAGCGCCCGCCGCCGCGTTGCAGTGGGGTGGCTTCACTCCAACCGGGTTGGAGTAGAGCCACCCCACTGCAACGGGGAGAGCGCGGGCGGGGCGCCGGTGGGCCCCGGGTCAGTGACCGAGCGCTCGGGACAGGGAGGCCGCGATGACGCTGGGGCGGCGGGTCAGGCGCTCCTCCCCGTCGGCCAGCGTCATCAGCCGCAGGCCGGCGTTGACCAGCAGCCAGCGCAGCGGCTCCGGCTCCCAGCGCCGCGACCGGTGCCCGACCCACGGCAGGCCCATGACCGGGTCGTCGTGGCCGAGGATCAGGGCGGCGAGGGTGCGGCCGGCGAGGTGGGAGGTGCCGACGCCGTCGCCGACGTACCCGCCGGCCCAGCCCAGGCCGTCGGAGTAGCCGACGCCCGCGTGCCAGTCGCGCGGGATGCCCAGCGGGCCGCCCCAGGCGTGGGTGAAGTCGTCCGGCTCCAGGGCCGGGAACAGGTCGGTGGCCGCGGTGCGCAGCCCGGCGAAGACCCGGTCGTCGGTGTCGAACTCCGGGCGGATGCGCGAGCGCCAGTGGTAGGGGGCGCCGCGGCCGCCGAACACGAGCCGGTCGTCGGCGGTGCGCTGGCCGTAGACGATCAGGTGGCGGTGGTCGGTGAACGTCTGCCCGCCTGCGAGCCCGGCGACGTCCCAGAACGACGCGGGCAGCGGCCGGGTGGCGACGATCAGCGAGTACACCGGCGCGACCGAGCGCGGCGCCAGGCCCGAGTTCCACGCCTCGGCGGCCCGCACGACCGCCCCGGCCGTCACGACGCCGCGGTCGGTGACGACCCGGCGCGGCCCGACCGACAGCGCCCTCGTGCCCTCCGCGATCCGCCCGCCGCGGCGCTGCACGGCCCGGGCGAGCCCGCGCACCAGCCGCGCCGGCTGCACCCGCGCGCAGTCGGGCGTGACCGTCGCCCCGAGCACGCCCGACGCCCCGACCAGCGCGGAGGCCTGCGCGGCGTCGACCCACCCGTCGTCGCGCCGGGCCCGGGTGACCTGTGCGGCGGTGCGGGCGAGCGTGACCGTGCCGCCCTTCACCCAGTCGCAGGCGATGCCCTCCTCGGCGACCGCGGCGCCCACGTCGTCGACGGTGGCGCGCATCGCCGCACCCATCGCCTCCGCCGCACCGGCGCCGTGCCGGCGCTCCAGCGCGGCGGGACCCGCGGGGAACAGGGCCGAACACCAGCCGCCGTTGCGCCCGCTCGCTCCGAACCCGGCGATCTCCCGCTCCACGACGACCACGCGCAGGCCGGGGTCGGCGCGCAGCAGCGCGTGCGCGGTCCACAGCCCGGTGTAGCCGGCGCCGACGATGCAGACGTCGGCGTCGGCGTCGCCGTCGAGGGGCGGGCGGGGTTCGAGCAGGTCGCCGTCGCCGACGACCTGCTCGAACCACAGGTTCATCAGACGGCGATGACCGTGGGGACGATCATCGGACGGCGGCGGTAGGTCTCCCCCACCCACTTCCCGACGACCCGGCGCACCTGCTGGGCCACGCGGTGGGTGTCGACGATCCCGTCGCTCTGGGTGCGGGCCAGCTCCTGCTCGACGATCGGCAGGACGGCCTCCAGCGCCTTCGGGTCCTCGGAGAACCCGCGCCCGGACAGCGTCGGCGGCGCGACGGCCCGGCCGGTCGTGGAGTCGATGGCGACGGTGATGGAGATGAACCCGCCCTCGCCGAGGACCAGGCGGTCGGCCAGCGTGGGCTGCTCGATGTCGCCGGTGGCGACGCCGTCGACGTAGGCGCGGCCCACCTCGACCCGCCCGGAGATGACCGCGCGGCCGTCGACCAGGTCGACGGTGATCCCGTTCTCGGTGACGACGATCGCGTCGTGCGCGACGCCCGTCTGCTCCGCCAGCTCGGCGTTGGCCCGCAGGTGGCGCCACTCGCCGTGCACCGGCATCACGTTGCTCGGCCGCACCGCGTTGTAGAGGAACAGCAGCTCACCGGCGTAGGCGTGCCCGGAGACGTGCACGTTGGCGTTGCGGTTGTCGATCACCTGGATGCCGGCCCGGCGCAGGCGGTTGACCACGCTGAACACCGCGTGCTCGTTGCCCGGGATGAGCGAGCTGGACAGGATCACGGTGTCGGTCGACCGCATCTGGAACGTGCGGTGCTCGCCGCGGGCGATGCGCGAGAGCGCCGCCATCGGCTCGCCCTGCGAGCCGGTGCACACGACCAGCACCTGGTCGTCGGGCAGGTCGTCGACGTCGTCGATCGCGACCATCGTGCCCTCGGGCACGTGGAGCAGGCCGAGGTCGGTGGCGATCTCCATGTTGCGCAGCATCGAGCGGCCCAGCAGGCAGATCCGCCGGCCGTGGGCCACCGCGCCGTCGACGATCTGCTGCACCCGGTAGACGTTGCTCGCGAAGCACGCGACGAACGCGCGACCGTCGGCCTTGCCGATCGCGGCCGCGAGGTTCGGGCCCAGCGACGCCTCCGACGGCGAGACCCCGGGGGTGTCGGCGTTCGTGGAGTCACACAGGAACAGGTCGACGCCCTCGTCACCGAGCCGGGAGAACCCGGGGAGGTCGGTGAGCCGCCCGTCGAGCGGGCGCTGGTCGAGCTTGATGTCGCCGGTGTGCAGGATCACGCCCGCGGGCGTGCGGATGGCGACGGCGAGGCACTGCGGGATGGAGTGGCTGACCGCGAAGTACTCGCACTCGAAGCTGCCGTGCGTGAGCCGGTCGCCCTCGTTGACGACGAGCATGTGCGGGGTGAGGCGGTGCTCCCTGCACTTCGCCGCCACCAGCGCGAGCGTGAACGGCGAGCCGACGACCAGCAGGTCGGGCCGCTGGCGCAGCAGGAACGGCACCGCACCGATGTGGTCCTCGTGGCCGTGGGTGAGCACGAGCGCGTCGATGTCGCCGAGGCGGTCGAGGATCGGGCGGAAGTCGGGCAGGATCAGGTCGACGCCGGGTGCGTCGGCGTCGGGGAACAGCACCCCGGCGTCGACGACGAGCAGGCGGCCGTCGTACTCGAAGACGGTCATGTTGCGGCCGATCTCGCCGATACCGCCCAGGGTGAGCACGCGCAATGCGCCCTCGGGCAGCGGGCCCGGGGGCTCGGTGGGCAGGCCGGGCAGGGTGGCCTCGACGACGGCGACGGGGGGACGGGGCTGGTCGCGCCGGGGCGGGCGGGACCGACGGTCGGACCGGTTGCGGTCGGACCGTGCAGAAGGACGGCTCAAGGAACTCCTCAGATCAGAAAGTGGGGTGGTGCTTCATCAGCGGTAGGCGACCTCGGCCCCGAGGTCGGCGGAGGCCCGGGCGCCGAGCGCCCCGTGGCCTCCGGAACGGCGGCCCGCGCGGGCCTCCGCGTCGAGCGCGACGCCCGCGGCGTCGAGATCGGAGACGATGGCGGCCACCTCGGCCTCGGTGGCGGGCGGCAGCGGCAGCCGCGGGTCGCCGACGTCGAGACCGCGCAGGCGCATCGCCGTCTTCGCGAACACGGCCCCGCCGACGCGCCCCATCGCGCGCAGCACCGGCAGCATCGAGGCGTTGAGCTGGCGGGCCCGCTCGGTCTGCCCGGCCTCGTACGCGTCGAGCATGGCACGCAGGCGGTCGGCCACGACGTGCCCGGTGACCGACACCATCCCCACCGCGCCGACCGAGAGCCACGGCAGGTTCACCGGGTCGTCGCCGGAGTAGTACGCCAGCGTGGTGGTGGCGATGATCTCGGTGCCGATGCGCAGGTCGTTGCGGGCGTCCTTGACGGCGACGATCCGCGGGTGCTGCGCGAGGCGCTGCAGCGTCTCCAGGTCGATCGGGATGACGCTGCGCGGCGGGATGTCGTAGAGCATCACCGGCAACCCGGTGGCATCCGCGATCGCGGTGAAGTGCAGCACCAGGCCCGACTGCGGCGGCCGTGAGTAGTACGGCGTGACCAGCAGCAACCCGTGGGCGCCCGCGGCCTCGGCGGCCTGCGCGAGGTGGATGCTGTGCGCGGTGTCGTAGGTGCCCGCCCCGGCCACGACGGTGGCGCGGTCGCCCACCGCCTCGACCACGGCCCGCACCAGCGCGGCCTTCTCCTCGTCGCTGGTGGTGGGGCCCTCACCGGTCGTGCCGTTGACCACCAGGCCGTCGTTGCCCAGGTCGACCAGGCGGGTGGCCAGCTCCTGCGCGGTATCGAGATCCAGGCGCCCCTCGGCGTCGAACGGCGTGACCATGGCCGTGAGCACGCGACCGAACGGGCGGCCCGGCGTACGCGCGGAGTCGGAGGTCATGGGTCGACGGTACCGCCCCACCCCGACACGACCCGCCGCGCCAGCGGTCAGAGGCCGCGCGAGGCCCCGGCCAGTGCGGCGACGTCGGCGGGAGAACCCTCCAGCTCGACGCGCGCGGCGTCGCGGCCGAACGCGTGCAGCACCAGTTCGCCCGGCTCGCCGACGATCGTGACGAGGCCGGGACCGGTGCGGAGCACGTGCTGCTCGCCCGAGCCGCGCCGCACGACCAGACCGACCGGGCTCGCGCGGTGCAGGACCCGGCCCATCTTCAGCAGCAGGGCCCAGAGCTGGGCGTCGCGCGTCGGGTCGGCCGGGCGCGGCTCCCAGCCGGGCACCCCGCGGCGCACGTCCTCGTGGTGGACGAAGAACTCCGCGCCGTTGGCCAGGTCGTCGACGGCGCCGACGCGGTACGGCGACCAGACGGGCGCGCCGTCGCGCAGCTCGCCGACCATCTGCTCCCACGGCGTGTCGGCGTAGGACCCCATCGCGCGGTCGACGATCGGGGCGAGCGCGGCGATCAGGATGCCGGGGGCCGCCCACGGCTTGCGCTCGCGGACCAGGAGGTGCGCCAGCAGGTCGCGGGTGTCCCAGTCCCCGCACAGGGTGGGGCGGTCCGGGCCGACCCGCTCGAACTCGTCGCAGATCGCCGCACGCTCGTCGGTGGCCAGGCTCATGTCACGACCCTACGCACGGCCCGACGGTCGCCGTGACACCGCGGTGCGAGGACCCGGGCAGCTCGACGCGCCGACCGTCGTCGCCGCACCAGCTCGGGCTCACCAGGAGGTGGTCGATCCGGCCGAGCAGCGGCAGCCACTTGCCCACCGACGTGGGGCCGCCCCAGCCCTCGAGCGCGACGTCGGAGAGCCCGGCCCCGCCGGTGAGCGCGCGGTAGTCGCGCCCGCGGTCGGTGCTGTTGAGGTCGCCGACGAGGACCACCGGCATCGTCTCCGCGCGCACGCGCCCGGCCACGGCCGCGGCGAGCGCGTAGTGCTCGGGCACCGAGACCTCGTAGTCCTCGGGGTCGCCGCCGAACCACGGCCGCGGGACGTGCAGCGCGTAGACGACGAACGGGCCGCCGGGGCCCTGGACCAGGACCCGCATGCCCGGCAGGTCCGGCCCCGCGTCCTGCAGGACCCGGAGCGGGTACCGGCTGAACACGCCGAGCGGCGAGTTCTCCGGCCCGCCGACGACGGTGTGCGGGTACTCCTCGCCGAAGTCCTCCTCGGTGTCGGGGGCGAGCTCGGCTGCCACCACCACGTCGGCGCCGAGATCGATCATCGCGGGCGTCGGGGTGTCCTGGTAGTCGACGTTGCCGCCGAGGACCGTGACGCCGCGCCCGGCGACCGGCCCCGTCGGGGACGGCAACCACGGACCCACGATCGCGACGACGGCCACCAGCAGCGTCGACAGCCCGAACAGCGCGGCACGCCCGCGCCGCACCCGAGAACCGGGGACGAGCGCGACCACCCCGGCCACCCCCACCACCCCGGCGGCGAGCAGCGGCATCGCGATGGCGACGACGTCGGCCGCCGGGCCCGTGTCGCGCAGGGCGAACCACGCCCACGGAAGCGCCGCGACCAGCACGGTGACGGCGACACCCCCCACCGCGGGGGTGCGCTCCCGCTGCTCGGCCACGTCGGTGGCCCGTTCCGCCCGGCCCCCGCTCAGCCTTCTGCGACGAACGGACTGGACGCGATCTCGGTGCCGTCGTCGAGCGTGGCGATCTCGAAGTCGCGGAACACGTTGGGCACTTCACGGTGCAGCTGGCGCAGGCACTCGATCGCCAGGGCGCGGATCTCGACGTCGGCGTGTTCGGTGGCGCGCATCGCGATGAAGTGCCGCCACGCGCGGTAGTTGCCGGTGACGACGATCCGCGTCTCGGTGGCGTTGGGCAGGATCGCCCGGGCCGCCTGGCGGGCCTGCTTGCGGCGCAGCGTGGCGTTCGGGACGTCGGCGAAGCGCTTCTCCAGCCCCTCCAGCAGCTCCTCGTAGGCCTTCACCGAGGCCGCGGTGGCGTCGGCGAAGAGCTGGTGCAGCTCCGGGTCGGCCGCGATGACCTCGGGCTCGACCATCGACGCGTCGCGTTCGGGGACGTAGCGCTGGGAGAGCTGGCTGTAGGAGAAGTGCCGGTGCCGGATGAGCTCGTGGGTGAGGCTGCGCGAGACGCCCGTGAGGTAGAAGCTCACCGACCCGTGCTCGAGCACCGACAGGTGGCCGACCTCGAGGATGTGCTCCAGGTAGCCGGCGTTGGTGGCCGTCCTCGGGTTCGGCTTGCCCCAGGACTGGTAGCAGGCGCGGCCGGCGAACTCGGCGAGCGCCTGGCCCCCGTCGGCGTCGGTGCTCCACGGCACGTCCGGAGGGGCCGTGAACTCCGTCTTGGCCACCAGCTGGACGGTGAGCGGCACGGTCTCGGGCATGGCGGCAGCGTAACCGGGGCCCCCGACACCCTCGGATGACATCACCGGATTCCTTGACTGGTGTCAGAAGTGACGTCATGGTGGTGTCATGGACATCAGCCAGTACGTCACCCGGCTGCGCGAGGATCTCGCGTCCGCCGCCGCGGCCGGCGACGAGCAGACGCAGCGCACCGCCGCCCTGCTCGGCGCCGCGATCGAGCCCGCGGCGCGGCTCGCGATGATGAACGCGCTCTCCGACCTCGCCGCCGAGGTCACCGCGGCGCTCGGCGACCGCACCGTCGACGTCCGGCTCGACGGCCGCGACGTCCGCGTCGTCGTCTCGCCCGACACGCACCCCGCGCCGGAGCCCGAGCCCGCGTTCCGGGGCCTCGGGGGCGGGGGGTTCGGCGGCGCCGACGCCGGCGACATCAGCCGCATCACGCTGCGCCTCGTCGAGCAGATCAAGAACCAGGCCGAGCAGGCCGCGTCGTCGCAGGGGGTGTCGCTCAACTCGTGGGTGGCGCAGGCCGTGCAGGGGGCGTTGCACGGCGGCAACCAGGGCGGCGGGTCCCGCAAGGGCCGCGACGGCCACCGGATCCAGGGATGGGTGCAGGGATGAGCGACTTCGTGGACTTCACCAAGGACCACTTCCCGGAGGAGGGCGCAGCCGCCGGGCCGGGCGTCCGGCAGCAGTCCTGGCCGTCCGACCGGCCCGCGGAGTTGGAGCTATCCATCGACGTCGGGCGCATCCGCGTCGAGCTCGGGTCCGGCGACGAGGTGCGCGTCGAGGTCCGGCACGACCCGAACGCGGGCGGTGCGGTCGCCCAGGGCATCGGCGGTCTGATGAGCTGGCTGGGCACCGGCGGTTCCGGGTTCGGCATCGACCCCGACCAGCTCGTCGCCGACGCCGTGCGCGCCGCGGAGATCACCTGGTCCGACGGCGGGCGGCGGCTCGTCGTGCGCTCGTCGCAGGAGCTCCCGCTGCGGGTCGTGCCGCTCGCGGTCACGGTCAGCGCGCCCGCGGGGTCGCGGCTCGCCGCCCGCACCGGGTCCGGTGACGTCACGGTCGGCGGCACCGCCGGCTGGGCCGCGGTGCGCACCGGGTCGGGTCGCGTCGAGCTGGGCCCCGTCGACGGCGACGCCGATGTCACGACCGGCTCCGGCGACGTCGAGCTCGGTGCGGTGGCCGGGCGCGGGCGCGTGCGCACCGGGTCGGGCGGCGTGCGGATCGCCGCGGTGCGCGGCACGACCGAGGTGCGCGCGAGCAGCGGCGACGTCGACGTGCTGGAGGTGGCGGCCGACCTCGCCGTGCGCACCGGCTCCGGCACCGTCTCCGTGCGCGACGCCCGCTCGGGCACCCTCGACCTCACCACCGGCTCCGGCGACCTCCGCGTCGGCGTGCACGGCGGCGTCCACGCCCGGCTCGACCTGTCGTCGGGCTCGGGACGGGCGGTCAGCGAGCTCGACGTGGGTGCCGTGGCCCCGGCCGAGTCCGGCCCGCTGACGGTGAAGGGCCGCACGGGCAGCGGTGACGTACTGGTGACGCGGGCGACGGTCTCCGCCTGACCCCTCAGCGCAAGGCGGTGGTGAGGGGGCCGGCGAGGTCGCCGCGCTCCCCCACCACCACCGCGTCCAGCTCCAACCACCCCGCCATCTCGCGCAGGGCTCCGGCCAGCTCGGACACCGCGCGGGCCACGTCGGTGCCCGGCTCGGCGAACGCCCCGGGCACCCGGAGCACCCCGGCCGCGCGGTCGGCCTTGACGTCGACGCGGGCGACCAGCTCGCCGTCGAGCAGGAACGGGAACACGTAGTAGCCGTACTCGCGCTTCGCCTCGGGCACGTAGATCTCGATGCGGTAGCGGAAGCCGAAGATGCGCTCGGTGCGGTCGCGCTCCCAGATCAGGGGGTCGAACGGGCAGAGCAGGGCGCGGCCGGTGACCTGCCGCGGCACCTTCGCCCCCGGCAGCCGGTACGCCTGCTTCGACCAGCCCCGCACCCGCACCGGGGCCAGTGCCCCGGAGTCGACCAGCTCCGCCACCGCCCGCTGGCTGGTGGCGGGCCCGAGGCGGTAGTAGTCGCGCAGGTCGGGCTCGGTGGCCACCCCGAGCGCCGACGCCGACCGCAGCACGAGCGTGCGCGCCGACTGCTCCGGGTCGGCCGGTCGCGCGGCGAGCACCTCGGGCGGCAGGACGCGCTCGGGCAGGTCGTAGAGGCGCTGGAAGTGCCTGCGGGTGCCGGTGGTCAGCTCCCCGATGCCGAACAGGTACTCGCAGATCCGCTTCACGTCGGA
This sequence comes from Pseudonocardia abyssalis, assembly GCF_019263705.2. NCBI lineage: Bacteria > Bacillati > Actinomycetota > Actinomycetes > Pseudonocardiales > Pseudonocardiaceae > Pseudonocardia > Pseudonocardia abyssalis. Next base: position 2,988,389 of record NZ_JADQDK010000001.1, read on the forward strand.
ACGCTCCCACCAGGTGGCCCCCGGCGGGCGCGGGCGCGAGGAGCCCCTCAGCACCGTCTCCAGCTCCCCCGCCCCGACCGGGCCCAGGTCCTTCACCGCGGCCAACACGTCGTCGACGAGGCCGGGGTCGGCCTCCACGAGTGCGCCGTAGTGCCGCCACCAGCCGCTGCGCTTGGCACCGGAGTGCAGCAGCGGCCAGTCGGCCACCGGCAGCAGGCTCGCCTCGTGCGCCCAGTGCTCGACGAGCAGCCGGGGCCGCCGCGCCGAGTGCGACCACGCCGCGTCGTCGAGCAGCGGGCGGGCGTAGGGACCGAGCCGGCTGAACACCGGCATGTAGTGCGCGCGCACCGCCACGTTGACCGAGTCGAGCTGGAGCAGCCGGACGCGGTCGAGCACCCGCTGCAGGTGGCGGCGGGTGACGGGGCCGGTCGGGACCGGGTCGGTGAAGCCCTGCGCGGCGAGCACCATCCGCCGCGCGGCCGGTGCCCCGATCGTCTCCGTCGTCATGCCCGCGATCGTGCCACCGACCCCTGACGGTTTCCGGCGGGCCGGTCTCAGGCGGGTTGGACCACGTGCCGCGACGCCGACCGTTCCGAGGCGATCACCAGCCCCACCGACAGCACCACGATCCCGCCGCCGACCAGCTGCAGCACCGAGTACCGCTCACCCACCACCAGCGCTCCGAGGATCACCGCGATGACCGGGTTGACGTAGGCGTAGGTCGCGACCGTCGACACCGGCAGCGACGCCAGCGCGTAGGCGTACGCGCTGAACGCCCCGAGCGACACGACGACCGCCATGTAGGCCCACGCCCACCACGCGACGGGCGAGACGGCGGCGACGTCGAGCCGGTCGCCCTTGACCAGGCTGACCGTCAGCAGCACCGCGCCGCCGACCAGCATCTGCACCGCGGCCAACGCGAACGGGTTGGGCGGCGCGGGCAGCCGGGTCGTCGCGAACGTTCCCGTCGCCCAGCCCAGCCCGGCGAGCAGGATCAGCCACGGGCCCCACCAGGCACTGCCCACCGTGCCGCCGGTACCCGTCGAGCCCGACAGCACCAGCAGCGCGAGCCCGGCCACCCCGACCGCGACGCCGCCGACGGTCGCCGCCCGCGGCCGGTCGCCGGTGACCGCACGCAGCGCGACGATGTGGAGCGGCACCGCCGCGATGAGCAGGGCGGCGAGCCCGGAGGACACCTGCTGCTGCCCGAGCGTGACGATCCCGTTGCCCCACGCCGGGAGCAGGAGGCCCGACAGTGCCGTGGTGGCGAGCTGCGGGCGCGTCATCCGCAGCGCGGACGGGCCCGCCACCAGCGCGACGACGATCGCGAGCAGCCCGCCACCGACGAGGAACCGCACGCCGCCGGAGAACAGCGGCGGGATGTCGGTGATGATCAGGCGGTTGGCGAGGTAGGTCGACCCCCACAGGACGTAGACCACCCCGAGGGCGGCCCAGGCGACGCGGCGGGTATGCACCGGGGTGACGTTGCCATGGCGAACTACCCCCTGTCGCGTGGGATCCGGGTCGCGTGGGATCCGGGTCGCGTGGGATCCGGGTCGTGCCGGATCGCGGGCCTGGGGTATCCATGCGACATGGCCATCGCCGCGGTCCGTGCCGCCACGCCCGCCGACGTCGACGAGATCGTGCGCATCCAGGGAGACACCTGGGAGGCCGCGTACTCCACGTTCGTCCCCGCTTCCGCCGTGGACGCACTGCGGTCGGACGGGGCACGCGATGCGTGGGCCTCCGCCGTCGACGCCGACGCCGCGCACGTGCTGGTCGCGACGGAGGGCGACTGGACCGTCGGCTTCCTCGCCGCCGCCGCCATGCCGCCGGAGGGCGCCGCGACCCCGGACCAGGCGTGGGGCGAGATCGGCGCGCTGCTCGTGGAGCCCCGCTGGGGTCGTCGCGGGCACGCCGGCCGGCTCCTGGCCACCGCGGCGGAGCGGCTGCGCGGCGCGGGCGCCCTGTACGGCCTGGCCTGGGTACCGGAGCCCGACGAGGCGTCGCGCCGGTTCTACGCCCGCGCCGGCTGGGAGGCCGACGGCGGCGTCCGCGGCCTCGACACCGGCGCCGGCACCCTGCGCGAGATCCGGCTGACGGGCTCGCTGGACCTCAAGCTCGACTAGGAGCGCACCGCGCAGACCCGCGGCCATCGCGCAGGCCGCCGGAGCCCTGCGCGGTGACCAGGAGGTCTGCGACGTCCTAGAGGCCGAGGAGGCTCTCCAGACCGACGGTCAACCCCGGGTGGTCGCGCACCCCGCGGACCGCGAGCACGACGCCGGGCATGAACCCGGCGCGGTCGATCGAGTCGTGGCGCAGTGTCAGCGTCTCCCCCGCCATCCCGAAGATCACCTCCTGGTGCGCGACGAGCCCGGGCATCCGGATCGAGTGCACGTGCACGCCGTCGACGACGGCGCCGCGTGCCCCGTCGAGCTCGCTGGTCGTGGCGTCCGGTACCGGGCCCAGACCCTCGCGCGCGGCGGCGATCCGCGACGCCGTGCTGACGGCCGTGCCGGACGGGGCGTCGACCTTGCGCTCGTGGTGCAGTTCGATGATCTCGACGGACTCGAAGAAGCGGGCGGCCTGCTCCGCGAACCGCATCATCAGCACCGCCCCGACGCCGAAGTTCGGGGCGACGAGGACGTGCCCGTCGCGCGCGGAGAGCCAGGAGCGGACCGTGTCGAGCTTGTCGGCGCCGAACCCGCTGGTCCCGACGACGGCGGCGATGTCGTGGTCGACGCAGAACGCGACGTTGTCGAGCGCGACCCCGGGGTGGGTGAAGTCGACCGCCACCTGCGCGCCGTGGTCGGTGAGCAGCGTCAACGGGTCGCCCTCGTCGATCTGCGCCACCAGCTCCAGCCCGTCGGCCGCGGTCACCGCCCGGCACACCTCGGCACCCATCCGCCCGCGCGCACCCAGCACGCCCACCCTGATCGTCATGGGGTCACCCTAGGACGAGCCCGCCGATCCACACGCCCGTGGCCAGCAGGCCGGTCAGCAGCTCGATGACGATGCTCCAGCCGACGGCGGCGAGCGCGCCCCTCGTCGACGGCCAGGCCAGGCCGTGCCCCTCGAGCCGCACCCGCTCGGCGACGTAGACGCCCAGCACGAACCCCACCAGGAGCCCGACGACCGGGATCACGAAGAACCCGACGACGCCCAGCACCCCGCCTGCGACGATCGTGCGCCCCGGCACCCCGGAGTCGCGCAGCCGTCGCCCCGGGACCAGGTACTTCGCGACGCTGCCGGCCACCACGATCGCGATGGCGAGGCCGAGCACCGACCAGCCCACGACGTCGTTGCGCGGCACCGCCCACACCGCGATCCCGGCGAGCACCAGGATCAGCCCGGGCAGCACCGGCAGCACGATCCCCGCGATGCCGACGACGATCAGCACGCCCGCGATCAGGGTCTCCGGGTTCACGGGCGCAGCATCCCACGCTCCGGACGCTCGACGAGCGGGCCGTCGAGCTGAGCACGAGCCTCAGCACGCTGCGCCGGGCGTTCGTCGCGGGGACGGCATGCCGTTCGCCGACCGGCGGACCCAGGTGCGGCTGCGCGCGGCGCTGCCGCTGCCGGTGCCGGTGCCGGTGCCGGCCTGCCGGTCGCGACGGTCGGACGGCGCGCGGGGTTCTCCTCGCGCGCCGGGTTCGTCGACGCGTTCCGCCGCCACGTCGGGCACGGTCCCGCGGCCCACCTGCGCCCGCGGGTCCGCGCCTGAGCGTCAGCGGATCTCGGGCGGCCGCGGCAGGTCCCCGGGGCGGGCGGGCGGATCGTGCGGCCCGCGGGCCGGGTCGACCGGCTGCGCGCAGGGCGGCGACGACGGCGTCCTCGGCCCCCTGGGTGCCCAGCACGACCGCGGCCCGGCCCGGCAGCTCGTCGTCGACGTCGATCTCGATGCGGCGCCATCCGCCGCGATCAGGCCAGCGAGCGCAGGACCGCAGGCAGGTCGGTCTCGTCGTCGTACGGACCGACCACCGCTGCGGTGAGGGGCTCGGACAGCAGCTCGCGGGCCACGTCGGAGACCTGCTCCGGGGTGACGGCGGCGATCCGGTCGAGGCTCTCCGCGATGCTGCGCTGACGCCCGTGGTCGAGCTCGGCACGGCCGAGGCGGTTCATCCGCGACGGCGTGTCCTCGAGCCCGAGGACGAGCCCGCCGCGCAGGTTTCCCTGCGCCCGGACCACCTCGGCGGAGGTGAGACCGTGCGCGGCGACGTCGGCGAGGACGGTGCGGATCACGGTGGTGACCTCGTCGAGCCGGTCGGGGGCGCACCCCGCGTAGACCGACAGGATGCCGGCGTCGGTGTAGGTCGACAGCGCCGAGTACACCGAGTACGCGAGCCCGCGCTGCTCGCGGACCTGCTGGAACAGCCGCGAGCTGGGCCCGCCGCCGAGCGCGGTGTTGAGCACGCCGAGCGCGCTGCGCCGGGGGTCGTGGCGGGCGATGCCGGGTACGCCCAGCATGAGGTGCGCCTGCTCGGTGTCCTCGCCGCGCAGCACCAGCCGCGGGCCCGGCTCCAGCACCGCGACGCCCGACGCGCGCGGCGGCACGGGCGTTGCCGACCCCGCCCGCGCGATCGCGGCCGCGAACGCCTCCTCGACGAGCGCGACGAGCGCGACGTGGTCGAGGTTGCCCGCGGCCGCGACGACCATCCGCGGCGTCGTGTACTCCCCGCGCCAGAACGTGTGCAGCGTCTCCCGGGCCATCCCGGTGATCGACTCCTCGGACCCGATCACCGGCCGCCCGAGCGGGTGCCCGCCGAGCAGCGACTCGTCGAACAGCTCGCCGAGCAGGTCCTCCGGGTCGTCGTCGCGGATCGCGATCTCCTCGAGCACCACGCTGCGCTCGATCTCGACGTCGGCCGGCGCCATGACGGCGTCGGTGACGACCCCGGCGAGCACGTCGACCGCGAGCGGCAGGTCGGTGTCGAGGACCTGCGCGTAGTAGCAGGTGTGCTCCTTCGCGGTGAACGCGTTGAGCTCACCGCCCACGGCGTCGACGTCCTCGGCGATCTGCGCGGCCGTGCGCGTCGAGGTGCCCTTGAACAGCAGGTGCTCGAGGTAGTGCGCCGCCCCGGCCTGGGTCGGCGACTCGTCGCGCGAGCCGACGCCGATCCAGACCCCGATCGAGACCGAGCGGACGCCCGGCACCCGCTCGGAGACGACCCGCAGGCCGCCGTCGAGGTGGGACACGGAAACGCCGGGGACGGGGTGAGCCCCCGTCCCCGGCGTCAGAAGTTCCGTCAAGAGGCCGGGACCTCGGCGGGCTCCGCGGGGACCGTGACGTCGCCCGCGGGGGCGGCGTCCTCAACGACCGGCAGCAGGCTGATCTTGCCGCGGTTGTCGATGTCGGAGACCTCGACGCGGATCTTGTCGCCGACGTTCACGACGTCCTCGACCTTGTTGATCCGCTTGCCGTTGCCCAGCTTCGAGATGTGGACGAGGCCGTCCTTGCCGGGCACCAGCGAGACGAACGCGCCGAAGGCGGCGGTCTTGACGACCGTGCCCAGGAAGCGCTCGCCGATCTTCGGCAGCTGCGGGTTGGCGATGGCGTTGACCATGCCGATCGCGGCGTCCGCCGACTCGCCGTCCGACGCGCCGACGTAGACGGTGCCGTCGTCGTCGATCGAGATGTCGGCACCGGTCTGCTCGGTGATCGAGTTGATCATCTTGCCCTTCGGGCCGATCAGCTCGCCGATCTTGTCGACCGGGATCTTGATCGCGATGACGCGCGGCGCGAAGCGGCTCATCTCGTCGGGGCGGTCGATCGCCTCGCCGATGACCTCGAGGATCGTCATGCGGGCGTCCTTGGCCTGGCTCAGCGCCGCGGTGAGGACGGCCGACGGGATGCCGTCGAGCTTCGTGTCGAGCTGCAGCGCCGTGACGAACTCCGGCGTGCCGGCGACCTTGAAGTCCATGTCGCCGAACGCGTCCTCCGCACCGAGGATGTCGGTGAGGGCGACGTAGCGGGTCTCGCCGTCGACGGTGTCGGTGACCAGGCCCATCGCGATGCCCGCGACCGGCGCCTTGAGCGGCACGCCGGCGTTGTAGAGCGACATCGTGGAGGCGCAGACCGAGCCCATCGACGTGGAGCCGTTGGAGCCCAGCGCCTCGGAGACCTGGCGGATCGCGTACGGGAACTCCTCGCGCGTGGGCAGCACGGGCAGCAGGGCCCGCTCGGCCAGCGCGCCGTGGCCGATCTCGCGGCGCTTCGGCGACCCGACGCGGCCGGTCTCACCGGTCGAGTACGGCGGGAAGTTGTAGTGGTGCAGGTAGCGCTTGTGCGTCTCCGGCCCGAGGGAGTCGATCTGCTGCTCCATGCGCAGCATGTTCAGCGTGGTGACACCCATGATCTGGGTCTCGCCGCGCTCGAACAGCGCCGAGCCGTGGGCGCGCGGGATGACCTCGACCTCGGCCGAGAGCGGCCGGATGTCGGTGATGCCGCGGCCGTCGATGCGGACCTGGTCGCGCAGGATGCGCTGGCGCACGAGCTTCTTGTTCAGCGAGCGGAACGCCGCGCCGAGCTCCTTCTCGCGACCCTCGAACTTGGTCTCCAGCGCGGTGAGCACGGCGAGCTTGACCTCGTCGAGCCTCGACTCGCGCTCCTGCTTGCCCGCGATGGTCAGCGCGGCGGCGAGGTCGGCACTGCCCTGCGCCTCGACGGCGTCGAAGACGTCGGGCTGGTAGGCCGGGAAGGTCGGGAACTCGCGCGTGGGCTTGGCGGCGACGTCGGCGAGCTGCTGCTGGGCGATGCACAGCGTGCGGATGAACGGCTTCGCCGCCTCCAGCCCGGCCGCGACGACCTCCTCGGTGGGCGCCTGGGCGCCCTCCGCGACGAGGGTGTTGGTCTCGACGGTGGCCTCGGCCTCGACCATCATGATCGCTACGTCCTGCGAGTCACCGTCACCGACGATGCGGCCAGCGACGACCATGTCGAACACGGCGCGCTTGAGGTCGTCGTGCTGCGGGAACGCGATCCACTGGCCGTCGATCAGGGCGACGCGGATGGCGCCGATCGGGCCGGAGAACGGCAGGCCGGACAGCTGCGTGGACGCCGACGCGGCGTTGATCGCCAGCGCGTCGTAGGGGTCCTGCGGGTCCAGGCTCATCACCGTGACGACGATCTGGATCTCGTTGCGCAGGCCGTCGACGAACGACGGGCGCAGCGGGCGGTCGATCAGGCGGCAGGTCAGGATCGCGTCGGTGCCGGGGCGACCCTCGCGGCGGAAGAACGAGCCGGGGATCTTGCCGATCGCGTACATGCGCTCCTCGACGTCCACCGTGAGGGGGAAGAAGTCGAAGTGCTCCTTGGGGTGCTTCGACGCCGTGGTGGCGGAGAGAAGCATGGTCTCGTCGTCGAGGTAGGCGACGACGGAGCCGGCGGCCTGGCGCGCGAGGCGCCCGGTCTCGAACCGGACGGTGCGGGTGCCGAAGCTCCCGTTGTCGATGACGGCGGTCGTCTCGTGGACGGAGTCGTCGATGGGGTCGGTCAAGGTGCATCTCCTCGTGAGATGTCGGCCCCTGCCCCGGTGATCCTCGTCTGGGCCGGCCTTCGATCGAAGCCGCCGGGACTCGTGCCCGGCGGCCACTACCGAGGACCGGCGGATCTGCTGCCGGGCGCGGGGGTGCGGTGGAGTTGTGTGGGTCGGGCCGGGCCGCGTCAGGCGGCCCGGCCCGGGTGGGTCAGCGGCGGATGCCGAGGCGCTCGATGAGCGACCGGTAGCGCGCGACGTCGACCTCGCGGAGGTACTTGATGAGCCGGCGGCGGCGGCCGACGAGCAGCAGCAGTCCGCGACGGGAGTGGTGGTCGTGCTTGTGCATCTTGAGGTGCTCGGTGAGGTCGACGATCCGCTTGGTCAGCAGAGCGATCTGCGCCTCGGGGGATCCGGTGTCACCCTCGTGGGTGGCGTACTGGTCGAGCACGGTCTTCTTCTGTGCGGCGTCGAGAGCCACGGTCTGTCCTCTTTCGTTGCTGTGCCGTGCGGCCCGGGCACCAGGGGTGATGTGCCCGGAAGACAGTCGCGGCCGCCACGGACTGCAGCCGGACCCAACACGCCACGCTACCAGCCGGGAACCGGGCCCCCCTGGTCAGCCCGGTCGTCCCGCCGCCTGGCGCAGCACCTCCGCCAGCTCGGGGAAGCCGGGGCCGAGCGCGGCCGCGGCGGCCGCGAGGCGGGCCGGGGCGGCGAGGCGGCGCAGCGCGTCGGCGGCCGACCCGGCTGACGCCGGCGCGGTGCCCGGGCACCGCGGCGCCGCGACGGGCGGGCGCGGCGCCGGCACGGCCTCCTCGGCGGGGCCGGGGACCGGTGACCAGCGCAGCTGTGCCCGCGCGACATCGGCGAGCAGGAGCTCCACCGATCGGGGCGCGAGCGGACCCTCGACCGCCGCACACCGGTGGTCGAGCAGTTGCAGCCGCGCCAGCACCGCCGGGCTGCCGATCTTGACCCGCCGCCCGCTGGCGAGCTGGCTCAGCATCGCCGGGCTGATCCCCAGCGTGCGGGCCAGGCGGGCCTGCGAGACCCCGAGCACGGCGAGCAGGCCGCGGACGCGATCGCCGAGCGGGACCCCGTAGAGCTCGGCCTGGCGCGCGCGGCTGTCGGCGAACTCCTCGGCTGCGCTCATGGGTCGATGCTGGCACCCGGACCCCGGCTCCCGTGGGCGAACGGGGAAAGTCAGCCGAGGAGTTCGCGGGTGCGCGCGACGTCGCGGTGCATCTGCGCGATCAGGGCGTCGACGTCGCTGTAGGTCTCCTGGCCGCGCAGCCGGTGCGTGATGTCGACCGCGACCTCGTGGCCGTAGAAGTCCTCGTCGACGTCGAGGACGTAGGCCTCGAGGGTCTTCACCCGCCCGGAGAACGTGGGATTCGTGCCGACCGAGATCGCGGTGGGCAGCAGGCGGTCGCCGATCGCGAACCGGCCCGCGTAGACGCCGTCGGCGGGCAGGGCGGTGTGCGGGGCACTGGAGACGTTCGCGGTGGGGAATCCCAGGTCGCGGCCCCGGCGCGCGCCGTGCACCACCACGCCCTCGACGCGGTGCGGGCGGCCGAGGGCCGCCGCGGCGGCTTCGACGTCGCCCGCGTCGATGCACGCGCGCACGTAGGTGGAGGACAAGGTGACACCGACGTCGCCGGTGAGGTCCAGGCCGTCGACGGCGAACCCGAAGCGTCCGCCGAGCTCGGTGAGCAGCGCGACGTCGCCCGCGGCGTGGTGGCCGAACCGGAAGTTCTGCCCGACCACGACCACCGCCGCGTGCAGCCGCTCCACCAGCACGTGGTGGGCGAACGCCGCGGGCTCGGTGCGGGAGAGCTCGGGAGTGAACGGGAGGACGCAGAACGCGTCGATGCCCAGCTCCTCGGCCAGCTCGGCGCGGCGGCGCAGCGTGGTGAGGATGGCCGGGTGGCTGCCCGGGCGGACCAGCTCGGCGGGATGCGGGTCGAACGTCACGAGCACCGCGGGCAGGCCCCGCTCGCTCCCCCGGGCCACCGCGCGGGCCACGAGCTGCTGGTGGCCGCGGTGCATCCCGTCGAACACCCCGACGGTGACGACGCTGCGGCCCCAGCCGGTCGGTACGGCGTCCAGCCCACGCCAGCGTTCCACGACCCGGAGCCTACGGACCGGGCCGGGCCGCCGCCCGTCGCCCCTACCCCTGCAACTCAGAGGGCTTCGTTCGCCGGCGCCAGCACCACCACCGACCGGGCCATGTCCCCGCGGTCGGCCATCAGGGCGAGCGCCCGGCCCCCGGGGGCGAAGACACCGTGCACGCCCTCCAGCCCGGACAGCGGCAGCGGCCGCCCGTGCCGCACGTCCTGCGCGGCCGACGCCGCCAGGTCGCGGCGGGGGAACGCGACGGCGACGGCGTCGTCGAGCGGGAGCGACAGGGTCGGGTCCGCCTCGAGCTGCTCGAGGGTGCGGGCGTGACCGAGGTCGAACGGGCCGACGCGCGTGCGGCGCAGCGCGGTGAGGTGGCCGCCGACGCCCAGCCCGGCGCCGAGGTCGCGGGCGAGCGCCCGGACGTAGGTGCCGGACGTGCACCCGACGGCGACGTCGAGGTCGTCGCCGCGGCGCTCGAGCAGCGTGAACGACGAGACCGTGACGGGCCGCGCCGCCAGCACGACCTCCTCCCCCGCCCGCACCCGCGCGTAGGCCCGCTGCCCGTCGACCTTGATCGCGCTGACGGAGCTGGGCACCTGCTGGATGTCGCCGGTCAGGGCGGCGATCCCGGCCGCGACCGCGGCGTCGGTGACGCCCGACGCGTCGGCGGTGGAGATCGTCTCGCCCTCGGCGTCGTCGGTGCCGGTGGCCGCGCCGAGGCGGATCGTCGCGGTGTAGGCCTTGGTGTCGAGCGCGAGGTGCCCGAGCAGCTTGGTGCCGCGCCCGATCCCGCAGACCAGGACGCCGGTGGCCATCGGGTCGAGCGTGCCGGCGTGCCCGACCTTGCGGGTGCGCAGGATCCGGCGCAGGCGCCCGACGACGTCGTGCGAGGTCAGGCCCCCCGGCTTGTCGACGACCACGAGACCGGACGGCGGAGGGGCGCTCACACCCGACGATTCTGCCGGGCTCCCGGGGGGACAGCGGCGCCCGGGTACGGAAGGGTCGCCGGCATGCAGTTGCGCACCGACGGTGCCACCACGTGGCCCGACCAGCTGACCGGGCGTCTGGTCCTCGTCCTCTCCGACGACCTGTACGCCGACCCCGACGCCGCCCGCACCGCACTGGCCGAGATGACCGGGACGGCCACGGCCTCCGACGACGGGCCGCTGCTGTTCCCCGCGCTCGGGATCGCGATCGTGCCCGTCGACGCCACCGCCACCGACATCGTCACCACGATGATCGCCGACCGGCGGATCGTCGCGGCCGAGCCCGAGCGGGTCTACCACCTGCGCGGCTCGCTGTCGGAGGAGTACCTGCGGGGCTTCGCCGACGCGGCGGCGTTCCTGCACGCGCAGTCCGTCGACGTGCCGGTGGAGGAGGCGGCCGAGCCCGTCGCGGAGGACACCGCGGAGCTGACGTGGGGGCTGCAGGTCACGAACGTCACGACGGTCGCGGAGTCCGGGGCGGGCATCACGGTCGCGGTCCTCGACACCGGCCTCGACCTCGAGCACCCCGACTTCGTCGGCCGCGACGTCCTGGCCGAGTCGTTCGTCGAGGGCGAGACCGCGCAGGACGCCAACGGCCACGGCACGCACTGCATCGGCACCTCCTGCGGTTCGCTGGTACCGGAGACCGGCCCGCGCTACGGCGTGGCGCACGAGGCCCGCATCCTCGCCGGCAAGGTGCTCAGCGACGCGGGATCCGGCACCGACGCGGAGATCCTGGCCGGCATGAGCTGGGCCATCGAGAACGGCGCGCAGATCATCTCGATGTCGCTCGGCGCCGACGTCGACGAGGTGTCCTCGGTCTACGAGACGGTCGGGCGGCGTGCGCTGGCCGCGGGCACGCTCGTCATCGCGGCCGCGGGCAACAACGCCGACCGTGAGAGCGGCGACGCGGGCTTCGTCGGCGTCCCGGCGAACAGCCCGTCGATCATGGCGGTCGCGGCGGTCGACAACACCCTGGCCATCGCCCCGTTCTCCGCGCGCAGCTCGGGTGTCGAGGGCGGGCAGGTCGACGTGGCCGGGCCCGGCGTCGACGTGTACTCGTCGTGGCCGATGCCCGACCGCTACAACACGATCTCCGGCACCAGCATGGCCACACCGCACGTCGCCGGTGTCGCGGCGCTGTGGGCCCAGCGCACCGGGGCCCGCGGTGAGGCACTCTGGGGGGCGCTGGTCCGCGGCGCGTCCCGGCTACCGCTGCCCTCCGACGACGTGGGCGCCGGCCTCGTGCAGGCGCCGCCGCCCGCCTGAGAACCGAGCGCGCGCCCGAAGGAGGAGCACCGTGAGCGAGCAGGTCAGCGTGTCCGTCGACGACGCGCACGTGGAACGGATCGACGAGGTCGCCGAGCGCTGCCGCGCGGCCGGCATGGACGTGCACTACGTGCTCGCCGCGGTCGGGATGATCACCGGGTCGATCGAGAGCGGCGACGTGCGTACCGCGCTCGGGGCCCTGCCCGGGGTGGCGGCGGTGGAGCAGCAGCACACGTTCCGCCTGCCGCCTCCGAGCTCGCCAATCCAGTAGGTCGGTGCGATTGGGCAGGCTAGCCTCAGTCCCGTGCCTCCCCCCAGCGCCGGGTCCGTCCTCCGCGGCGCCGCCCGCGGACAGCGCCGCGACCTGATCGCCGCGTCGGCGCTCGTCTCCGGTCACCAGCTGTCCGAGGCGGCCGTCCCGGTCGCCGTCGGTGTCGTGATCGACCTCGCGGTGTCCACCGGCGACGCCACCGCGCTGCTGCGGTGGTCCGCCGCCGTCGTCGGGGTGTTCCTCGTGCTCGCCACCAGTGCCTACGGCGGGTACTGGCTGATGGTCCGCACCGAGAAGCAGGCCGCTCACGGGATCCGGCTCGACGTCACCGGGCGCGTCCTGGACCCGGCGGGCGGGGCGCCGGGGCGCTCCGGGGAGCTGGTCAGCCTGGCCGGGTCCGACGCCGACCGGACCGGCCTGGTGTGCGCCGCGATCATCACCGCGGTCTCGGCTCTCGCCGCGCTCACCGGCGGGGCGGTCGTGCTGGTCGGTGCGTCGCTCCTGCTCGGGCTCGTCGTGCTCGCCGGGGTGCCGCTGGTGCTGGTCGCGTCACGGCTGCTGGCCAAGCCGCTCGTCGGACGGGCGGAGGCCGAGCAGGAGACCCTGGCCACGGCCACCGGGGTCGCGACCGACCTCGTCACCGGCCTGCGGGTGATCAAGGGCATCGGGGCCGAGGACGCCGCGGGTGAGACCTACCGCCGCGCGAGCCGCAGCGCACTGACCGCCCGCCTCGCCGCGGTGCGCTTCGAGGGCGTCTACACCGCGGCCACGGGCGTGATCACCGGCGTGTTCCTCGTCGTCGTCGCGTGGGTGGGCGGGCGGCTCGCGCTCGAAGGCACGATCAGCGTCGGCGAGCTCGTCGCCGCCGTCGGACTGGCCCAGTTCCTGATCGGCCCGCTGGAGCGGCTCACCGAGGTGGGACCGCAGCTCGCCGGGGCGCGCGGGTCGGCCCGGCGGGTGGCCGCACTGCTCGGCGCCCCGTCCGCCGTGCGCGCCGGGACGGCCGCGCTGCCCGTCGCTCCCGCGGGCGCGCTGCACGTGGGCGGCATCGACGTCGCCGCGGGCGAGCACGTCGGCGTCGTCACCCTGACCGCGGGCGACGCCACCGCCCTGCTCGACGTGCTCGCCCGCGACCGCGACACCACCGACGACCCGGTCACCCTCGACGGCGTCGACCTCGCCGGGGTCGACCTCGACGAGGTCCGCCGCGCGGTCCTCGTCGACCGCCACGACGCCACCCTGTTCGAGGGCACGGTCCGCGCCAACACCGGGACCGACGCCGCCGCGCTCGCCGCCGCGGGTGCCGACGAGGTCGTCGACGCCCTCCCCGGCGGGCTCGATGCCGAACTGACCGAACGCGGCCGCACCCTGTCCGGCGGGCAGCGCCAACGGCTCGTGCTGGCCAGGGCGCTCGCCGCGCACGCGCCGGTGTTGGTGCTGCACGACCCGACGACCGCCGTCGACGCCGCCACCGAGCACCGCATCGCCGACGGCCTCGCGGCGCTCCGCACCGGGCGGACCACGCTGCTCCTCACCTCCAGCCCCGCCCTGCTGGCCCGCTGCCGCCGCGTGCTGCTCGTCGAGGAAGGGGCCGTCGTCGCCTCCGGCACCCACGCCGAGCTGGCCGAGGATCCGCGCTACCGGGCGGCGGTGCTGTCGTGAACGCACCCGACACGACCCCGTCCGGCGCGACCCCACCGGGCGCGACCGACCTCCTCCCCATCGCGAGCACGACGCGCACCCGGCACTCGGTCGCCGCTCTGATCCGACCGCACCGCCTGCTGCTCGCCGGCACCGTGATCACCCTCGTCGCCGCCGCGGGCGCGATCCTCGCCGTACCCGCGCTGCTCGGCGCGATCGTCGACGTCGTGATCGGGGGCGGGGAGATCGGCTCGATCGACGGCCTCGCCCTCGCCATCCTCGCCGCGCTCGTCCTCCGCGCGCTGCTGTCCGCCTCCGGCAGGGTGCTCGCGGCCCGGCTCGGCGAGCTGGTGCTGGCCGGGCTGCGGGAACGGGTGGTGCACCGCGCGCTCGGGGTCCGCATCGCCGACGTCGAGCGGGCCGGGTCCGGCGACCTGCTGCAGCGCGTCAGCGGCGACATCACCGTCATCTCCGAGGGTGTCCGGCTGGCGATCCCGCTGCTGGTCATCGCCGCGCTCGACGTCGGGTTCACCCTGGTCGGACTCGCGTTGCTGGACTGGCGCCTCGCCCTGGCCGGGCTGGTCCCGCTCCCGATCTGGATCCTGGTCACCCGCTGGTACGTCAGCGTCTCCGGGCCGCTCTACGCCGCCGAGCGGAAGGCCGAGGGCCGGCGGACACAGTCGCTGCTGGCCGGTGTCGGCGGGGCCGCGACGGTGCGCGCGCACCGGCTGCGCACGCCGCTGCTGACCCGCATCGAGGGTGACTCCGCCTCGGCGGTACGGGCGACGATGCGCACGATGCGGGCGCAGTCGAAGTTCGGGTTCGTGCTCAACGGCGCGGAGATGACGGGCGTGCTGTCGCTGCTCGTCGTCGGGTTCTGGCTGGTGCGCGCCGACGCCGTCACGGTCGGGGCGGCCACCGCGGCGGTGCTCTACTTCCTGCGCCTGTTCGACCCGATCGGCGAGCTGCTCTACCTGCTCGACGAGGCGCAGTCGGCCGGGGCGGCCCTGGCCCGGCTCGTGGGCGTCACCGACATGCCGGTGCCGCCCGCCCCGGCGCACCCCCGGTTGCCGCGGGACGGTTCGGTGCGGCTCACCGGCATCCGGCACTCCTACGACGGCGGCCCCGAGGTGCTGCACGGGATCGACCTGGAGATCGCGGCCGGCGAGCGGGTCGCCGTGGTCGGGCCCAGCGGCGCGGGCAAGACCACGCTGGGCGCGGTCCTCGCCGGGGCCCAGGTCCCGCAGGCGGGCACCGTCGAGATCGGGGGCGTGCCGCTCGACGCGCTGGCGCACCCGCGGAGCCACGTCGCCGTCGTCACGCAGGAGGTGCACGTCTTCGCGGGCACGGTGGCCGAGAACCTGCGCATCGCCCGCACCGGCGCCACCGACGCGGAGCTCGCCGCGGTGCTGGTCACGGTGGGGACCACCCTGGACCTCGACGAGGTGGTCGGCGACGGCGGGACCGAGCTCGGCGCCACCGTCGCCCAGCAGCTCGCACTGGCCCGGCTCGTGCTCGCCGACCCGGCCGTCGCGGTGCTCGACGAGGCCACTGCGGAGGCGGGCAGCGCGGGCGCGCGGGTGCTGGAGGTCGCCGCCGACGCGGCACTCGCCGGGCGCACCGCCGTCGTCATCGCGCACCGGCTCACCCAGGCCGCCGCGGCCGACCGCGTGGTCGTGCTGGACAAGGGACGGATCGTCGAGACCGGCCCGCACGCCGAGCTGGTCGCCTCCGGCGGGCCCTATGCGGCGCTGTGGGAAGCCTGGTCCAGCCCCCGCGGGTGATCATCCGATCACCCCCACGAGGTGGGGGTGACGCGACCGCGGGCGCTCTGCGGAGACGGGGTGGAGACGCTTCCCCGGCCGCCACGCCCGGCGCGCCGCCGGCTCCGCCATCCGTCCCCGACACAGCGACCCGGGCCCCGAACCCGCTCGACAGCGGCCGCACCGGTCGGCGAGCATGCCGTCCTCGTGGGGCATATCGAGGCGATGGGTGTCGGGTACGTGCTGCCCGACGGGCGGGAGCTGTTCGCCGGGGTCTCCTTCCGGGTCGGGGACGGCGCGAAGGTGGCGCTGGTCGGACCGAACGGCGCGGGCAAGACGACGCTGCTGCGGATGGTCGCGGGCGACCTGGCCCCGGCGAGCGGGTCGATCGCGCGCAGCGGCGGGCTCGGCGTCATGGGGCAGTTCGTCGGGTCGATCTCCGACGGACGCACGCTGGCCGACCTCGCGCTGTCGCTCGCCCCGCCCGCCGTCCGCGCGGCGGGGGAACGGCTGCGTTCCGCGGAACGCGCGCTCGACGACACCGAGCGCACCCAGCTCCGCTACGCCGCGGCGCTCGCGATGTGGGGCGACGCGGGCGGCTACGGCGCGGAGGTGGAGTGCGACACCGCGTCGGTCGCCGCGCTCGGCCTCCCGTGGGAACGCACCCGTGACCGGCCCGTGGCCACCCTGTCCGGCGGCGAGCAGAAGCGCTTCGCCCTGGAGCTGCTGTTCCGCGGCCCGGACGAGGTGCTGCTCCTCGACGAGCCGGACAACTTCCTCGACGTCCCCGGCAAGCGCCGGCTGGAGGCGCGGATCGCGGACTCGGCGAAGAGCGTGCTGTTCGTCAGCCACGACCGGGAGCTGCTGGCGAACACCGCGCAGCGGGTCGTCACGGTCGAGGCGGGATCGGCGTGGACGCATCCCGGCGGGTTCGCGTCGTGGCACGCCGCGCGCGTCGCCCGGCACGACCGGCTCGACGAGCACCGCCGCCGCTGGGACGAGGAGCGGGAGAAGCTGGAGCGGCTCGTGACCTTCTACAAGGTCAAGGCCGCGTCCAACGACGGCATGGCGTCACGGCTGCAGGCCGCACGCACGCGGCTGGCCCGGTTCCTCGACGCGGGGGCACCGGCGGAGAAGGCGCAGGAGCAGTCGATCACGATGCGGCTCGGCGGCGGCCGCACCGGGAAGCGCGCGCTGGTGTGCTCCGGCCTGGAACTCGACGACCTGACGTTCCCGTTCGACCTGGAGGTCTGGTTCGGCGACCGGGTCGCGGTGCTCGGCGCGAACGGGACCGGGAAGTCGCACTTCCTGCGCCTGCTCGCCCGCGGCGGCACCGACCCGGAGCCGGGCGCGGTTCCCGCGAGCGGCGCCGCCCTGGCGCCGGTCGCGCACGACGGTGCCGCCCGGCTCGGCGCGCGGGTGCGGCCCGGGCACTTCTCGCAGACCCACGACCGCCCCGAGCTGACGGGCGCCGCGCTCGTCGACGCGCTCGTCCGCGGCGACGTCGACCGCGCCGGCATGCCGCTGGGCGGCGCGATGAAGGCGCTGGCCCGCTACGAGCTCGCCGAGCAGGGCGAGCAGCGGTTCGAGACGCTGTCCGGCGGGCAGCAGGCCCGGTTCCTCATCCTGCTCCTGGAGCTCTCCGGAGCCACCCTGCTGCTGCTCGACGAGCCCACCGACAACCTCGACCTCGCCTCGGCCGAGGCCCTGGAGCAGGCACTCGCCGCGTTCGAGGGCACCGTGCTGGCCGTGACCCACGACCGCTGGTTCACCCGCGGGTTCGACCGCTTCCTGCTCTTCGGCGGCGACGGCGAGGTGCGCGAGACCCCGGAGCCGGTGTGGGACGTGAGCAGCTGATCCGGGCTGCGGTCATCCGGGCCGCACCGATCAGGGCTGCACCGATCAGGGCTGCGGCGATCAGCGCTGCGGCGACCCCGAGGGCCGCACCGCGCCCGTCACCAGCCAACGCCCCGACCGCGTCCGCAGCCCGACCGCCACCAGCCGCGCCACCATGAACAACGACAGCCCCGTCCAGATCCCGGCCAGGCCCCAGCCGAACACCAACGACGCCCAGATCAGGGGCAGGAACCCGAGCACGGCGGCGGCGAGCGTCGAGGTGCGCAGGAACGCCGCGTCGCCCGCGCCGAGCAGCACGCCGTCGAGGGCGAAGACGACGCCCGCGATCGGCTGCATCGCCACGAAGAACCACCAGGCGACGGGCACCAGCGCGAGCACCGCGGCGTCACCGGTGAACACCGGCGGCAGCACGC
The DNA here is from genome assembly GCF_019263705.2 of Pseudonocardia abyssalis. Taxonomy (NCBI): domain Bacteria; kingdom Bacillati; phylum Actinomycetota; class Actinomycetes; order Pseudonocardiales; family Pseudonocardiaceae; genus Pseudonocardia; species Pseudonocardia abyssalis. The sequence goes on from NZ_JADQDK010000001.1 coordinate 3,006,182, forward strand.
CGATCAGCGCCGCGAACAGCACCCCGAACCCGACGCCGAGCACCAGCCCGTAGCGGGTGACCTGGCCGGCGAGCGCCCGGGCCCGGGCGACGGCCCCGGACCCCAGTGCCGCCCCGACCAGCGACTGGGCCGCGATCGCCACGGCGTCGAGCACGAGCGCCATGAAGAACCACAGCTGCAGGACGATCTGGTGCGCCGCGACCGACGCCGCCCCGAACCGCGCGGCCACCGCGGCGGCGGAGAGGAAGCAGGCCTGGAACGCGAGGCTGCGGGCGATGAGGTCGCGGCCCAGTACGAGCTGCGCGCGCATCGTCGCGAGGTCGGGTCGGGCGAAGCCGCGCTCCCGGCGCAGCGCGAGCAGGAACAGCCCGGCCCCGAGCGCCTGCCCGGTGACGTTCGCCGCGGCCGAACCCGGCAGCCCCCATCCGACGCCGTGCACCAGCACCGGGCACAGCACCGCGGACAGGCCGTTGCCCGCGAGGACGTAGCGCAGGGGGCGGACGGTGTCCTGCACACCGCGCATCCACCCGTTGCCCGCCAACGTCACGAGGATGAGCGGGGCCCCGAACAGTGCGACCCGCAGCCAGGACACCGCGGCGTCGGCGATCTCGCCGTCCCCCGCGAACGCGCCCGCCACCGGCACCGCCACGAGCTGCCCGACCGCGAGCAGCACCAGTCCCACGGCCAGTGCGAGCCACGTCGCCTGCCCTCCCTCCGCGACGGCCTCGGTGCGCCGCCCGGCCCCGTGCAGCCGTGCGGCGCGGGCGGTGGTGCCGTAGGACAGGAAGTTCAGCTGGCTCGTGACCTGCGCGAACAGCACCCCCGCGATCGCCAGCCCGGCGAGTGGGACGACCCCCAGCCGTCCGACGACCGCGGTGTCGACGAGAAGGTAGAGCGGCTCGGCGGCCAGCACCGGCAACGCGGGCGCGGCGAGGCGCAGGACCTCGCGGAGCGGGACCCGGTCGTCGCTCACCCGACGGGTCGCCGACACACGTAGACGAAAGCGGGCGGCACGTTGCGCCACACCGTGGAGCTGACCAGCACCTCCTCGAACGCACCGCGCAGCCGCGCCCGGAACCGCTGCGCCGCGGGCATCGCCATGCCCTGCACGTAGGCGAACGTCGTGAACGCGCCGGTGTCGCCGATCGCGCGGCCGATCTCGCGCAGGACGTCGGTCTGCACGGCGTCGTCGAACAGAGCCCACGGCAGGCCGCAGACGATCGCGTCGACGTGGTCGACGCCGTGCTCGGCGAGCAGCTTCCCGAGCTCGCGGGCGTCGCCGGGTACCACCTCCAGCCCCGGACGGGTGCGGCGCAGGTAGGCGACCATGTCCGGGTCGAGCTCGACGGCGAGGTGCCGCCCGCCCGCCGGGAGGCGTTCGGCGATGACGGCGCTGACCGCGCCGGTGCCCGGGCCCAGCTCCACGACGACCGGCTCACCCGCGCGCGGCACCACCGACGACAGCACCCCGGCGAGGCGGGCCGAGCTCGGCGCGACCGCTCCCATCGTGCCGGGGCGGCGCAGGAAGGCGGACAGGAACGCACGGCGCGCATCGGAACTCACGCCAGCACCGTAACCGTCAGCCCGCCACCGGTACCGCGGGCTCCAGCGCGCCGCGCAGCGCGTGCAGGACGTCCTCCTCGGTGCCGTCCAGCGTCACCCCGGCCGCGGCCCGGTGCCCGCCGCCGCCGATCCGCCCGGCCGCCGTCGCGACGTCGACGGAGCCGTTGGAGCGCAGCGACACCGACCACCGCCGCTCCCCCACCTGCTTGAGCACCGCGGCGACCTCGGCCTCGGCGACGGTGCGCACGACGTCGACGACCCCGTCGACCTCCTCCACCCGGAACCGCGCGACGTCCGCGGCCCGGACGGTCGTGTACGCCAGCCCCAGCCCGCCCGCGGCGCTGCGGTCCAGCACGCAGCGGTCGAGCGCGGACCCGAGCACGGCGAGCCAGGGGTACGGGTGGGTGTCCATGATCGGACGGACGAGCGACTCCACGTCGACGCCCGCCTCGATCAACTCCGCGGCCATGCGGTGCGCCGCGGCCCCGGCGGTGCGGAAGCCGCGGGTGTCGGTGACCAGGCCCGCGTAGAGGCAGCGGGCCACGTCGGCGTCGGGGGCGACGCCCATCGCCCCGAGGAGCCGGTGGACGAGCACGACCGTGGCCTCCACCGACGCGTCGAGGATCCGGACGTCGCCGAACCCCGGGTTGGAGGCATGGTGGTCGATCATCACCGTGGTGTCGGCGGTGTCGAGCAGGCCGCGCAGATGCCCCAGCCGGGAGGGCTCGGCCGCGTCGCAGGCCACGAGCAGGGCGGGCCGAGCCGGGAGCTTCGACGGCGGCACGACGAGCCCGAGCACGTCGAGGGGGCGCAGCGTCTCGGGGACCGCGTCGGGCGTGGCGAAGGAGACCCGGACGTCGGCGCCGCGCCGGTGCAACGCGATGCCCAGTGCGAGGGCACTGCCGAGCGAGTCGGCGTCGGGCTGGACGTGCGCCAACAGGGTGATGTCCCGGGCGTCGGTGAGCAGCGCAGCGGCCACCCGGACGGGGTCGGCGACCACGTGCGGTCCTTCCTGATCGGGACAAGGCTACGACGGAGAGTAGCCGTTCGCGCCCGAACCAGTCCGAAGTGCCACCCGTCCGGGGGGTGGCCCTCAGTCCTCGTCGTCGATGTCGTCACGCTCGCGCGGCACGCGGTACGGGTCGGGATCGCCGGCAGGCTGCGCGGTCGCGGCGAGGCGAGCCACCTCGGCGTCGGACTCGCGCGTGCGGGCGAGCAGTTCCTCCATGCGGCGGGACTCGGTGGGCACCACGTCGGCGACGAACGTGAGCGACGGGGTGCGCCGCACCCCGGTGCCCGCCCCGACCTTGGTGCGCAGCACCCCGGTGGCGCTGGCCAGTGCCGCGGCCACGCCCGCGGTGTCGGGGTCCTCGTCGACGGTGTCGCCGATGACGGTGTAGAAGACCGTGGCTTCCTGCAGGTCGCCCGTGACGCGGGTGTCGGTGATCGTCACCATCTTCAACCGCGGGTCCTTGATCTCGCTCTCCAGCGCACCGGCCACGATCTGCGAGATCCGCTTCGCGAGCCGACGGGCACGCGCCTGGTCCACCATCTCTGACTCCTACTCGTCCTCGGGCCCCAGCATCCGGTGCCGGGCCGAGAGCAGTTCGAACTCCGGTCGGGCGGCCACGAGCCGCTCGCACCGGTCCAGCACCTCGACCACGTGGTCGTGGTCGGCGGCCACGCAGGACACACCGATCAGCGTGCGCCGGTGCAGGTCCTGGTGTCCCGCCTCGGCGGCGGCGACCTCGAACTGGCGTCGCAGCTCCGCCACGACGGGCCGCACCAGCGACCGCTTCTCCTTCAACGAGTGCACGTCCCCGAGCAGGACGTCGAACTCGACGACTCCGACGTACAACGTCACCTCCGACGGGACCGGGGTGCGGGACGACGTGTCCCGCACCCCGGTGACCGGACTACGCGCGCGGCTTCTCGCGCAGCTCGTAGGTCTCGATCATGTCGCCGTCCTTGACGTCGTTGAAGCTGCCGAGCGTCAGACCGCACTCGAAGCCCTCGCGGACCTCGACCACGTCGTCCTTGACCCGGCGCAACGAGTTGACGGTGAGGTTCTCCGCCACCACGACGCTGTCGCGCAGCAACCGCGCCTTGGCGTTGCGGCGGATGATCCCGTCCATCACCAGGCAACCGGCGATCGAGCCGAAGCGCGAGGAACGGAAGACCTGGCGGACCTCCGCGTGGCCGAGGACGGCCTCCTCGTACTCGGGCTTGAGCAGCCCCTTGAGGGCCTGCTCGATCTCGTCGATCGCCTGGTAGATCACGGAGTAGTACCGGATCTCCACGCCCTCGCGGTTGGCCAGCTCGGTCGCCTTGCCCTCGGCCCGGACGTTGAAGCCCAGGACGATGACGTTGTCGGCGATGGCGAGGTTGACGTCGCCCTCGGTGATGCCACCGACGCCGCGGTGGATCACCCGCAGCTCGACGTCGTCACCGACCTCGATCTTCATGAGCGCGTCCTCGAGAGCCTCGACGGTTCCGGAGTTGTCGCCCTTGATGATCAGGTTGAGCTGGTTGGTCTCCTTCAGCGCGGCGTCGAGGTCCTCGAGCGACACGCGCTTGCGACGGCTCGCCAGCTCGGCGTTGCGCTCGCGCGCCCGCCGGCGGTCGGCGATCTGCCGGGCCACGCGGTCCTCGTCGACGACGAGGAACGTGTCGCCCGCACCGGGCACCGAGGTGAAGCCGACCACCGCGACGGGGCGCGACGGGTAGGCCTCGACGATGTCCTCGCCGTGCTCGTCGAACATCCGCCGGACGCGCCCGGAGGCGTCGCCCGCGACGATCGAGTCGCCGACGCGCAGCGTGCCGCGCTGCACCAGGACCGTGGCCACCGGACCGCGACCGCGGTCGAGGTGGGCCTCGATCGCGACGCCCTGGGCCTCCATGTTCGGGTTGGCCCGCAGGTCGAGCGCGGCGTCCGCGGTGAGCAGGATCGCCTCGAGCAGGGCGTCGATGTTGGTGCCCTGCTTGGCGGAGATGTCGACGAACATCGTGTCGCCGCCGTACTCCTCGGCCACGAGGTTGTACTCGGTGAGCTGCTGCCGGATCTTGTCCGGGTTCGCGCCCTCCTTGTCGATCTTGTTGACCGCCACGACCACCGGCACGTCGGCCGCCTGGGCGTGGTTGATCGCCTCCACCGTCTGCGGCATGACGCCGTCGTCGGCGGCGACCACGATCACCGCGATGTCCGTGGACTTCGCGCCTCGGGCACGCATGGCGGTGAACGCCTCGTGACCCGGGGTGTCGATGAAGGTGATCGGGCGCTCGTAGCCCTCCAGCTCGCTCATGACCTGGTAGGCGCCGATGTGCTGGGTGATGCCACCGGCCTCCCCGCCCATCACGTTCGCCTTGCGGATCGTGTCGAGCAGGCGCGTCTTTCCGTGGTCGACGTGACCCATGACGGTGACGACCGGCGGCCGGACGACCAGGTCGTCCTCGCCGCCCGCGTCCTCGCCGTAGGAGATGGAGAAGCTGTCGAGCAGCTCGCGGTCCTCCTCCTCGGGGCTGACGACCTGCACGACGTAGTTCATCTCGCTGCCGAGCAGCTCGAGGATCTCGTCGGACACCGACTGCGTGTTGGTGACCATCTCACCGAGGTGGAACAGCACCTGCACGAGCGACGCCGGGTTGGCGCCGATCTTGTCGGCGAAGTCGGTCAGCGACGCGCCGCGGGCGAGCTTGATCGTCTCGCCGTTGCCCCGGGGCAGGCGGACGCCGCCGGCCGACGGGGCCTGCATCGACTCGAACTCCTGGCGCTTCGCGCGCTTGGACTTGCGGCCCTTGCGCACCGGCCCACCGGGACGGCCGAACGCGCCCGCGGCACCGCCGCGACCGCGCGGGCCACCGGGACGGCCACCGCCGCCACCGGGACCACCGCGGAAGCCACCGCCGGCAGGAGCGCCACCGGGACCGCCGGGACCGCCGCCACCGGGACGGAAACCGCCACCGCCACCGCCGGGACGACCACCGGGACCGCCCGGACGACCGCCGGGACCGCCGGGACGACCACCGGGCCCACCGGGACCACCGCGGCCACCGGGAGCGGGACGCCCACCGGCCGGACGCGCCGGCATCATGCCGGGGTTCGGGCGCGGGGGCATGTTGCCCGGGTTGGGGGGACGCGGTCCACCGGGACGGGGACCGGCCGGACGAGGACCGCCCTGGCCGGGACCACCGGGACGCGGGGCGCCCTGGCCGGGAGCCGGCCGGTCACCCTGCGCGGGCGGACCCGCCGGAGCGCTGCCACCGGGCTGCGCGGGCGGGCCGGGACGCGGCGCGGGAGCGCGGGGCGGGGCCCCGGACCCGACGCCGAACGGGTTGTTGCCGACGCGCGGCGTGCGCGGACCCGGACGCGGGCCGGACGGCTTCGGCGGGACGACGGCGGAACCGGCGTCGGCCGCGGCCGGCTGCTGCTCGGGACACGACTGCTCCGGCCGCCCCTGCTCGGGACGTGCCTGCTCGGGACGTGCCTGCTCGGGACGTGCCTGCGGGCCGGGACGGGCCGCCGGCGGGGCCGGGGCGCGCTCCGCGACCGCCGGCTCGGAACGGATCCGCTCGGGCGTCGCCGCCGGGCCCGGACGGGGTCCGGGACGCGGGCCGCTGCCACCGGGAGCACCGCCACCGGGGGTGGCGGGACGCGGCGTCGGGGCCTCGGTGCGCTCGGCCGCCGGACGTGCCGGAGCGGCCGGGGCCGCGGGCTCGGCGGGCGCCGCCGGGGCGGACGGTCCGGGACGCGGGCCGGGACGGGGTCCGGGCACGCCACCGGAACGGGGCGGGCCGGGAACGGCGGACGGGGCGGACGGGCCGCCGCGGGGGCGACCCCCGCCACTGCCGCCGGACACGGACTCCCGCAACTTGCGGGCGACCGGCGCCTCGACGGTGGAGGACGGCGACTTCACGTACTCGCCGAGGTCCTGCAGCTTGCTGAGGACCTGCTTGCTGGAGATGCCGAGCTCTTTCGCGAGCTCGTGCACACGGGCCTTGCCTGCCACTGCACTCCTTGTTACTCGGAGGCCGGCGGCTGGTCCCGCTCGACCTCGAACCTAGTGTCGAAGCACGTTCATGGTGCGATCTTCACGACTGGCTCATGACGGGTCGACCTTGCTCTCCTCGATGACGGATCCGGGTGTGTCCCGAACCCCAGACTTCTCCGTCCCGGCACGGTCGAGATGTGCCCGGACCCCAGTGGTGTCCAGCTTTCCCGGGACGCGCAGCGCCCGCGGGAACGCCGAGCGCCGCTCGGCGCGGTGGAGGCACTCCGGGTCGAGGTGCAGCCAGGCACCTCGGCCGGGGAACCGTCGACGTGGGTCCGGGGTGAGAACCCCGTCCACCACGACGACCCGCAGCAGATCGTCGGTCTCGGCCCGTGACCGGCATCCGATGCACGTGCGCACAGGGACTTTCGTCGGAGTGCGTCGTACGGGAGCCGGGCCCGGATCGTGGACCGTTGCTGAGTGTAGCCCACACCCCGGGGGGTGGGCGCCACGACGGGAGGCGATCAGCCGACCGCCTCCGACTCCGACTCCGACGACGCCTTCGGTGCGTCGCCCGTCCCGCGCGGGTCGGCGTCGCTGCGGATGTCGATGCGCCACCCGGTGAGACGGGCCGCCAGCCGGGCGTTCTGCCCCTCCTTGCCGATGGCGAGGGAGAGCTGGAAGTCCGGCACGACGACCCGCGCCGAGCGCGTGGCGGCGTCGATCACGGTGACCGACACCACCTTCGACGGGGACAGGGCGTTGCCGACGAACGTGGCGGGGTCCTCGTCCCAGTCGATGATGTCGATCTTCTCGCCGGCGAGCTCGCTCATCACGCCGCGGACGCGCTGCCCCATCGGGCCGATGCAGCTGCCCTTCGGGTTGACCCCGGCGACGGTCGAGCGCACCGCGATCTTGGAGCGGTGTCCGGCCTCGCGGGCCACGGCGACGATCTCCACCGTGCCGTCGACCAGCTCGGGGACCTCGAACGCGAACAGCTTGCGGACGAGGTTCGGGTGCGTGCGGCTCAGCGTGATCTGGGTGCCGCGCATCCCGCGCGTCACACCGACGACGTAGCAGCGGATCCGCTCGCCGTGCGCGTAGGTCTCCCCCGGCACCTGCTCCGCCGCGGGCAGCACGCCCTCGGTCTGTCCGCCCAGGGAGACGATGACGACGCCGCGGGCGTTGGCGCGGGCGTCGCGCTGCACGATGCCCGCGACGATCTCGCCCTCCTTCGTGGCGAACTCCCCGTAGGTGCGCTCGTGCTCGGCGTCGCGCAGCCGCTGCAGGATGACCTGTCGCGCGGTGGTGGCGGCGATCCGGCCGAAGCCCTCGGGGGTGTCGTCCCACTCGCGGTCGACGACCCCGCCCTCGCCCAGCTCCTGCGCCATCACCCGGACCAGGCCGGACTTGCGGTCGATGTCGACGTGGGCGTGCGCCTCGTGGCCGTCGGTGTGCTTGTAGGCGGTGAGCAGGGCCGTCTCGATGGCCTCGATCACCGTCTCGAACGGGATGTCCTTGTCGCGCTCGATCGCGCGCAGAGCCGCGATGTCGACGTTCATGAATGGTCCTCGTCTTCAGTTGTGTCGAATCCGGTCGTGTCGAGCTCGTCGTCCTCGGCCGCTTCCCCGTCCGCCGGGGCCGCGCCCAGGGCGCTCAGCTCCGCCGCGGGCGGCTTACGGAACTCGACCTGCACCGCCGCGTGCGTCACGTCGGCGTAGCGCAGCTCCCGGACCTTCCCCTCGACCAGGAGCGCGACGGCGTCCTCGCCTGCGTCGCCGACCCGCCCCGCCATGGTGCCACCGTCGGCCAGGCGCACGAGCACCTGACGCAGCCGGTTGCGCCGCCAGTGCCGGGGCAGGGTGAGCGGCCGGTCGACACCCGGGGAGGTGACCTCGAGGGTGTACGAGCCGGGGATCAGGTCCTCGTGCAGCTCCAGTTCCGCCGACGCCGCGCGGGAGACCCGCGCGATCTCGTCGAGGCCCACCCCGGAGTCGGAGTCCACCACCAACCGGACGGTGTGCCGCCTGCCCACGGTGTGCACCTCGAGCTCGTCGAGCACGAATCCCGCAGCGGTGACGACGGGCTCCAGCACGCCGTGCAGCGGAGTGCCCTGCTGCGCGGGGCGGTGGGTGGACATGCGGTCTCCTGCGGTGTCGGTGGGTGCCGCGGCGGTCGGCCGGACGGGCCAGCCAGGGTAGCGCGCCGCACGGGGTGCTCCGGCCACGCGCGCTCCGGCAGCGGGGCCCGCGCGGGTGCCTGGCAGGATGGGCGCCCGTCCCGGACGACGACCGGCGGGACGTCGAGGAGGGGTCGTGCCAGGAGGGCCGTCGCGCCGCCGAGTGCTCGCGGCGCTGGTGCTGGCGCCGGTCGCGCTGTCGCCGCTCGCCGCCGGGTGCGCGGCCGTCGGCCTCGACGACGGGCCCGACCCCCTGATCGCCCTCGCCGACGCGGCCCGCGCCGACGCCCTGCTCGCCGCCGCGGTCGTGGCCGACGACCCCGGCCTCGCAGCCCGTGTCGACCCGCTGCAGGCCGCCCGCACCGCGCACGCCGCCGCCCTCGACGCCGAGGTCGCCCGGCTGGCCGGTGACCCGGAGCCGGGTACCGCCGCCGCGGCACCGGCCCCCGCGGCCCCCGCGGTGGCCGACCTGGCCGCGCTGCGCGCCGCCGTCACGGCGTCGGCCCGGGCCGCGGCCGAGGCGGCGCTGGGCCTGCCCGCCGCGCGCGTCGGGCTCGTCGCGTCGATCTCGGCCTGCTGCGCGACCTACGGGGCGGTGCTCGGATGAGCCAGATCGACGAGGACTCCACCGACGCCCTGCAGGCCGCACTCGCCGCGGAGCACGCCGCGCTGTGGGCCTACGGGCTCGCGGTCGCGTTCCTCGGCCCGCAGAACCGGGCGCAGGCCCGCGACGACGCCGCCGCCCACCGCACGCTGCGGGCCGCGGTCGAGACGACGCTGTCGCAGCTCGGGGCGCGGGCGGTGTCGGCCCAGCCGTCCTACGCCCCGCCGCAACCGGTCGTCGACGCCGCGTCGGCCGCTGCCCTGGCGGTCGTCGCGGAGACCGACGCGCTCGGCGCATGGCGGTCGGTCCTGGAGCGCACCGAGGACCGCCCGCTGCGCGGTGCGGCCCTCGACGCCCTCACCCAGGGCACGCTGCGCTGCGCCCGGTGGCGGGTGGTGGTCGGCAGCCCGCCCGCGATCCCGGACTTCCCGGGCCTCTGACGCACCCGCGAGTCGCTGTTCCCCCGCCCCCGAGTCGCTGTTCCCCCGCCCGCGAGTCGCTGTTCCCCCGCCCGCGAGTCGCCGCTTCCCCGCCCGCGAGTTCCCGCTCAGGCGAGGGCGTCCAGCGCCCGGTCGACGTCGCCCGCGGTGTTGTAGAGGTGGAACGCGAGCCGCGCCGCCCCGGCGCGCGCCGCGCAGGCGACGCCCGCGGCGGCCAGCCGCTCCTGTGCCCCCGGTGTGCGGACCGAGACGATGGCCGAACCGGCCGGCTCCATCCCGAGCCCGGCGCGCAGGGCGTCGGCCAGTCCGGTGCAGTGGGCGTGCACGGCGGCGCGGTCGAGCCCGGCGAGCCACGGCAGCGCGACGGCGGCCCCGACGTGGCTGAGCCAGGCCGGTGAGGTGTCCAGCGCCCGGGCGTCGGCGGCGAGCCGCAGGGGTAGGCCGTAGACGCTGTCCCAGACGTCGGCGCCGGCGAACCAGCCGGCCTGCTCCGGGGGCAGGTCCCAGTCGGGGTGCACCGCGAGCCAGGCCGCCCCGCGCGGGCTGAGCAGCCACTTGTACGCACCGCCGGTGACGGCGTCGGCCCAGCCGAGGTCGGCGTCGAGCCAGCCGGTGGCCTGCGTCGCGTCCAGGACGACGCGGGTGCCCGACGCCCTGGCCGCGCGCAGGGCGTCGAGGTCGACGATCCGGCCGTCCGCGGACTGCACCACCGCGACGGCGACGGCGTCGAACTCCGCGGCCCGCGCGCCGACCTCGTCGAGCGGGACCTCGGTCAGGTCGTGGCCGCGTGCCGCGAACGGCCAGGTGACGCTCGTGAACTCCCCGGCGGCGACGAGCACCCGCGACGGCCGGGGCAGGGCGGCGGCCACCAGCGAGACGAGCCCGGACACCGTCGCCCCGAGCGCGACCCGCCCGACCGGCACGCCCACCAGCCGCGCCCACGCCTCGCGGGCGGTGGCGACGGGCGCGTCGAAGTCGCCGGGCCGCGCGGCGCCGGTGCGCCAGCTGTGCACCGACGCGGCCACCGCGTCGGCGACCTCCACCGACGGCACCCCGATGCTCGCGGTGTTGAGGTAGGAGTCCGGCACGTCGAAGAGGCGATCGAAGGCGCTGCGCACCCCCCGACGCTAGTGCGACGCTGGGGCCATGCGCAGTGAAGTGATCCAGATCCGGACCGGTTCCCGCGAGACCGTCGTCGACCTGACCGCCGAGATCGACGCCTTCCTCGCCTCCGGCGACGGCGGCGACGGGCTGTTGAGCGTGTGGGTGCCGCACGCCACGGCGGGGATCGCGGTGATCGAGACCGGAGCGGGCAGCGACACCGACCTGCTCACCGCCCTGCGCGACATCCTCCCCTCCGACGACCGGTGGGGGCACCGCCACGGCAGCGCCGGGCACGGGCGCGACCACGTGCTGCCCGGCATCGTCGCCCCGTCGATGACGGTCCCGGTGCTCGACGGGCGGCCGATGCTGGGCACGTGGCAGTCGGTCTGCCTCGTCGACACGAACCGCGACAACCCCGTCCGCTCGGTGCGCCTGTCGTTCCTCGCGGGCTGACCAGCACCGGTGGGCCGAACGGCGGTGTCCTAGAGTCGCGAACCGTGACGACGCCGCAGGGGGGCTCGCCGGACGACGGTCCGGACGCGACGGACGACCGGGCCGCCGCGCCCGATCCGGACGTCACGTCGTTCGCGACACCGCCGAAGGACCCGCCGTTCCCCGCCCCGGGTCGGGGCTGGTCCGAGGAGGGTGCCCCCGTCGACCCCGCCCCGGCAGGTCCGGCCGCGGGCCGGCCGCATCCGGCCGACCCGACCCTCGCAGGCGGATGGAGCCCGACGGGCGCACCGGACCGGGCGGCCTCGCCGTGGTCGAACCCGGCGGTCCGGAACCCGGGACCGCACTACCCGGCCCAGCAGAATCCGGCCCAGCAGAATCCGGCTGCCGCCCCGGAGACCCGCCTCGGTTGGTCCGCCCCGCCCCCGCCGCCCGGCGGTCCGCCCGGCTGGGGCCCGGAGCAGCAGTGGGGCCCCGGCCCGGCGCCGGGAGCGCCGCCCCAGCCGGGATGGCCGACGGGCCGGCAGCCGGGCGCCCCCGCGTGGGGCTCCGACCGGCCGGGCTGGGACACCGGCCAGCAGGCCTGGGGGCCCCCGACGCAGGTCGGGGCGCCGTGGGCCCCGGGGCAGCAGGTGTGGGGTGGTCCGGGATGGGGCCCGCCGGCTCCCCCGCCGCCGCGGCGCGGCCGGCTGGTCACGCTGATCGCGGTCGGGGTGTTCCTGCTCGCCGCACTGGGAGTCGGCGGCTACTTCCTCATCGACCTCACGTCGTCGGGTGGGGCGACCGTCCCCGCCGACTTCCGGAGGATCACCACCTCCACCCTCACCTACGCGGTCCCGCCGGACTGGTCGGACTCCCCGGACGCCGGTTCGGTCCTCGGCGCCCCGCTGGAGGGCCGGGCCGACGCCCCCGGGTACCTGTGCGGCGAGAACCAGTACTTCCGCGGCATCATCGCCAGCTCGTTCGTCCCGGGTGAGCGGCCCGCCGACGCGGTGGCGACGGCGTTCGCGCGCGAGACCGGATCGTCGTACTACCGCTCCTCCGACGGCGGCACCCCCGACGTCCAGGTCTCCGCACCCCGCCCGTTCGAGGCCGGCGGAGTGCCGGGACAGCTCGTCGAGGCCACCTCCCGCACGCCCACCGACGACGGCTGCCTGGCCACCGCGGGCACGGTGCTGCTGCTCGCGCTGCCGACGACCGGACCCGACGGCTCGCCCGGCACCGCCGTCCTGATCGTCAACGGCGACACCGCGGGGGGGCCGGCCGACGCTCCCCCGCTCGCCGACCGCGCCACCCTGGACGCCGTGCTGGCGAGCGCGCGGCTGCCCACGATCTGACCCCGAGACGGGCGTCCCGCACCGGGACCGTCGATACTCGACCCCACCGACGAGGGGAGCGGAGGGTCGTGGCGGAGATGTTCGGGCCGTATCGGCTCGACGGGCTGCTCGGGAGCGGCGGGATGGGCGAGGTCCATCGCGCGTACCACGTCGAGCAGGACCGCACGGTCGCCCTGAAGCTCCTGCACGCCGATCTGGGCGAGGACGCGGAGTTCCGGCAGCGGTTCCTGCGCGAGTCGCGGGTGACGGCCCGGCTGACCGACCCGCACGTCATCCCCATCCACAACTGGGGCGACATCGACGGCCGGCTCTACCTGGACATGCGCCTGGTCGAGGGGGAGGACCTCGCGGAGCTGCTCGAGCGGTCCGGGCGGCTTTCGCCCGCTCGGGCGGTCGCGGTGCTCTCGCAGGTCGCGCGTGCGCTCGACAGTGCGCACCGGTCCGGGTTGATCCACCGCGACGTCAAGCCGTCGAACGTGCTCCTCGCGGCGAACGAGGACGGCGACGACTTCGCCTACCTCGTCGACTTCGGCATCGCCAGGTCCCTGAGCAGCGACACGACCGGAGCCGGGATCACCCGCGCGGGCACCGCCGTCGGCACGCTGGACTACATGGCGCCCGAGCGGTTCCTGGAGCAGCCGGTCGACGGGCGGGCCGACGTCTACGCGCTGGCGTGCGTGCTGCACGAGTGCCTGACCGGGGAGAAGCCGTTCCCGGTCGAGGGGCTGCCCGCCCTGATGCGGGCGCACCTGCGCACGCCGCCGCCGCGCCCGTCGCAGCTCCGGGTGGCCGCGCCCGCGACGATCGACGACGTCGTCGCGCGCGGCATGGCCAAGGACCCGGCGCAGCGGTTCCCGACGGCGGGGGCGCTCGCGGTGGCTGCGCGCAAGGCCCTCGACGGGTCGGTGACGGTCGCCGGGATCGCCCGCCCCGAACCGCCCCGCCCGGAACCGCCCCGCCCCGTCGCCCCCGACCAGCCGACGATCGTGCCGGGTGGGCCGACCGGGCTCCCCGCCGACCACGCCCAGCTCATCGACCGCGCCGCGCTGGAGCGCGCGGCCCGCCGGGCCCGGGCGGAGCAGCCCCGACCCGCCCGGCCCGACCGGCCCCCACCGCTCCGCTCCCCCGAGCGGCAGGCCCCGTCCCCTCGGCCGGGACCGGCGTGGGGCCCGGGGGCCACCACCCCGCTGGGGAACGACCGCGTCGACCCGATGACGCCCCACCGGCGCGCGGCGACGTCGCACGTCCCGCTGCCCGCGTTCCGCCCGCCCCCCGCACCCGCCCCGCGCCGGTCGCCGTGGCCGTTCGTGGCGGGCGGGCTGGTGCTGGTGGCGGCGGTCGTGGCCGCGGTACTGCTGCTCCCCCGCGCCGCCGGCACGCAGCCGTCCCCTCCCCACGACCTGACGCTCGCGCAGCAGTCGTTGCTCGCCGTGCTGCCGATCGGTTTCTCCGCCGCGGACTGCGCGCCCGCCCCCGAGCGCGAGAACCCGGCCGTCGACGCCGCCCTGAGCTGCACGAACGGACCCGCGAACGGGCCGGGCACGGCGACGTTCCTGCACTACGTCGACCTCGAGCGGCTCGCGGCCGACCACGCGGCCGACGCCGCCACCCGCGCACTCCCCGAGGGAGACATCACCGGCTGCCGCGACGGGAGCGCCACGACCGGGAGCTGGACGCGCAACCGCGAGACCGGCGCGCTCGCCTGCTACGCCGAGGCCGCGACCGGCACGACGATCGACTGGACCGACCCCCGCAACCGCACCCGCGCCGTCGTCACCCGGTCCGACGGCGACGCCGCCGTCCTCTACGACTGGTGGTCCTTCGGTGGGTTCCTCTGAGTCCCGGCGACGATCGCAGCACCCCGCGCACGCCGTGCGCCGTCCCGAACACCTGCCCCGCCGTCACGCCGGCGAGTGCGGCCGGCCCCGCGACAACGGGTAGCCGACGATGGTCAGCGCGTAGATCCGCACGCGGATCCCGATCGCGCGGGCGAGTGCGGCCGCACAACCTGCCTGCGGGCCCGGTTCACGCGGGCAGACCCGCCAGCCGGTCGGCGACCTGCTCGGCGGTGCCCAGCCGTGCCGACCCGTCGGCGAGGCACGCCCGCACGAGGTCGGCGTCGGCGGGTGCGAGCCCCGGGTGCACGACCGGCTGCCCGGAGAGGACCTTGCGGATCGCCAGCAGCGGCTGGGTGTCGGGCAGGTCGCCGAACAGGCCGGTGCCGGCCAGCGCGCGGTGGATCGTGGCACCGAGCGCCCACACCTCGGTGCGGCGCGACGGGCGGGCGCCGGCGAGCAGGTCGGGGTCGGTGAACTCGACGGAGCTCGCGCGGCCCATCCCCGTCAGCGTCGTGCCGGGGCTGAGGTGCCGCGCGAGGCCGAGGTCGGAGAGCCGTCCGCCGACCGGCGGTGCGCCCGCATCACCGGCGAGCAGGACGTTGGCCGGCTTGACGTCGCCGTGGGCGAGCCCGGCCTCGTGCAGCGCGTGCGCGGCGCGGGCGGCGTGCTCGAGCGCGAGCAGCGTCGTGGTGCGGTCGGTCGCACCGGCGGCGAGCGAACCGAGCGGGAAGTACTCCATCGCGTAGACGAAGCTGTCCTCCAGCACGGCGTCGAACACGCGCACGAGGTACGGCGAGCGCACCGCGGCGAACGCCCGGAGCTCCCGGACTCCGCGCTCGTAGGCCTGCTCCCCCACCCGGTCGCCGAACACCTTGAGCGCCACGAACTCCTCGGCGAGCCCGAGCCGAGCGGGCGGGCGGGCGAGGTAGTAGCGGCCGTGGTTGCCCTCACCGAGCAGCCGCACGATCTCGTAGTCGGCCACCGCGGAGGGGGCCGTCAGCGCAGCGTCCACGCCGCTCCTCGCCTGCTCGTCACGCCGGGTGGGCTCCCGGCCGGTGGCCGATAACATACGCGCGCCTCGAGGGAGGGCGCCCGGATGGACATGAAGCACGTGATCGCCTACGTCCTGCTGGACGTCGCGATCGTGGTGGTCGCGGCCCGGCTGACGGGCCGGCTGTTCCGGCGGTTCGGACAGCCCGCGGTGATCGGCGAGATCGTCGCGGGCGTCGCGCTGGGGCCGACGCTGCTGGGCGCGTTCCCCGGCGACCTCGACCAGCTGCTGTTCCCGCCCGACGTCCGCCCGTTCCTGTCCGTGATCGCGCAGCTCGGGCTCGCGCTGTTCATGTTCATCGTGGGGCTCGAGGTCGACCTCTCACTGATCCGCGGGCGACGCAGGGCGGCCGGTGCGGTCGCGGCCGGATCGGTCGTGCTGCCCTTCGCGCTCGGTGCCGGGGTCGCGGTGGTGCTGTACCCGTTCCACTCCGTCGCGGGCGGCGAGACGGTGTCGCCACTGGCGTTCGTGCTGTTCATGGGCGTGGCGATGTCGATCACCGCACTGCCGGTGCTCGCACGCATCCTCACCGAGCGGGGCATGCAACGGACGCCGATCGGGGTGCTGGCGCTGGCCTGCGCGGCGATCGACGACGTGATCGGCTGGACGCTGCTCGCCGTCGTCGTCGCGGTGGCGGCCGGGGGCAGTGCGGGCGGTGCGCTGGTGATCATGGGCTGGACGCTGCTGTTCGCCCTCGTCATGTTCTTCGGGGTCCGCCCGCTGCTCGCCCGGCTGGTCACGTGGCACGCGCGGGCCGGCAGGCTGACGCCCGACATCCTCGCGATCGTCCTCGCCGGGCTGCTCGCGTCGGCGTGGATCACCGAGATCATCGGCGTGCACGCGATCTTCGGGGCGTTCCTGTTCGGCGCGGTCATGCCGCGCCGCGAGGCCGCCGCGCTGACGCGGGAGATCCTGGAGCGCCTCGAGCAGGTCAGCCTGCTCCTGCTGCTGCCGGTGTTCTTCGTCGTCGCCGGGCTGCAGGTCGACGTCGGCGCGATCGGCCTCGGCGGGATCTGGCAGCTCGCACTGATCCTGGTCGCGGCGATCGCCGGCAAGTTCCTCGGCGCGGCGGTGGCGGCGCGGGCGCAGGGGATGCCGCGGCGGCAGTCGACCGCGCTGGGGCTGCTGATGAACACCCGCGGGCTCACCGAGATCGTGATCCTTCAGGTCGGGCTGCAGCTCGGGGTGCTCGGTCCCGCGATGTTCACGCTCATGGTGATCATGGCGCTGGTGACGACGGCGATGACCGGACCGCTCATGACGATCGTCTACCCGGACCGGGTGCTGGCCCGCGAGCTGGCGGCCGCCGAGCGGGCCGAGCTGGGCGAGGTCGACGCGTTCACGGTGCTCGCCGTCGTCGACGACCCGGTGGACGGGCGGCGGGTCGCCGAGCTCGCCCGCGACCTGACCGGCCGCCAGCACCCCGCCCGCGTCGTCCTGTGCCGGCTCCTGCCCGCCCAGGTCGAGCTGGAGGTGGCGAGCGGGCTGGGCGCCGAGCTGGGGATGATCGCCGCGGCCGGTGACGAGCTGCGCGTACTGGCCGCCGAGCTCGAGGCGTGCGGCACGCCCGCGTCGGTCGTCGCCCGCTTCGGCACCGACCCCGCCGCGCTCGCCGGCACCCTCGACGCCGACCTCGTGCTGCTCACCGGCGACGCGGACGTCGCGGTCGCGGCACTGGCCGCGGTGCCGGAGACCACGGTGGTCGTGGCCCGGTTCGGGACCGGGGAGGCCACGGGCACACCACTGGCCCTCGTCGACGGGGCCGCGGGCGGGCGCGCCGTCCTGCGGGTCGCCGCGCACCTGGCCCTGCGCACCTCCGACGAGGTGGCGGTCGACTCGGCCGACGGGCGCGGCGGCACGCGCCGGACCGGGGCGGCCGCCGACGCCCTGACCCGCCGCGGCATCACCGCCCGGCCCGCGCGGGCCGGCGAGATCGCGGACGCGTCGGTGGTGGTGCTCCCGGACTCCGCCGACCTCCCCGTCGACCTCGGGGAGCGGGCGGTGGTGCTGCGGGTGCGTGCGTCGGGGGCGGACGTGGACGACGACCTGGACCAGTCACTGGCCCGGATCACGGTCGCCCCCACCGCCCCGACCCCCTGACCGGAGGTGTGCCGCCGTGGCCCGGCGAGTTGGCCGATGGAGCCCGGCGAGTTCGCCGCGGCCGTCCGGCGAGTTCGCCGCGGCCGGCCGGGAGTTCGCCGTTGCCGTCCGTCTGCGTTGCCGGGCGGCGGGTCCGTCGTGGTCCCGTCCACTACGGGTCAGGACGCCAGCCGGACGAGCACAGCACCAGCACCTCGCTGACGCGCTCGACACCGTCGCCGCAGCCACCAGCACCGCCCCGGAATCCGACCTGATCTCGCTGCTGACCCTCTGCGAGGGTGTCACGCGGCGGTTCGAGGCGATCTCCACCGCCGCCGTCGCCGTCGTCGACAACCAGGGCACGTTCCTCACCCGCGGCTACCCGAGCACCGCCGCCGCACTGTCGGACCTGTTGTCCTGGGAGCACCGTGACGCCCGCCGGTTCGTCGCCGCCGCCACCGACGTCCACGCCCGCACCACCCTGAGCGGGGCACAGGGCTGCGACACGTCGAAGTCATCGACCGCGTCCTGAACACCCGCGCCGCCGGACGACTCCCCACGCAGACGTGGGCCGCCGCAGTGACCCAGCTCGCCGAGTACGCCCAGCACGCCAAGCCCGGACAGCTGCTACTGGCTCGTCCGCATCCGCGACGGCCTACCCGAGTTCGTCCCACCGAAGTGGATCGACCCGACGCAGAAGCCACGCCGCACGGTGCTCCCGCTCCTCGTGGCGTGCGGCTCAGCGCACCCCGGACGGCGACTCGAAGACGAACGTGCGCCCGCCCAGCCGCACGCGCATGCCCGGTTCCAGGCGGCGGGACCGGCCGGGTGGGACCGGGGTCCAGGCCGGGTCGCCCGGGGAGGCGACGAACGTGCCGTTGCGCGAACCCGAGTCGACGAGCACGACGTCCCAGTTGTCCACACGCACCTCGGCGTGCACGCGGGACACCGCACCGGAGCGGTCCTCGACGACGATCGAGCGCAGCGCGCCGGAGCGGACCCGGTCGTCGGACTCGGGCATGCGGCCGACGAGGTACTCGGCGTCGACGGTGTAGGTGGCGCCGTCGTCGAACACGAGCAGGCCGAGAGGGGGCCGGGAGCCGATGACCAGTACGCCGGTGCGCTCGTTCATCCGGATCCCGCACAGGACACAGAAGTGCGAGCGCGGGTCGTTGAGGTGCCCGCGCGAGCACAGGTGGCCCCGCGCCTCGCCCGGCCTCGGTCCGGTGGGGGCCGCGGTGGCCGGACCACCGGACAGCGACCGGGTGCCGGTGCCGACCGGTTCGCCCGCCTCCAGCGGTGGGCGCGGCGGCTCCGCGGGTGACACGCCGAGGATCGCCTCGGCGCGGCGCGGGGCCGACAGCACCTGGGGGAGCCGGCTGGTGCCGTCCCGGCCCCCGCCTCCCGGACCCGACGCCACGGCGGTCGCCGGCTGGGCCTCCCGGCCCTGCGCAGCGCCCGCGTCCGGGCCCGGACGCGACCCCGAACCGGGGGCCGGCGCCGTGGCCGGACCCGGCGGCGACGCGGCGACCGGCACGGCGACGGAGCCCGGCGCAGCCGCCGAACCCACCCCCGCCGTCGAACCCATCCCCGCGGCCGAACCCGCGCCGGCCGCAGAGCCCGGCCCGGCAGAACCGTCCGAGCCGGCCGAGCGGCCAGGCGCAGCACCGGACGGTCCCTTCCCGAGCGCGACGGGTGGCCAGGAGGGGGCCGGCTCCGCGGCCTCCACGACCGGTGCGGCGGCGGGCGGGGTGGGTATCGCGTTCGCGGGGTCGGTGCCCGCATCCACCGCATCCATCCCGATCAGCGTGGGCTGAGCGTTGATGCTCCGCGGCGGGTCGTCCGGAGCGACGGATGCGGCGGTGAGGGCCGCCAGCTGCACTCCCCCACCCGCGACGACACCGTCGCGCAGGTCGAGCAGCACCGCGTGCGGGGCGGGACCGGCGCCGGACAGCGCCAGGCGCACCGGGCCGGGCGGGACGAGCCGGTCGGTCCACGCGGCGGCGTCGGCGCCGGACAGCGCCACGTCGCCGACCTGGGCGCCGACCGCACCGGAGAGGAACACCGCGCACATCTCCCCCGCCCCCGCGACGGTGCCGAAGACGAGACCCTCGGGCGGGGCGTCGGGGCCGCCGAGCCACCCGGCGAGTCGACGGGCGAGCGCGCGGCCGGGCTCGGGTCCGGCCACCGCGCGGCAGTGCGACAGCAGGCGGGCGAGCGGCTCGGGGTCCGGGCAGCGCGCGACGCAGAGGATCCCCGGCAGGCGCGCGACCAGGCCGTCGCCCGCCAGCACGACGGCGCGCCCGCCGTCGACAGCGGCGTTCACCTCAGATCAACCTCCCACCCCGGAACCGCCAGTGGACGAACGGCACCCGCATCGGCCCGTTCACCACGACCCACACGATGATCCACGTGCTGAGGAACTGTACGAGGAACGCCCCGAACGGCACCTCGCGCGGCAGGCCGGGCACGGCGCCCACGGAGATCAGCAGCCACAGCAGCGCACCCTCGTTGATCGCCGTGAGCAGCCCGAACAGCGTCGGCCAGTCCTTCTCCCAGCGGAACTGCTGGACGAGGTGGTAGATCAGCTCCCAGCCGACGCCGAGCACGATCACGGCGAGCAGCACGACGAACGTGGCGGCGTACGGCTGGCCGATCAGCGGGCTGATCACCAGCGTCCACAGCCCGCCGATCACGAGCAGCACGAACACGCGGGTCTGGATCCGACCGTTCAGCGTGGGCAGCACGTCGACCCCTCAGATCTTCC
Organism: Pseudonocardia abyssalis; assembly: GCF_019263705.2. Lineage (NCBI taxonomy): Bacteria > Bacillati > Actinomycetota > Actinomycetes > Pseudonocardiales > Pseudonocardiaceae > Pseudonocardia > Pseudonocardia abyssalis. The sequence goes on from NZ_JADQDK010000001.1 coordinate 3,026,582, forward strand.
GGCCGCGGGCCCACATCCACCACTGGCGGGTGGAGCGGACGGGACCGAGTCGGGCGCAGAAGCCGAGCTTCTCCAGGTCGTCGGCGATCTCCTGCGCCGCGATCTGCAGCCCCAGGAACGTGTCGACGCCCGGGAAGTAGCCGCCGTTGGTGGCACTGCCGGAGGCGTACATGCGGCCCGGCTCACTGCGCGTGCCGCGGATCTCGAACGAGCGCTCGACGTCGAGGCGGCCCAGTGGGTTGCGGCCGGCCCCGCCGTGGTCGAGCAGGTCGGCCAGCACGCGGTGCTCGCGGATGTCGGCCTCCAGCCCCGTGCAGTCGATGACGGCGGTGACCTGCACGTTCCGCGGCCCCTCCGGCGTCGACAGCGCGGCGTGGACGGTGCCGGACGGACCCGGCGTCAGACCCGTGATCTCACCCTGGAACGCGTGGTACCAGCGCTCGCGACGGCCGCGGCTCTGCTGCTCGCGCCAGTTGCGGCGGATCGGGGTGTTGGTGCCGCCGAACTGCTTGTAGAGGTCGGCCCGGTCCTGGCCCTCCAGCTTGCGCACGCGCGCCTTGAGCTGCCCGCCCCACACCGACTTCGGGTAGTTGAAGCCCTGGTAGGCCCAGCCGTCGCCGCCGCGGCGGCGCATCCAGACGTGCGGGCCGTGCGCCCCGGTCACGAACGTGCGGAACACGTGCAGGATCTGCGTCTGCAGCCCGCGGGCGTCGCGGTCGTCGATCAGGCGCTGCAGCACCCGCGACGCGACGATCCCGCCACCGCGCACCAGCACCGTGCCCGGGGCGGCGTGCAGGCGCTGGTAGATCTGCTCGTGCGGCTCGTAGGCGTTGACGACGCTGCCGAAGTCGCGGTGGCGCTCGCGGTACTCCATGAGGTCGGGCAGGAACTTCAGTCCCGGGTAGCCGACGGCGACGTGCACGTACCGGCTGCGGTAGGCCACGCGCCGCGTCGGGCTGGCGCCCTCGGCCGGGGTGAGGATCGTGAAGTAGCCACCGCCGACGCGCCGGCGCACCATCCGGACCTGGCCCTTCGCCACCATCGACGGGTAGTCGATGCGGTCGTGCTCGCGCTCCATCGACTCGAACGCCTGCCCGGCCTTCGGGGTGTAGTAGTCGGCGAGGATCGGTTCGACGAGCACGTTCCACAGCGACCGCGGCGACTTCGTGGCCAGCGCCTCGCGCAGCGCGTAGCTGGGGAAGCCCCAGATGTTGTCCGGGCACGACGCCGAGTCGCTGCGCAGCCGCTCGGTGCGCGGGATCTGCGAGACGCGCGTGAGGTACTCGTAGCTCTCCCACGGGCTCTGCAGCTGGGTGAGCACCCGGATCGCCGACGTCGGCACACCACAGATGCGCAGGTAGTCGACCGTGACGAAGGACCCGATGCCGCCGCCGACCGACACGAACGGCACGTCGACGACCGGGATCCCGGCACGCGCGACGGCGTCGTCGGACCACCAGTCGGTGGCGATCAGCTCCGGGGTCAGGTCCCCGGGGCGCACCGCCTCCGGCGTCGGGTCGGCCGCGGCGGCCGGACCGGGCAGCCGGATCGTGTCCTCGCGCATCGCCCGCTCCCACCTCGTCGACCCGCCGGCCGACCCGGCGGACGAGCGGATCACATCCTGCCGTGACCGGGACCGGTCCCCGCTATGGGTGTTACCCATTCGGTGCACCGGAGTGGTAGCACCCGCGACGGGCGCGACGACATGATCGATGATCGACGTGGGTCTATGGTCGCGCTGGACGGACCGGCAGAGGATGGGGAGATCGACGTGCTGGACTCGACGTTCGGGCCGTACCGGATCGAGGCGCTCCTCGGGCGGGGCGGGATGGGTGAGGTGTACCGCGCCCACGACACCGACACCGACCGCACCGTCGCCTTGAAGGTGCTGCCCCCGCACCTGGCGGAGGACCAGGAGTACCAGGAGCGGTTCCGGCGCGAGTGCCGCTCGGCGGCGCGCCTGCGCGAGCCGCACATCGTCCCGATCCACCGCTTCGGCGAGATCGACGGCCGGCTGTACCTGGACATGCGCCTCGTCGAGGGCACCGACCTCGCGACCTGGCTCAAGACGCACGGCCCGATGCCGCCGGTCGCCGCGGTGTCGGTGATCTCGCAGATCGCCGCCGCCCTCGACGCCGCGCACGCCGAGGGGCTGGTGCACCGCGACGTCAAACCGTCCAACGTGCTGCTCGCCGGTGTGCACGGCCCGACCGTCGACCGCGAGGTGTTCGCCTACCTGTTCGACTTCGGTATCGCGCGGGCCCAGGAGGGCGTCGGCGAGGACCCGGCGCTGACCCGGGCGGGCACGATGCCCGGCTCCCTGGCCTACATCGCACCGGAGCGCTTCGCCGGCGTCGAGGGCGACCCGAGGGCCGACGTCTACGCGCTGGCCTGCGTGCTGCACCAGTCGCTCACCGGCCGCCCGCCGTTCGAGGGTGACATGGCGACCCTGATGAACGCGCACCTCAACGCCCCGCCGCCGCGTCCCAGCACCACCCGGCCGGACCTGCCCTCCGGGCTCGACCAGGTCGTCGCCCGCGGCATGGCCAAGGACCCGGCGCAGCGCCCGGCCAGCGCGGGCGCGCTCGCCGCGGCCGCCCGGGCCGAGATCGGCGGCTGGGGCACCGACCCGAACACCTCGGGCGCCACGGTGGCGTTCGGCGGCGCGTCGAAGCCCGACCTGGTCAAGCCGGGTACCGCCGTGATCCCGCCGACGTGGAACGCGCCGTCGAACCCGTCCAACCCGCAGTACCCCTCGAACCCGCAGTACCCCTCGAACCCCGGCAACCCGTGGGGCGCCCAGCAGCCCGCATACGGTGCCCAGCCGGCGTACGGCCAGCAGACCGCGTACGGCCAGCAGCCGGCGTACGGGCAGCAGGGGTACGGCCAGCAGACCGCCTACGGGCAGCCGAACTGGGGCGGCGGGCAGCACCCGTCGAACCCCGCTTACCCGCAGCAGCCGCCGAAGAAGGACCGCACGGCCCTGATCGCGATCTCCGTGGTCGCCGCGCTGGCCCTGATCGGCGGCGCGATCGTGTTCTTCGTGACGACGGGCAACGGCAGCGGCACCACCGCAGCCCCGCCCACGACGAGCTCGGCGCCGACCACGACGCCCCCGACGACCACCGTCGCGCCGACGACGGCCCCGGCGACCCCCGAGACGACGCTGCTGCTCTCCGAGCTGCCGGCCGGGTACTCGGCGTCCAACTGCGAGCCGGACCAGCTCGACGGCACCACGGCGTTCGTCGTCTGCGCCGCCTCACCGTCGACGGGGACCGGGCCGACCAGCGCCACCTTCGCCCGGTACGCCTCGGTGGAGGAGATGAACTCGACGTTCACCGGCCTGGCCGACGCGGAGTCGATCCCCGGCGAGACCGGCACCATCGAGCAGTGCAACGCGGCCGGTGCCTCCAACCGCGCGGTGTTCTCCCGGCAGAGCGGCGCGCTCGGCGGCCAGGTCGCCTGCTTCACCGACCCCGACACCGGCACCGCGTACCTGCTCTGGACCGACGAGGCCGCGCTGGCCATCGGCTACGTGGCGCAGAGCTCGGCCGACGCCGCCGCGCTCTACGCCTGGTGGAACTCGGTCGACTTCGTCGCGGAGCGCTGAGCTAGGCGGTCGCCCGCCCCGTCAGGTGGGCGACCGCGTCGGCCAGCGCGATCTCGACGCGCTCGCCGCTGCGGCGGTCCTTGACCTCGATCACGCCGGTGGCGAGCCCGCGGCCGGCGACGACGATCGTCGGCACGCCGACCAGCTCCGCGTCGGCGAACTTGACGCCCGGCGAGGCCTTGCGGTCGTCGAGCAGGACGCGCAGCCCGGCGGCCTCCAGGTCGGTGGCCAGCGCGGCGCCGCCGGTCGCGATCTCCTCGCTCTTGCCCGCGACGACGACGTGCACGTCGTACGGCGAGACGGCGGCCGGCCACAGCAGGCCCGAGTCGTCGTGGTTCTGCTCGGCGATCACCGCGACGAGCCGCGAGACGCCGATGCCGTAGGACCCCATCGTGATGCGGACGGGCTTCGAGTCCGGGCCCAGCGCGTCGAGCTGCGCGGCGTCGGCGTACTTGCGGCCGAGCTGGAACACGTGCCCGATCTCGATGCCGCGCGCGGCCGACAGCGGGCCGGACCCGTCGGGGGCCGGGTCGCCCTCGCGGACCTCGGCGGCCTCGATCGTGCCGTCGGGGGTGAAGTCGCGGCCCGCGACGAGGTCGACGACGTGGTGGTCGGCCTTGTCGGCGCCGGTGACCCACGCGGTGCCGGTGACGACGCGGGGGTCGACGAGGTAGCGCACGCCGTTGGCGGCCAGCGACACCGGCCCGATGTAGCCCTTCACGAGGAACGCGTTCTTCGCGAAGTCGGTGTCGGTGAGCAGCACCACCTCGGCGGGCTCCAGCGCGGCCTCCAGCCGCTTCATGTCGACCTCGCGGTCACCGGGCACGCCGACGCCGAGCAGCGTCCACTCCTGCTCCCCGGGGTTGCGGGTCTTGACCAGCACGTTCTTGAGGGTGTCGGCCGCGGTGAACGTGCGGTCCAGACCGGCACCGTTGAGGAAGTCGACGAGCGACTCGATCGTCGGGGTGTTCGGGGTGTGGTGCGCCTGCGCCTCGGGCAGCCCGTCGAGCGGGATCTCCGCGGGCACCGTCGTGGTGACGGCCTCGACGTTGGCCGCGTAGCCGCCCGGACTCTGGACGAAGGTGTCCTCGCCGGTGGGTGCGACCGCCAGGAACTCCTCCGACGCCGACCCGCCCATCGCGCCCGAGGTGGCCGCGACGACGACGTACTCCAACCCGAGCCGGTCGAAGATCTTCACGTAGGCCGCGCGGTGGTTGCGGTAGGACTCCGACAGGCCCTCGTCGGTGAGGTCGAAGGAGTAGGAGTCCTTCATGAGGAACTCGCGCCCGCGCAGGATGCCCGCGCGGGGTCGCGCCTCGTCGCGGTACTTGTTCTGGATCTGGTACAGCGTGACGGGGTAGTCCTTGTACGAGCCGTACTCACCCTTGACGACCTGCGTGAACAGCTCCTCGTGCGTGGGGCCGAGGAGGTAGTCGTTGCCGCGGCGGTCCTTGAGCCGGAACAGGTTCGGGCCGTACTCGGTCCAGCGGCCGGTGGCCTCGTAGGGCTCGCGGGGCAGCAGCGCGGGCAGCTGGATCTCCTGGGCGCCGATGGCGTCCATCTCCTCGCGCACGATCTGCTCGACCGCGCGCAGCACCTTCAGCCCCAGCGGCAGCCAGGTGTAGATCCCCGGGGCGACGCGACGCACGTAGCCGGCGCGGACGAGCAGCTTGTGGCTCGGTACCTCCGCGTCGGCCGGGTCATCGCGCAGGGTCCGGAGGAACAACGTCGACATCCTGGTCAGCACCCGGATCAGCGTAGCGACGCTCCCCCGGACCCGTCGTGCCGGTATCTCGCCTTAACCCACGGGCGGCCGCCGCGCCGTAACCTTTCCCCTCGCACGTGCGACAGAGCGAACGGACAGCGACCAGCCCGAGTGCGGAGCGCCGATGATCTCCCGACAGTTCGGCCAGTACGTCGTGCAGGACCTGCTCGGATCGGGCGGCATGGGCGAGGTCTACCGCGCCCACGACACCCGTCGCGACCGCGAGGTCGCGCTCAAGCTGCTGCCCGAGCTGTTCTCCGGCGACGAGGAGTACACGCGCCGGTTCCGCCGGGAGTCCCACGTCGCCGCCCGGCTGCGCGAGCCGCACGTCATCCCGATCCACGACTTCGGCGAGATCGACGGCCGGCTGTTCATCGACATGCGCCTGGTCGACGGCCGCGACATCGGGCAGATCCTGACCGAGGACGGCGCGCTCCCGCCCACCCGTGCGGTCCACATCATCAGCCAGATCGCCGAGGCGCTGGACGCCGCACACGCCGACGGACTGGTGCACCGCGACGTCAAGCCGTCCAACGTGCTCGTGACCGCGAACGACTTCGTCTACGTCGTCGACTTCGGCATCGCCCGGTCCATCGGCACGGCCCGCACCTCGCTGACGATGACCGGCGCGACCATCGGCACGCTCGACTACATGGCGCCCGAGCGCTTCTCCAACCAGCCGGTCGACTGCCGCGCCGACGTCTACTCGCTGGCCTGCCTGCTCTACGAGTGCCTCACCGCCACCCGGCCGTTCGCCGGTGAGGACCTGCCCGCGCTGATGTACGCCCACCTGTTCACCGACCCCCCGACGCCCAGCACGCTGAGCCGGACCGTCCTGCCCGCGCTCGACGTTGTCGTCGCGCGGGGCATGGCCAAGCGGCCCGACGACCGGTTCGAGTCGGCGGGAGCGTTCGCCGCCGCGGCGCGGGCCGCCGTCGGGTCGGGGTCGTCGGACGGGACGGCCACCGTGGTGCACGCGCGCCCGCAGGTCGCACCGGTCACGCCGACCGTGCGGACCGCGCCGTCGGGTCCCGGCCGGATGCTGCCCGTCGAGTCGCTGGGGCTCGCGTCGGCCGACGGGAAGCACCGGTCGTCGGACCCCCTGCCCACCGACGATCCCGCCCCCGCGCGGCCGCGGCGCAGCCCCCTGCTGATCGGGCTCGGCGCACTCGTCGTGGTCTCGCTGGTCGCGCTCGTCCTCACCGTGGTCCGGGTCTTCGGACCGGGGGCGACCGCGGACGCCGGGCCGACGGCCGCGCCGGTGCCCGAGGTCGAGGCGGTCCGGATCCGGGCCGCCGTCGCGATCCCGTCGGTGCTCGGCACGTTCCCCGGCGGCGCCACCCCCGGCTACGTCCACGTGACGCCCAACGGCCGCTTCGCCTACATCTGCAACCGCAACGCGGGCGTGGTGACGGTGTTCGACACGACCATCAACAGCATCACGGCGACGATCCCGGTCCCCGCGGGCCCGCCCCGGTTCGTGTCGTTCTCCCCCGACGGGTCACAGGCCTACCTGAGCGTCTACAACGACGACTTCACGATCAACTTCGTCTCGGTCCTCGACACCGCCTCCAACGAGATCGTCGCGACGATCCCGGTCGGGAAGCGGCCGTTCGCGTCGTCGACGAACCCCGACGGGAGCCTGCTCTACGTCCCCAGCCACGACGACGGCCGCGTCGACGTCATCGACCTCGCCGCGGGGTCGGTCCGCCAGGAGATCGACGTGGCCCCCAACCCGCACTGGGTGGCGTTCGGCCGCGACGGGCGGTTCTTCTACACCGCCAACCACGAGTCCGGTCTCCTGTCCGTGATCGACGCCGCGACCAGCGCCGTCGTCGCGGAGATCCCCGTCGGCACGTCCCCGCACAGCACCGCCGTGTCACCGGACGGCACCCGCGTCGCCGTCGTCAACTACGGCAGCAACGACGTGTACGTGATCGACACGGCGACCAACGCGGTCGTGGCGACCGTGCCGGTCGGGCGGGCCCCGCAGGACATCGCCTACTCGCCGGACGGCCGCTTCTTCTACACCGCGAACGTCGACGACGACACCATCAGCGTCGTCAACACCGCGACGGACGCCGTCTCGGCGACCATCCCGACGGGCGACGGGCCGTCGAGCATCTCGGTGCTGCCCGACGGGTCCCGGGCCTACGTCTCGCTGCTCAACGCCGGGGAGATCATGGTCCTCGACACCGCCGCCACGTGAGCCCCGACCCGACGCAGATCGCGGGCTACCGCCTGATCCGGCGCATCGGGCGGGGCGGGATGAGCACGGTCTACCTCGCCGAGCACGTGCACCTGCACCGGCACGTCGCCCTGAAGGTCCTCGACCCCGAGTTCGCGTCGAACCCCACCTTCCGGACCCGGTTCGCGCGCGAGTCCCAGATCGTCGCCGAGCTGGAGCACCCGCACATCGTCCCGGTCTACGACGCGGGCGAGGCGGACGGTCTGCTGTTCCTCGTCATGCGCTACGTCGAACAGGGCGACCTGCGCGACCTGCTCGCGGCGGGCGACCCGCTGCACCACGACCGGCTGCGGGTGCTGGTCGACCAGCTCGCGGGGGCCCTCGGGGTCGCCCACGACGCCGGGCTGGTGCACCGCGACATCAAGCCGGCGAACGTGCTGTCCGCCACCGGCGCCCGCGGCGGCGACCACTTCTACCTGAGCGACTTCGGGATCACCAAGCGCGCCACGTCCGGCCCGCCCCTCACCGCGACCGGGCAGGTACTGGGCTCGGTCGACTTCATCGCGCCGGAGCAGATCGCGGGCCGGCCGCTGGACCGCCGGACCGACGTCTACGCGTTCGGCGGGCTGGTCTACCAGTGCCTGACCGGCCACCTGCCGTTCGAGCGCGACCACGAGCTGGCCGTGCTCCTCGCGCACGTCCGGGAGGACCCGCTGCCCCCGTCGACGCACCGTCCCGAGCTCCCGCCCGAGGTGGACGCGGTGCTGGCCCGGGTCCTGTCCAAGGACCCGGACGCCCGCCCGGCCACTGCACGCGACTTCGCCGACGAGCTGGTCGCGGCCCTGAACGCGAAGCCCGGACCGGCCCCCCGGCCCGTGCCGGGGTCCACGGCCGCGATGGTCGTGCCGGTGACCGCGGAGACCGACGCCGGCGCGGAGGAGGAGCCCCCCGCCGGCGGGGCACCGGCTGCCGAGGAACCGGCAGCCGGGACACCCCCGGCCGAGGGACCCGCAGCCGGGGGACCCCCGAGCGACACGGAGCCCCCGACCGACACGGAGCCCCCGACCGTCGAGGAGTCCCCGACCGTCGAGGAGCCCGCGACCGTCGAGGAGCCCGCGACCGTCGAGGAGCCCGCCGCCACCCCGGACGCCGCCGCCCCCGGGAGCGAGGCGGCGACCCGCCGGATGCCGGTGCCCGACCGCCGCGCGCGACCCGCCGCACCCGGCCCCGTCACGACGTTCGCCCCGCCCCCGACCGACGTGCCCCCGGAGACGGGGAACCCGCGGTCCGTTGCCGACCCGGCCCGCGGCCGGCCGAACGAGCGGCGGTGGATCGTCCTGCTCGCGGTGCTGGCCGTCCTGCTGATCGCCGCCACGGTCGTCGTCGCCCTCGCCGGGGCACGCTGAGGGCGATCAGGACTCCAGCAGTTCCGCGATCATCGTCCCGACGGCGTCGGCCTCGATGAGGAACCCGTCGTGGCCGTAGGGGGACTCGATGATCCGCGCCGGGCCGGAGCCCGGGATCCCGGCGGCCAGCTCGGCCTGCTGCGCCGGCGGGTAGAGCCGGTCGGAGCTGATGCCGACCACCGTCGTCCTCGCCCGCACCCCGGCCAGCCCGGCGGCGACCCCGCCGCGGCCCCGGCCCACGTCGTGGGCGTTCATCATCTCGGTCAGCCGCACGTAGGAGCCCGCATCGAAGCGTCGTACGAGCTTCGCGGCGTGGTGGTCGAGGTAGCTCTCCACCGCGTACCGGCCGCCGTGCCAGGGGTCCTCGTCGTCCTGTGCGTCACGGCCGAAGCGCTCGGCCAGCTCGAACCCGCTGCGGTAGCTCAGGTGCGCGATCCGCCGCGCGATACCCAGGCCCACGTGCGGGCCCTCCCCGGGGGCGGCGTCGTGGTAGTCGCCGCCGCGCCAACCCGCGTCGGCCCGGATCGCCGCGATCTGGGGCGACGCCCAGCCGATCTGGTCGGCCGAGGTCGCCGCGGGCCCGGCCAGCAGGCCCAGTCGCCGCACGCGGTCGGGCTCCATCGCGGCCCACTCCAGCGCGCGCATCGCCCCCATCGACCCGCCGACGACGCACTCCCACGTGTCGACGCCCAGCTCGTCGGCGAGCACGGTCTCCGCCGCCACCGCGTCGCGCGGTGTCAGCACCGGGAACCGGCTCCCCCACGGCCGCCCGTCGGGCGCCGGACTGGACGGCCCCGTGCTGCCCTGGCAGCCACCGAGGACGTTGGGCGCCACGATGAACCAGCGGGCCGGGTCGAGCGGGCGGCCCGGGCCGACGAGCGTGTCCCACCACCCGGACGTCGGGTGCCCCGGACCGGCCGGGCCGGTGACGTGGCTGTCGCCGGTGAGGGCGTGCAGCACGAGGACCGCGTTGGAGCGGTCGGGGGCGAGCTCGCCCCACGTCTCGTAGGCCAGCCGGACGTCGGGGAGCTCAGTGCCGGACTCGACACGGAGGGAGGCGGGCGACGTCCAACGCCGTCGGCCGGGCGGGTCCCCCTCCCGCCACGCACCGGTGGCGGGAGAGGGGTCGAGAGTCGTCGTCACGCGTCGATCATGCGCCCTTCGCCGCGCGGAAGCCCGCCTCGAGGTCGGCCTTGAGGTCCTCGACGTGCTCGAGGCCCACCGACAGGCGGACGAGGCCCGGCGTGACGCCGGTGGCGGCCTGCTCCTCCGGGGTGAGCTGGCTGTGGGTGGTGCTGGCCGGGTGGATCACGAGGCTGCGCACGTCGCCGATGTTGGCGAGGTGGCTGTGCAGCTCGAGGGCGTCGACGAACTTCTTGCCCGCCTCGACACCACCGACGATGTCGAACGCGACGATCGCACCGGCACCGCGCGGCAGGTACTTCTGCGCGGCGGCGTGGAACGGGCTCGACGGCAGGCCGGCGTAGTAGACGGTCTCGACCTCGTCGCGCGCCTCGAGCCACTCCGCCAGCGTCTGCGCGTTGGACGTGTGACGCTCCATGCGCAGCGACAGCGTCTCGATGCCCTGGATGATCAGGAAGCTGTTGAGCGGGGCGATGGCCGGGCCGATGTCGCGCAGCAACTGCACGCGCAGCTTGATCGCGTACGCGATCGGGCCGACGGCGTCGGTGAAGACGGCGCCGTGGTAGCTGGGGTCGGGCGTGGTGAGGCCGGGGAAGCGCTCGGAGTGCTCGGTCCACGGGAAGGTCCCCGAGTCGACGATGACGCCGCCGATCGCGGTGCCGTGCCCGCCCAGGAACTTGGTGGCCGAGTGGATGACGATGTCGGCGCCGTGCTCGATCGGGCGCAGCAGGAACGGCGTGGGCACCGTGTTGTCGACGAGCAGCGGCAGGCCGAGCTCGTGGGCCACGTCCGCGACGGCGCGGATGTCGAGCACGTTGTTGCGCGGGTTGCCCACGGTCTCGCCGAAGAACAGCTTGGTGTTCGGGCGGACGGCGCCGCGCCACGCGTCGAGGTCGTCGGGGTCGACGAACGACACCTCGATGCCGAGCTTCGGCAGCGTGTAGTGGAACAGGTTGTACGTGCCGCCGTAGAGCGCGGCGCTGGAGACGATGTGGTCGCCCGCCTCCGCGATGTTGAGGATCGCCAGCGTGGTTGCCGACTGGCCGGACGCCGTGGCGACGGCCGCGGCACCGCCCTCGAGCGCCGCGATGCGCTGCTCCAGCACGTCCTGCGTCGGGTTCATGATCCGCGTGTAGATGTTGCCGAACTCGGCCAGGCCGAACAGCGCGGCGGCGTGGTCGGTGTCGCGGAACTGGTACGCGGTGGTCTGGTAGATCGGGGTGGCCCGGGCGCCCGTGGTGGGGTCGGGGGCGGCACCGGCGTGGACCTGCTTGGTCTCGAAGGACCAGGATTCGGACATACGTGTCTCCAGAGAACGAGATGAGAGGACGTGCGGACTCGGTCAGCGGCCGGGTCGACAGGCCGCGCTCGTGACGCGCATGTAGTCCACATGCCGACGGGTCACGAGGGGGATCACGGGGGTGACCGTAACGGGGTCGCCACGAGGGCACAACGCCACGTCCGGCTACCGTCCCCGTCGTGCTCGTGCTGCTCCCGCCGTCGGAGACCAAGATCCACGGCGGCGACGGCCCGCCGCTGCGGTTGGACGCCCTGAACCATCCCGAGCTGGGCCCGCTCCGCGCGGAGCTGGTCGATGCCGTGGTCGCCCTGGCCGCCGACCTGGACGCCTCCCGCGCGGCGCTCGGCCTGTCCCCGAAGCAGGACGACGAGGTCACGCGCAACGCCGCGCTCCGCACCAGCCCCACGACGCCCGCACTGCACCGCTACACCGGCGTCCTCTACGACGCGCTCGACGTCCGGTCCCTGCGCGGGGCGGCCGCGGGCCGGGCCCGCGAGCGCCTCGCCGTCGCCTCGGCACTGTTCGGCCTGGTGCGCGCCGACGACCCGATCCCGGCCTACCGGCTCTCCGCGGGCTCGGCCCTGCCCGGGCGCGGCACGCTCGCCGCGGCGTGGAAGCCGCTCCTCGAACCGGTGCTGCGCACGATCGCCGACGGGGAGCTGGTCGTCGACCTGCGCTCCGGCTCCTACGCCGCGTTCGCCCGCGTGCCCGGGGCCGTCGACGTGGACGTGCTGGCCGAGCGCCCGGACGGCACCCGCACGGTGATCAGCCACTTCAACAAGGCGCACAAGGGACGGCTCGCCCGGTTGCTCGCCGGGACGCGCGCGGAACCCGTCGACGCCGCCGCGGTGGCCGCGATCGCCCGGCGTGCCGGGATGCGCGTCGAGCGACCGGGCCCCGCGGTGCTGCACGTGATCGTGCCGGCCTGAGAGCCGGCCGATCGCTCAGCCGATCTCGATGACGACCTTGCCGCGGGCGTGGCCCGCCTCGACCGCCGCCAGCGCGGAGCCCGCGTCGTCGAGGGGGAAGACCTCGCCGACGTGCGAGTCGATCTTCCCCTGCGCCACGAGCGCCACCACCGCGTCGAGCACGGTCGAGGTGCCGTCGCGCTCGATCAGCACGCCGCCGACCTCCGCCGCCGTGCCGGGGTCGCCCGCGGTGACGATCCTCGACCGGTCGCCGGCCAGCTCGGCCACCGCACGCAGCGCGTCGCCGCCCACGAGGTCGAGGATCGCGTCGACGCCCTCGGGCAGGATCTGGCGGACGCGCTCGGCCACCCCGTCGCCCGAGGGCACCAGGATCGCGCCGAGGGACTCGACGAGCACCCGCTTGTCCTCCGAGGCCGTGCCGACGACGGTGATGTCGCGGTCGCGCGCGAGCTGGGCCGCCACCACCCCGACTCCCCCGCCGATGCCGTTGATCAGCAGCGTCGCGCCGGCGTCGAGCTTGAGCTGCGCGAGGCCGTCGTACGCGGTGGCCGCGGCGATCGGGAGCACCGCCGCGGCGGTGAACGGCAGTCCGCCGGGCTTCTTCGCCGTCGCCGCGGCGCTGAGCAGCGCCTGCTCAGCGTAGGCCCCGGACGTCGACGACGTGTTGCCGAAGACCTCGTCGCCGACGGCGAACCCGTCGACGTCCTGCCCGACCGCCTCGACGACCCCGGCGGCCTCACCACCGAGCACCGCGGGCAGGTCGCGTGGCAGGAACTCGCGCAGGAAGCCCTGGCGGATCTTCCAGTCGATCGGGTTCACCCCGGCCGCGCGCACCGCGATGCGCACCTCCGACGGACCCGGCTCGGGCGTCGGGAGCTCCTGGATCTCCTGGTTCTCGGGGCCGCCGTACTGCGTGAACACATATGCCTTCATGCCCGAGCGTGCCCCGTCCCGGCGCCTCCCAATCGTGGCGCGGTTAATCGGTGGCGGTCGGGCGGGCGGATGCGCGAGGGTGAGCGCCGTCCGAGAGGTGAGGAGGTGTGCGTGATGTCCACGACTGTCCTGGACGTGCCGCGCGTCCGTCCGATCCCCGCCCCGCGCTGACTCGCGCCGGGGCGCCTCTCGAGGAGACCCCCGTTGTACGAGCCCGTCCGCAAGCGCCGCCGTGTCGACGACGACGAACCCCGCCGCACCCGCACCGACCTCTCCGCGTTCGACGAGCGGGCCGGTGCCGAACCCGACGGCCCGCCCGAGGGCGACCGCTGGTCCACATGGGACGGAGCCGACCACGGCCCCGATCCGCTGCCGCACTGGGTGATCACCGAGCACGCCGCGGTCGACACCGAGCTCGGCGCACTCAAGTCCGGCAAGGAGGCCGACGTCGGCCTGCTGGAGCGCGCGGTGCCCGGGACCGACCGCAGCGCCGTCATGGCCGTGAAGCGCTACCGCACCGCCGAGCACCGCATGTTCCACCGCGACGCGGGCTACCTGGAGGGCCGCCGCGTGCGGCGCTCCCGGGAGATGCGCGCGATGGCCGGGCGCACCGCGTTCGGCCGCGACATCCTCGCCACACAGTGGGCGGGCGCGGAGTTCGCGGCACTGTCGCTGCTGTGGAGCCACGGTGTGCCCGTCCCCTACCCCGTGCAGTGCTCGGGCACCGAGCTGCTGATGGAGTTCGTGGGCGACCCGGACGGCACCGCAGCCCCGCGGCTCGCGCAGTGCCGCCCGGGCGTCGACGAGCTCTGTGATCTCTGGCACCAGCTCGTCGACGCCCTGCTCGGGCTGGCCCGCCACGGACTCACGCACGGCGACCTCTCCGCCTACAACGTCCTCGTCCACCGCGGCCGGCTCGTACTGATCGACCTGCCGCAGGTCGTGGACGTCGTGGGCAACCCGCAGGGCCCGGAGTTCCTCGCCCGCGACGTGCGGCGGATCGGCGAGTGGTTCACGGCGAAGGGGCTGCCGCCCGAGGTCGGACAGCCCGCCACGCTGCTCGACGAGCTGCTCGTCGCGTCGGGGATGGGAACGTCACAGGGCTAGGTGTCGGCCGGGGCCGGGCCGGGCGGCTAGACTCGATCACGAGCGCCCGGCCCGTCTCTATCGGCCGTCCCCACCAGGGCGCACCCGCAGTACCCATTCAGGGCGCAACGACTGCGCCCGGGCTCGTCCCTCGAGATCTCAGCCGCCGTCATCTCGGCGCTGCTTCTCCGTGCTGACGTGCCACGTCCCGGAGGTTTTCTTACTTGTCTTCCCCCAGCTCTTCTCGCCGTGCGAACTTCTCGTCGGCGAGCTCGCGTCCGCGCCGCTCCGGTGGCGGCGGCGGACGCCCGTCGCCCGGCCGCTCCCGCGGACCGGCGCGCCCCTCGGCGCCGAGCACCCCCGCTCCGCCCGAGGTGCTGTGGACCGTGCCGGAGTCCGGCATGCCCACGTTCGCCCAGCTCGGGCTGCCCGAGCCGGTCGTCAAGGCCCTGGCCGCGGAGGGCTTCACCGAGCCGTTCCCGATCCAGGCCGCCACGCTGCCCGACACGATCGCCGGGCGCGACCTGCTCGGCCGCGGACAGACCGGCTCCGGCAAGACGCTGGCCTTCGGCCTCGCGCTGCTGTCCCGGCTCGCCGGCGGCCGCTCGCAGGCCCGCCGCCCGCGCGGGCTCGTGCTGGTCCCCACCCGCGAGCTGGCGACGCAGGTCGTCGACGCGCTCACCCCGTTCGCCAGGGCGCTCGGGCTCACCACCACATCGGTCGTCGGCGGGATGTCGTTCAACCGGCAGGTCGCCGAGCTCAACCGCGGCATCGACCTGCTGGTCGCCACCCCGGGCCGGCTCACCGACCACACCACGCAGCGCACCTGCGACCTGTCCGGCGTCGAGATCACCGCGATCGACGAGGCCGACCGCATGGCCGACATGGGCTTCCTGCCCCAGGTCCGCAAGATCCTCGACCTGACGCCGGCCGACGGGCAGCGGCTGCTGTTCTCCGCCACGCTCGACGGCGAGGTCGGCACCCTGGTGCGCCAGTACCTGACCGACCCGGTCACCCGGTCGATCGCGTCCTCCACCGCCCAGGTGGAGACGATGGACCACCACGTGCTGCACGTCGACCTGTCGAGCAAGCCCCGCGTGGTCACCGAGATCGCCGCCCGCGACGGCCGCACGATCCTGTTCGTGCGCACCAAGCACGGCGTCGACCGGCTGGTCAAGACGCTGCGCCGCGACGGCATCAACGCCGGCGCGCTGCACGGCGGCAAGGCGCAGAACGCCCGCAACCGCGCGATCGCCGACTTCAAGGACGGGCAGACGCCCGTGCTCGTCGCCACCGACGTCGCCGCCCGCGGCATCCACGTCGACGACGTCTCGCTCGTCGTGCACGTCGACCCGCCTGCCGACCCGAAGGACTACCTGCACCGCGCGGGTCGCACCGCCCGGGCCGGGGACTCCGGCGTCGTCGTCACGATGGTCACGCCGCAGGAGCGCCGCGACGTCGAGCGGCTCACCCGGCTCGCCGGCGTGAAGGCCACGCACACCGACGTCGCTCCCGGCGACGCCGCGCTCTCGAAGGTCACCGGTGCGCGCATCCCGTCCGGGGTGCCCATCATCGAGCCGCCGAAGCCGGCGCAGCAGCCCCGCGGCAGCGGCCGTCGCTCGCGCGGCAGTGCCGCCGGGGCCGGCGCCCCGCGCGGTGGTGGCCGCAGCGGTGGTGGCCGCCCGCGTACCGGCGGACGTCGTTCGGCCGCCTGACCCACCCGCTCGACCACGACGGCGCGGCATCCCGGATCCCGGGGTGCCGCGCCGTCGTCGTGCATGCGCCGAACGGGCGGCGCGGCGACGGGCTCCGGGCGCGCTCGTCGACCATCCTGGGACCGGTGCGCCGGCCCCTGTTCCCCGTTCTCCTGTCCGTCCTGCTGCTCTCCGGGTGTGCCGGGCTCGAGCTCCCCGACCTGTCCTCCTACGACTTCCCGGCGTTGCCGACCACGACCTCGGCCGCCCCGACGGGCGACGCCGCCACCGCTCTCGCCGCCCTGCCGGTGAAGGGCCGGGCGCCGAAGACCGGCTACGGGCGTGAGCAGTTCGGCCAGCGCTGGGCCGACGTCGACCGCGACGGCTGCGACCAGCGCAACCAGGTCCTCGCCCGCGACCTGACCTCGGTCGAGTACAAGCCCGGTACCCACGACTGCGTGGTCCTCTCCGGTGCGCTCCTCGACCCCTACACCGGCGACGGCGTGCCCTTCCTGCGTGGCGAGGCGACGAGTGCCGACGTGCAGATCGACCACGTCGTCGCGCTGTCGAACGCCTGGCAGACCGGCGCGCAGCAGCTCGACGAGGACACCCGCGAGCTGCTCGCGAACGACCCGCTCAACCTGCTCGCCGTCGACGGCCCGACCAACGGCTCCAAGGGCGACGGCGACGCGGCCACCTGGCTCCCCCCCTCGCGCGGCTACCGGTGCGCCTACGTCGCGCGGCAGGTGGCGGTGAAGGCGACCTACGGGCTGTGGGTCACGGCCGCGGAGTCCGAGGCGATCGCCCGGGTGCTCGAGGACTGCCCCGGCGAACCGCTCCCGGTCTCCGCACTGGCCGGCTGAGCGCCGGGCACGGCCTATCGTCGACTCCATGACCACCACCGTGGACGACGCCCTCGACCGGCTCCGCAGGCAGGACGCCGCCATCCCCGCGCCGGGGACCACGCTGAGCATCGCCGAGACGGCCGAGCGCACCGGCGTCACCGCCCACACCCTGCGCTACTACGAGCGCATCGGCCTGATCACGGTCGGCCGCGACGCGTCGGGCTACCGGGCGTACTCCGCGGCCGACTTCGGCCGCGTGGTCTTCCTCAACCGCCTGCGCATGACCGGCATGCCGATCCGGGAGCTGCAGCGTTACGTCGCGCTGGCCGAGGACGGGCCGGTGACGGAGCCCGAGCGGCTGGAGATGCTGGTCGCCCACCGCGAGTCGGTGCTGGCGCAGCTCGCCGAGCTGCAGTTCGCGCTCGACACCGTCGACTTCAAGATCGCGACCTACGGCGGGACCTGCCGGCCCTGACCGCCCTCAGGCCGCCGCGGTGACCCGGTACCCGGGCACGTCCGCGCGGTCGGCGTCGACGACCCGGGTGCCGAGCGGGACCGGCGCGAGACCGGCCATCGTGAACGGTGCCACGCTGCCGAGGGTGCGCACTGTGTCCAGTATGCCCGTTACGGGACGAGTGCCGCGTGCCTCGCGTGCGCCTGCTGGTCGGTGAGCACGGCCACCTGGTCGACCACCACGCGGCGGCGGGCGGCGTCGTCCGGGGCCGCCGCCCAGTCCTCGGCCAGCACCGGGTCGAGCGTGCCCGGTGCCCCGGCGAGCAGGGCGTCGGCCAGCTCGGCGAGCAGCTCGCGCTGTCGCGTCTGCATGGCCAGGCGCTGCGGGTCGCTCATCACGTAGCGCAGGGCCACCGACTTGAGCAGCGCCACCTCCGCGGCGGCGCGGGGCGGTACGACGAGGTCTGCGGCGTAGCGGGCGAGCGGGCCGTCGCCGTGGGCCGCGCGGGTGGCGTCGACGGCGGCGAGGACGAACCGCCCGACCAGGATGCTGGTGAGGCGCTTGAGTGCGATGTGCGCGGAGGAGGTCGCCGTCGACGGGGTGAACCCGCGCACGGCGTCGACGACGGGCAGGGCGAGCAGCACGTCACCGGCCTCGTCGAGGGCGCCGGCGTCGGCCCCGAACATCGTGACGGCGGTGGCGCCCAGCGCGGCCCGCTCGTGCGCGGAGCCGAGGGCCGCGAGGTCGATGCGGCCGGACAGGATGCCGTCCTCGACGTCGTGCACCGAGTAGGCGACGTCGTCGGACCAGTCCATGACCTGCGCCTCGATGCTGCACCGCCCCTCCGGTGCGCCCTCGCGCACCCAGGCGAGCATCGCGGCGTCATCGGCGTAGGCGCCGTACTTCGACGTGCCGGGGCGGCGCTCCCACGGGTACTTCGCCGACGCGTCGAGCGTGGCGCGGGTGAGGTTGAGCCCCGCCGTGACGTCCCCGTGGTCGATCTTGGGTTCGAGCCGGGTGAGGATCCGCAGCGTCTGCGCGTTGCCCTCGAACCCGCCGCACGACGCACCCCACGCGTCGAGCGCGACCTCACCGTTGTGCCCGAACGGCGGGTGCCCGATGTCGTGCGCGAGCCCGGCGGTGTCGACCACGTCGGGGTCGCAGCCCAGCTCCTCGGCGATCCCGCGCCCGATCTGCGCGACCTCCAGGGAGTGCGTGAGCCGGGTGCGCGGCACACCGCTGATCTCGGCGCCCTCCCCCGGCCCCACGACCTGCGTCTTCCCCGCCAGCCGGCGCAGCGCGGCGGAGTGCAGGACGCGCGCGCGGTCGCGGGAGAACGGGGTGCGACGCTCGCTGCCGATCTTGGGCGGCTCGGGGAGCCGGCGTTCGCGGTCGTGGTCCGAGTACCGGTCGTGGTCGGTGTACAAGGTCACCCGAGGCCGGAGTCGGAGCCCGTGTCGACCGACGCGTGCGTCAGCCGGTAGAACAGCAGCGCCGCGGTCTCCCGGAGGATGTAGCGGAACTGCGTCTCGCGCGTCTGCACCGCGGGCCCGCTGCGGGTGGGCGAGCTCCAGGCGTCGAGCCCGGCGTCGCGGGCCATGGTGCGGGCGCGCAGCGAGTGCCACGGGTCGCTGACGACGAGCGCGGTGCTCCAGCCGTCGACCTCGGCGCGGTCGGCCACGGCCTCCAGGCTGCCCAGCGTGTCGGACCCCTCCCCCACCGCGACGATCGCCGACGCCGGGACGCCGCGGTCGATCAGGTACGCGCGACCGGCCTCTGCCTCGGTGAACTCGTCGC
This sequence comes from Pseudonocardia abyssalis, assembly GCF_019263705.2. Classification (NCBI taxonomy): domain Bacteria; kingdom Bacillati; phylum Actinomycetota; class Actinomycetes; order Pseudonocardiales; family Pseudonocardiaceae; genus Pseudonocardia; species Pseudonocardia abyssalis. The sequence goes on from NZ_JADQDK010000001.1 coordinate 3,045,732, forward strand.
CCTCCGCGGAGCCGCCGGTGGTGACGATCAGCGGCGCGACGCCCTCCTCGTAGAGCACCTGGGCGTGTCGCAGCCGCCAGGAGAAGATCGAGCTGGGCTCCCCGTCGTACTGGGCCGCGCCGAGCACGACCACGGCGTCGACGGCGCGGCGGTCGTCGACGCGCGCGACCTGCCACACCCGGAACGCGGTGCCCCCGACGATGAGCACGGCGAACACCAGCGCCCCGACGACGAGCCGCGGGAACCAGCCGGCCCGGCGCCGGGCCGGACCGCCGAGCCGGACCGTCGGCGCCTCGGAACCCGGGGGGCTCATGCGCCGATCCGGCCCGGGGCCGCGGCGAGGGCGGTGCCGGCCCGGCCGCCCCGGGCCGCGACGACCTGCGCGACGATCGACACCGCCGTCTCCGCGGGGGTGCGGGCACCGATGTCGAGACCGACGGGGCCGTGCACGGTGGCCAACTCCTCCTCGGTGACGCCCGAGGCCAGCAGCCGCTCCCGGCGCGCCGACTGCGTGCGCCGCGAGCCGAGCGCGCCGAGGAAGCCGCGGCCGTGGCGCAGGCCGGCGAGCAGCGCGGCGTCGAAGGCGGGGTCGTGGTCGAGCAGCACGAGGACGTCGGCCGCGGTGAACGCCTCGACCGCGGCGACGGTGGCGTCCAGGCCGGACTCCGAGCGCGAGCTCCAGCCCAACAGCGCGGCCTGCGCCGCCAGGGCGTCACCGATCGCGCCCGCGCCCACGACCAGCACCGACGGCACCGGGACCCACAGGTCCAGCAGCAGGTCGCCCGCTTCGGTGGGGATCTGCTCGGTGACGGTGGCGCCGCGGCGCAGCAGCGTGCGGGCGGCGGTGGCGGCGGACTCGTCGAGCGCGTCGGAGCCCAGCGCCCCGGTGACGGTCTCCAGCTCGGGGCCGGTCAGCACGATCGCGGTGGTGCCGTCGGCGGCGGACACGAGCGCCGCGGGCTCGCCGTTCTCCAGCGCCGCTCCCAGCACCTCCGCGTGCCCGGCGGGCAGTGGGTGCCCGAGCAGCGTGGCGCCGCCCGCGCAGGCCAGTCCGGCGTCGAGCGCGGCGGCCTCGGCGACGTGCGCCTCGCGGGTCTGCGGGCCCTGTGCGGAGGCCGCGACCAGCGGCAGCACCGAGTCGTCCAGTGCACCGCGGTAGAGCACGCCCGCCCGCTCACCGGCCGCCGTCCCGACGACCATCTGTCCACTCTCGACGGTGCCGAAACCGTGGCGCTGCAGCACCCGGACCACCCCGACCCCCGAACCGGCGAGGCGACGCAGGGAGGAGCCGAGGTCACGCAGGGAAGCGGTCACGCCGACCAGCGTAGCCACAACCAGCCGCGCGCCTCGGTCAGCCGCACCGCCTCGCCGCGGGTGCGCACGCCGGTCTTCCCGATCGCCGCCGACAGGTGGTTGCGGACGGCGCCCTCGGACAGGTGCAGCGGCCCCACGACGTCGGCGGGACCCGCTCGCTCCGGCGCCGCCCCGACCGGGATCGGGTCGGGGAACGGTCGGGCCCCGCCGGTGCCGTCGCGGGTAGGGCCCGGGTGCTCGTGGGCTGGTCATGGCTCCACGGTGGGCCGCAGTGGCGCGACACACCCGGCTCAGGCCTCACGTGGTGACGGTGAGGGATGTCAGGGGCCGTACCGTGGGGATGATCGCGCGCGGTTCGGGGAACCACCGCCGCGACAGCGACGTTGAACCGGGCGAATCGCCCGAGTTCGGGCCCTCCGAAGACAGGAACCATGGACCCGTCCGACAGTACGTGCACCGTCCTCGCAGGACGGTTCACATGATCAGCACCGTTGCATCCCTCCTCCTCGGCGTCGTCGTCGTCCTCGCGATCACCGCGCTGACCGGCTACTTCGTCGCCCAGGAATTCGGCTACATGGCCGTCGACCGCTCCCGGCTCAAGTCCCGCGCAGCAGCGGGTGACGCCGGTGCGAAGCGGGCACTGGGCATCACCGACCGCACCTCGTTCATGCTCTCCGGTGCGCAGCTCGGCATCACCGTCACCGGCCTGCTGGTCGGGTACGTCGCCGAGCCCCTGATCGGGGCCAGCATCGGCACGCTGCTCGGCGGCGTCGGTGTCCCCCAGGGCGTCGGCATCGCGGTCGGCACCGCGCTGGCGCTGCTCTTCGCCACCGTCGTGCAGATGGTCTTCGGCGAGCTGTTCCCGAAGAACCTCGCCATCTCCCGGCCCGAGCCCGTGGCGCGCGCACTCGCGCTGTCCACCGCGATCTACCTGCGCACGTTCGGCTGGCTCATCCGCATCTTCGACGCGGCCTCGAACCTGCTGCTGCGGGCCCTGCGCATCGAGCCGGTGCACGACGTCGAGCACTCGGCGACGCCGCGCGACCTGGAGGCCATCGTCGACGAGTCGCGCGACAGCGGTGACATCGACGAGGAGCTCTCCGTCCTGCTCGACCGCGTCCTCGACTTCACCGACCGCACGGCCCGCGCCGCGATGATCCCTCGCCCGCGGGTCGCCTCGGTGCAGGCCGACCAGACGGTGGCCGAGCTCGTCGAGATCATGGCGTCGGGGCACTCCCGGCTGCCGGTGCTCGGCGACGGCGCCGACGACGTCGTGGGCGTCATCTGCCTGCGCGACGTCCTCGCGCTGGAGGGCCGCGACCTCACCGCCGTCCGCGTCGCCGACGCCGCCCGCACCGCCGTCATGGTGCCGGCGTCGCTGCCGCTGCCCGCGGTGCTGGAGCGGCTGCGCGAGGCCGACGACGAGTTCGCCTGCGTCGTCGACGAGTACGGCGGCCTGGCCGGCGTCGTCACGATGGAGGACATCGCCGAGGAGCTCATCGGCGAGATCACCGACGAGCACGACCCCGCGGGCCGCGACGCCATCCGCGTCGGCGACGGCGGGTGGACCGTGCCCGGCACCTACAACATCGACGAGGTCGAGCGCCTCGTCGACGCCGACCTGCCCGGTGGGGAGTTCCACACCATCGGCGGGCTGGTCATCGACCGGCTGCAGAAGCTGCCCGAGGTCGGCGACACCGTCGAGCTGGACACCGGTGACCGTCGCCTGACGGCCACCGTGTGCACCGTGGAGCGGCGCGTGCCGGCCACCGTGCGCCTGGCCTTCGTCACCGCCGACGTGACCGTGGACGAGGAGGTGTCGGCATGAGCGAGCTTGCGAGCGAATCATCGACACAGCGCCTGCGCGAAGCGCCGGCCGAGCGCAGCGAGGACGAGCGATGAGCGTCGCCGTTTCGCTGTGGATCACCGTGGCGCTGGTCGCGCTGAGCGCGTTCTTCGTCGCGATCGAGTTCGCGCTGGTGGCGGCCCGCCGCTACCGGCTCGAGGAGGCCGCGGAGACCAGTGCCGCGGCGCGGGCCGCCCTCGCGAGCGCGAAGGACCTCTCGCTGCTGCTCGCGGGCTCGCAGCTGGGCATCACGCTGTGCGTGCTCGGCCTCGGTGCGGTGAGCAAGCCGGCCGTCGAGTCGCTGCTCTCGCCGCTGTTCGGCGGGCTCAACGAGGGCGTCGCCGGGGTGCTGTCGTTCGTGCTCTCGCTGATCGTCGTCACGTTCCTGCACCTCGTGGTGGGCGAGATGGCACCGAAGTCGTGGGCCATCGCGCACCCGGAGCGCTCGGCCACGATGCTCGCACTGCCGATGCGCGGGTTCATGATCCTCACCCGGCCGGTGCTGCTCGCGCTCAACGGCGTCGCCAACTGGTTCCTGCGCCGCGTGGGCGTGGAGCCGGTCGACGAGCTCGGCGAGGGCCGCAACCCCGACGACCTGCGCGAGCTGGTCGACCACTCGGCCAGCACCGGGGCCCTGGACGCCGAGCAGCGTGACCAGATCCTCTCCGCGCTCGACGTCGACCGCGCCCCGCTGCGCGACATCGTGCGGCCGCGCGCCGAGGTGTCCTGGGTGCCGGCCGACGCCGACGTCCGGGCGATCCGCGAGGCCGCCCGCGCCAGCGGGCACCTGCGGCTCGTCGTGGGCCGCGACGGTGAGCCGGTGGGCGTCGTGCACGTCCGCGACGCGCTGGCCGGCCCGGCCGGCACCACCGCGGCCGACCTGATGCGGCCGGTGGCCACCCTGTCCGCCGACACCGCCATCCACGACGCGCTGCGGGCCATGCGCGAGAAGCGCAACCACCTCGCGCTCGTGGAGTCCGACGGCGAGCTGCTGGGCCTGGTCACGATGCAGGACCTGCTCGACCGCCTGCTGCCCGTCTAGCCACCACCCGCCCATGATCGGCGTCTCGGAACCGAGAGCGGGCTCAGGCCCGCTCCCGGTTCCCGAACGGTGATCACAGCCCGACGGGCCCTCAGCAGCCGAGCAGGCGACCGGCGAGGTAGCCCTCGACCTGGTCCAGGGCCACGCGCTCCTGGGCCATCGAGTCGCGCTCACGGATCGTCACGGCCTCGTCGTTGAGGGTGTCGAAGTCGACCGTGATGCAGAACGGGGTGCCGATCTCGTCCTGGCGGCGGTAGCGGCGGCCGATGGCGCCGGCGTCGTCGAACTCGATGTTCCAGTTCTTGCGCAGCTGCGCGGCGAGGTCGCGGGCCTTGGGCGAGAGGTCGGCGTTGCGGCTCAGCGGCAGCACGGCGGCCTTGACCGGCGCGAGGCGGCGGTCCAGGCGCAGCACGACGCGCTTGTCGACGCCGCCCTTCGCGTTGGGGGCCTCGTCCTCGGTGTAGGCCTCGATGAGGAACGCCATCATCGACCGGCCGACGCCCGCCGCGGGCTCGATCACGTACGGCTTGTAGCGGGTGCCGGACGCCTGGTCGTAGAACGACAGGTCGACGCCGGAGTGGTTGGAGTGCGTCGTGAGGTCGAAGTCGGTGCGGTTGGCGACGCCCTCGAGCTCGCCCCACTCCTGGCCCTGGAAGTTGAAGCGGTACTCCACGTCCACGGTGCGCTTGGAGTAGTGGGAGAGCTTCTCCTTCGGGTGCTCGTAGTGGCGCAGGTTGTCGCGGGAGATGCCGAGGTCGACGTACCAGTCGGTGCGCTGGTCGATCCAGTACTGGTGCAGCTCCTCGTCGGTGCCGGGCTCGACGAAGTACTCCATCTCCATCTGCTCGAACTCGCGCGTGCGGAAGATGAAGTTTCCGGGCGTGATCTCGTTGCGGAAGCTCTTGCCCATCTGGCCGATGCCGAACGGCGGCTTCTTGCGCGAGGTCGTCTGCACGTTGAGGAAGTTGACGAAGATGCCCTGCGCGGTCTCGGGCCGCAGGTAGTGCAGGCCCTCCTCGGTCTCGACCGGGCCGAGGTGCGTCTTGAGCATCATGTTGAAGTCGCGCGGCTCGGTGTACTGGCCGCGGGTGCCGCAGTTGGGGCACGGGACGTCGGAGAGGTCCTCCTCCGTCGCCGCCTTGCCGGTGCGCTCGACGTACTCCTCGGCGAGCTGGTCGGCGCGGAAGCGCTTGTGACAGCTCTGGCACTCGACCAGCGGGTCGGTGAACACGCCGACGTGACCGGACGCGACCCACACCTGGCGGGGCAGGATGACCGACGAGTCGAGGCCCACGACGTCGTCGCGGCCGGTGACCATGTAGCGCCACCACTGCTTCTTGATGTTCTCCTTGAGCTCGACGCCGAGCGGGCCGTAGTCCCACGCCGACCGGGTACCGCCGTAGATCTCGCCGGAGGCGAAGACGAAGCCGCGACGCTTGGCGAGCGACACGATGGTCTCGATCTTGGCGGAACTGGGCGAGCTGGCCACGGGGCGGTACTCCTGAGCGAGGGGGGCGCGAACGAAGCACCCAGGGTAGCGACCGGCCGCTCACGCCAGGAGGCTGGGGAACTCCGTCGCCGTACCGGCCGTGGCGTCGACCAGCGTCTCGTAGGTCGCGGGCTCGTCGGCCAGCGCCTCGGACAGCAGCGGCACCACGAGCTCGCGCACCGGGAACGGGGACAGGGCGCGCCGGTAGGCGTCGACGCTCGTGAACCGGACGGCGAGCACCCAGCGCCCCGGGTCGTCGACGGACCGGCCCAACCGGCCGTCCAGGGCGCCCTCCGCGGCGGTGAGGAGCTCCAGAGCGCGGGTGCCGCGGGCGAGGAAGTCGGGGGCGTCGGCGGGGTCGACCGCGAAGCGGCACAGGAGCAGCACGGGACCGGACCCTAGACGGCCTACCATGGGGTCGCGGCCGGTGACATCGATACTCGATACCGACTGGCGGGCCGCAGGATGGGGAAGACGGATGTCGATCGTGGCCGAGCAGTCCGAGCAGTCCGAGCAGTCCGAGCACGAGGCCGGGCGGGCCGCGCCCGCTCCCGTGCGCACCCCCCGCACCCTCGAGGCCGCGGGTGACCTGCTGCGCGCGCTGGCCGCCCCCGTGCGCATCGCGATCGTCCTGCAGCTCCGCGAGTCCCCACGCTGCGTGCACGACCTCGTCGACGCCCTCGGCGTCACCCAGCCGCTGATCAGCCAGCACCTGCGGGTGCTCAAGTCGGCGAGCGTGGTGCACGGCGAGCGGCACGGTCGCGAGGTCGTCTACTCCCTCGTCGACGACCACCTCGCGCACATCGTGGTCGACGCCGTCGCGCACGCGGAGGAGGGCCGGTGAACCAGGCCCAGCAGGCTCCCGCCACGCGCGTCCTGCGCGCCACCCGCCAGCGCGCCGCCGTCTCCGCCCTCCTCGACCGGCTCGACGACTTCCGCTCCGCCCAGGACATCCACGAGGAACTGCGCCGGGTGGGCGACGGCATCGGCCTGACCACGGTGTACCGCACGCTGCAGTCGCTCGCCGACGCCGGCGAGGTCGACGTGCTGCGCACCGGGACGGGCGAGGCCGTCTACCGCCGCTGCGACTCCTCGGAGCACCACCACCACCTGGTCTGCCGCCGCTGCGGGGCCACCGTGGAGATCGAGGGCCCCGCCGTCGAGACCTGGGCGCAGCGGATCGCCGAGCAGCACGGATTCTCCGAGCTCAGCCACACCGCGGAGATCTTCGGGCTGTGCCGCGAGTGCTCCGCCGCGACGTGAGACCTGCGTCTCAAACCGAGTCACCGAGATCACGTGGCCGGCGTTAACGTCCGGCTCCGGCACTGTCTGGTCACGCACGGTCTGAGCAAGGAGACGTCCCCCATGAGTGAGCCCGGAACGAACGGCGACGAGGCCGCTGCGGACGAGGCGACGAACGGGGATGCCCCGAACGCGGTCCGCAAGCTCGACGCCCCCGAGTCCGAGGAGCTCGCGCAGCTGGCGTCGGTCTTCGAGGACCTGCAGTACGTGCTGCGCTGCTGCGAGCACCTCGTCACCGCGCTCGGCGGGCCCGACGCCGGCCCGGTGCAGGTCCAGACCGACGACGCGCTGATCGAGGCACTGTGGACCGGTGCGCTCATCGGCTACGTCCGATGCTTCTCCGGTCGCATCGGCATCCTCTCCGACGACGACGTCAAGGAGCTGGAGCTGCCCAACACCGAGATCACCGCGGCCGACTTCCACTCCATGCTCAAGAAGCTGCGCGACCACTACGCGTCGCGGCACGTCAACCCGCGCGAGGCGTTCACGATCGGCGCCGCGCAGGCCAACGACGGCACGCTGATGGGGGTCGCGGTCGTCTCGGCGCCGCGCCCGATCGTCGACGACACCACCGTGCGCCTGCTCGGCCGCATCGCCTACTCACTCTCGGGCTACATCGACGGCCGCATGCAGGAGGCGCAGAACAAGGTGCTGGGCCTCGCCCGCGACATGAGCACGCTGCAGCTCAGCTCGCTGCCGCTCGTGCACCTCGCCGAGGTCTAGGCCCCCACCAGCTCCGCCCGCAGGGTGGACGCGCTGCCCACCACCAACATCAGCAGCGTGCCCATCGCCTTCTCCTCCAGTCCCGAGGCGGGGAAGGCATAGCGGAGCGTGACGTCCCAGCCCTGCTCGCCGCGGATCACCTTCGGCGTGCCGAACAGGCCCTCCCCCGCACCGAGCGCGATGCGGGTGGGGATGTCCTGGTCCAGGGGCAGGTCCCAGGCCACCACGCACATCAGGTTGAGGACGGGCAGACCCTCCTCCAGGTCCATGCCCTGCACCACGCAGAGCACGCCGCCGTGGGCGAAGGTGAGCGAGCCGTCGTCGTCGACGGTGACGTCGTGGTAGTTCTCCAGCGCCTTCTGCGCGACGGCGAGACTCACGATGCACTCTCCGGGGTGTCGAGCGCGCCGCCGAATCGGCGGTCGCGCCGGGCGTAGATCTCGACGGCCTGCCACAGGTGGCGGCGGTCGAAGTCGGGGAACAGGGTGTCGAGGAAGACCATCTCCGCGTACGCCGACTGCCACAGCAGGAAGTTCGACGTCCGCTGCTCCCCCGAGCTGCGGACGAACAGGTCGACGTCGGGCATGTCGGGCTCGTCGAGGTAGCGGGCGATCAGCCGCTCGTCGACCTTGCCGGGCTTGATCCGCCCGTCGGCGACGAGCTGGGCGATCTTCTGCACGGCGTCGGCGATCTCGGCGCGGCCGCCGTAGTTGACGCACATCGTCAGGTTGAGGACGTCGTTGCCGCGGGTCTTCTCCTCCGCGACCTCCAGCTCCTTGATCACGCTGCGCCACAGCCGCGGCCGGCGTCCCGCCCAGCGGACGCGGACGCCCATCTCGTGCATCTCGTCGACCCTGCGGCGGATCACGTCGCGGTTGAAGCCCATGAGGAAGCGCACCTCGTCGGGGCTGCGCTTCCAGTTCTCCGTGGAGAACGCGTAGGCCGACAGCCAGCGGACGCCGATGTCGATGCAGCCGCGCGCCACGTCCATCAGGGACGCCTCGCCCCTGCGGTGCCCCTCGATCCGCGGCAGGCCGCGCGCGTTGGCCCAGCGGCCGTTGCCGTCCATCACGAGCGCGACGTGGTGCGGCACGAGCTCGCGCGGGATCGCCGGGGGGCGGGCGCCCGACGGGTGCGGGGGCGGGGGTGAGACCACGACCCGCACCCTACGGAGGGGATACTCCCCGGTGTGCAGGAGCATTACTTCTCGGCGGACCCGTCGACGCCGAGCCGCCCGGACACCGTCCGCGTCGTGCTGCCCGACGTCGACCTGACGCTGGCCACCGACAGCGGCGTCTTCTCCGGCTCCCGCCTCGACAGCGGCACCCGCATCCTGCTCGAGCACGCCCCGATGCCGCCCCGGCGCGGCCCGCTGCTCGACCTCGGCTGCGGCTACGGCCCGATCGCGCTGACCCTGGCGACCCGCCGCCGGCGGCTGCCGGTGTGGGCCGTCGACGTCAACGACCGGGCGCTGGACCTGACGCGGCGCAACGCCGCGGACCTGGGCAACGTCAGCGTCGGCCGTCCCGAGGAGGTGCCCGACGACATCGAGTTCGCCGGGATCTACTCGAACCCGCCGATCCGCTCGGGCAAGGATGTGCTGCACGGGCTGATGACGCGGTGGCTGCCCCGGTTGGCGCCGGAGGGGCGGGCCTACCTGGTGGTGCACAAGCACCTGGGGTCGGACTCGTTCGCCGACTGGCTCCGCTCCTCGGGCTGGCCGACCGAGCGGCTGATCTCGGTGCAGGGCTATCGGATCTTGGAGGTGTCGTGCAGCAGCTCGGAGGCACCGCGCTCAAGCGGCTGAACCGGACGTGGCGGCGCCGCGCGACCATGCAGGTCGGGCTGATGCTGCAGGACGTCGAGAGCCCGTTCAACGTGGGCGCGATCGTGCGCTCGGCCGCCGTGCTGGGCGTCGATCACCTGTACCTGATCGGCCGCTCCGCCGACCCCACGACGCCCAAGGCACAGAAGCTCGCGATGGGCACCGACCGGTACCTGCAGGTCCGCGGCTGCGCGACGGTCCGCGAGGCCGTCGACGCCGCGCACGCCGACGGCTACCACGTCGTCGGGCTGGAACTCACCGACACCGCGAAGCCGCTGCACGAGCTCGACCTGTGCCGCGACGTGTGCGTGGCCGTCGGCAACGAGGCGCGCGGGATGTCCAGCGAGATGATCGCCGCCTGCGACGCACTGGGCTACATCCCGCAGCTGGGCAAGGTCGGGTCGTTCAACGTGGCGTCCGCGGTCAGCATCGCCACGTACGAGGTGCGGCGGCAGGAGTGGGCGGGGGCCGAGGACCCCGCCCACTGACCGGCCCTCATCCGACGGCGACGCCATCCCCGTCCGCCGGTCCACCGGGATCGGCGGCCGGAGCATCCGCCTGCTCCCCCGGAGCCACCGTCGAGATCCCGGGGTCGGCGGCACCGTTGGCGACCGCCACGACCAGCAGGATCAACACGACCACCGCCACGAGCATCGTCGCGAGGTTGCGGAAGATTCCGCCGATGGCGGTGCTCGCCACCTCGGCGAGGTCGCTGGTGTTCCTGGTCAGTGCTCCGACGAGCAGGAACACGATGATCATCAGACCCATGATCACCAGAACACCCGGCGAATCCCGTGGCTCGAACTGTTGAGCGGCAACAGCCCGCTCGTCACCTGCGAGGACCTCGTTGATCCAGATCATGAGCCACCTCTGCTCGACCGCCGCACCCGATCACGTCACGATCAAGGGTCGGGCTCGGCGCCTCGCCTGGTCAACGCGTGAAATTGCAGGTCGCAGTTCTGAACTCCTGCGGATCAGTTCGGAGCCAGAACCTGACGGTTCCTAGCGGCGGCCGGTGAGGCGCTCAGAGTGCAGCTACGACGGCCCTTAAGTGGTTCAGCTGAAATCACCTGATGCTCCAAGGTGGCCCGTGAACAGGACAGCAGCCGCTATGGTAAAGACAGGCATTCAGGCAAGCTGACCGCGCTGAAGTCAGCCGAACTCAGGTGCAACTGAACTGACCTACGCCGAACACGATCGACCGGTCGGTTCGAGGCGAGGCGAGCGGAGGTCCGGAAGCGATGGCCACGACCCCGCTCAGCGAGAGGCTTCGCGCGCTGCGACTGCGCCACTGGCCCGATCAGCCGGTCAACCAGTCGCGGGTGGCCAAGGCGCTCGGCGTGACCGGACCCAGCATCTCGGCCTACGAGAACGGGACCCCGCCACCCACGGCGCGGCTCCGCGACTACGCGATCTTCTTCGCCTCTCGACGCTGGCTCCTCCCCGAAGCTCCCCCCCGCGTCGACCTGGACTACCTCACCCCCGCCGAGCGAAAGAGCTTCGACGAACTGAACGCCGAGCTGACCGGCCTGCGGAGCGATGCCCCCGCCGTCGCCACCGTCACCGCCCCCACACCCTTCTGGAAGTTCCCCGTCGGCGAGTCCATCCGGATCTTCTGCGGCCGCCTCGACAAGGACGACGCCGGCCGGTACTCCACGCCGGACGACCCCAACTACATCCACCTCCGCAACGCCGCCGACCTCGACTCGCTGCTCGAGCTGTGGGGGCACATCCGGCGGCTCAACCCCGACAACGACGTCCGCTTCGTGCTGGGCAACGGATTCAGCGCGGAGGACATCACCGCGCATACCGTGGTGCTCGGCAACATCGCCCAGGTGCAGGGTGCGGGCCGGCTCATCCCCGACAAGACGCTACCGGTGCGGCAGGTCCATGCGGACCACCTCGACGGTGAGATCTTCGAGTTAAGAACCGCCGGCGGAATCGAACGGTTCGAGCCGGTGATCGAGAACGATCGCGTGGTCCAGGACGTCGGCCTCATCGCCCGGGTGGCGAACCCCCACCACAGCTCGCGCACGTTGACGGTCTGCAGCGGGGTATTCACCCGCGGTGTGTACGGAGCTGTACGGAGTCTCACGGCGAAGGATCTGCGGGACGGCAACGCCAACGCGCTGCGCGCGGAGTACGACGGCCTGGACTCGTTCGGCGTCCTCGTCCGCGTGCGTGTGACCGGCGGCGCCGTAGGCACCCCCGACCTTCGCGACTCGCGCAACGTCCTGGCCGGTTTCTGGGTCCGGCCCCATTCAGCTCTCCCGACTGCATGATTGAGCCCTCGAACGGCCATCAGGCAACGTTGCCCTAGGGTCATGCGCCGTGCCAGCCGTCCACCGCGAGTCCCACGACGAACTGCTCCGCAACTTCGATCTGGGACCCGCTCGCCAGGTCGACGCGATCATCGTGGCGGCCGGACGGACTACCGAGCACCTCCGCCCCGCAGCCCAGCTCGCCACCGAGCTGGGCTGTGTGCTTCTGACCATGTTCAGCCCGGGACGGGCCGATCCCGGCGAGTTCAGGACGCTCGCGGCGGACACTTGGCCGGAACTGCGTTGGGAGCACCTGACCGTCCCCGACGATCTTTCCCATCCGCTCCTCCCCGCCTCCGCCTCCCCAGCCGCCGACGCGCGCGACTGGCGACACGGCTCCCTGAGCACCAAGCGCAACCTGGCGCTCCTGATCGCCCGCATGGTCGGCTGGGACACCGTGTTCCTGGTCGACGACGACATCGTGGCTCTCGATGCCGGTCTGGTCAGGGACGCCGCCCGACGCCTCGGGCCGTCCGCCGCCATAGGCCTCTGCGTGCGGGACTACCCCGACAACTCCGTCGTGTGCCACGCCAACCGGCTCTCCGGGCGACCCCAGGACGTGTTCGTCGGGGCCGCAGCGTTGGTGGTCGACGTGACGCAACGATTCGGGTTCTTCCCGAACGTCTACAACGAGGACTGGCTGTTCCTCTACGACGCCGTCGCCGACGGTCGGGTCGGTCGGCTCGATGGTGCGTCCCAGATCGACTACGACCCGTTCGAGGACGGCGCCCGCGCCAGTGCCGAGGAGTTCGGCGAGATCATCGCCGAGGGGCTGATGTCGGCGCTGCACGGGCCCCCGGGTCAACGGCCCCCGCTGGACGAGGCGTACTGGGCACAGTTCCTGACCGCCCGGCGCGAGTTCATCACGGCGGCCGAGCAGCGGTTGAGTCGCATGCCGGGGTGGGATGCCCAGCAGGCCGTCCGGTCTCTTCGGGTCGCACGGAGCCGGGCACGGACGATCACCCCACGCGCCTGCACGCAGTACGTCCGGAGCTGGCGCGCCGACCTCCTCGTGTGGGAGGAGACGCTCGCGGCGCTCACACCCGTCGACGACTTCGAGGCGGCCGCACGCCAGCTCGGCCTCAGCGGTACCCTCGCCGGCCTCACCGCCTGACCGAGGAGGTCGGCTCGCTGACCGCGACCCACCAGCTGTCCGTCACCGTCCGGACCGCCACGACCAGCAACGCCGTCGCTGTCGTCGTGCCCGGGTTCCTCGACGGGCAGGACGACGCCGCGATCGACGCGCTGGCCGGTGCGCTGCAGCAGGTCGAGATCAACGCGGTCACCTTCGACCCCCGTGGGCCGGCGGCGCCCGCCGAAGCCTGTCCGACCACGCAGCTGGCCGACCTGAGCTCCCTTCTCGACCGCTACGCGGCCGCCCGGACCATCCTGATCGGCCACTGCTACGGCGGTCTGCTGGCCCTGCTCACCGCAGCGGCCGATCCGCGGGTGACCGACGTCGTCGCACTCATGCCCACCCGGTGCTTCATCTGGCCCGACGATCACGATCCCGAGCGCGACACCTGGCGCCGCGACGGCGAGCACCGCTTCCATCGCCGCGGCCGGGAGATCGTGGTGCCCTACAGCGCCGTCGAGGACGCACTTCGCTACGACCTGCCCGCCGCGCTCGGACACCTGGAGCAGCGGGTGCTGTTCGTGGCAGGCGAGCGGGACGAGCTGATCGGTGTGGACCCGGTTCGCCGCCTCGCCGACGAGTGCGTCAGTCCGGACACCGAGCTCGTCGTCCTGCCGGTGCAGCACGACTACCGCGACCTGCCCGGGGAGATCGCCGAGGTCCATCGCACGGTGCTGGGGTGGCTCGAACGGGGTCGATGACGCCCGATCACCCGGTGACCGGCGGCGCCGTCGCCGCCCGCCGCTCCACGAACGGCAGGGAACGGAGCTGGCGCTCCAGGTGCCACTGCAGGTGGGCGGCGACGAGGCCGCTCGTGTCGCGGCGGGTGACGCCGGTCGCGGCGTCGGCGGTGTCCCAGTCTCCGTGCAGCAGGGCGTCGAGCAGGCGGTAGGTCTCCGGGGAGGGCTGCACCGAGCCGGGCGGGCGGCAGCGCGGGCACACCGCCCCACCCGCGGCGATGTTGAACGCGGCGTGCGGGCCGGGTTCGGCGCAGCGGGCGCACTCGGTGATCGCGGGGGCCCAGCCGGCGTGCGTCATGGCGCGGAGGAAGAACGCGTCGAGCACCAGGGACAGGTCGCGCTCGCGGGCCGACAACGCCCGGATCGCGCCCACCACCAGCAGGTACACCCGGATCGACGGCTCCCCCTCCTCGGCGACGAGCCGGTCGGCGGTCTCCAGGATCGCGCAGCCCGCGGTGTACCGGGAGTAGTCGGCGACGATGCCGCCACCGAACGCGTCGACGGTCTGGGCCTGGGTGACGATGTCGAGGCCCGGCTTGTTGGGGTTGGACCCGGTCCAGCACTGCACGTCGACGTGGTTGAACGGCTCCAGCCGCGCCCCCCAGCGCGACGTCGTGCGACGCACCCCCTTCGCGACCGCGCGGATCTTGCCGTGGCGGCGGGTGAGCAGGGTGACGATCCGGTCGGCCTCGCCGAGCTTCTGCACACGCAGCACCACACCGGTGTCGCGGTACAGGCTCACCCGCCCAGCCTACGGTGGAGCCGGTCCCTTGACAGAGTCGATCGCCCGCGTGAGGGTCGCCTCACCCCCACTCATCTCCGGAGGCTGGCTCCTGTGCAGACCGAACCGACCGACGCCGAGCTCGGCCGCACCCTGGCCGCAGGGGTCCACACCGGCGCGCTGTCGACGATCGGGCGGGGCGGGTTCCCGTTCGGGTCCGTCGTGAGCCACGCGGTCGACGCGGCCGGGCGCCCGCTGCTGCTGCTCAGCGACCTCGCCGAGCACACCGGCAACCTGACCTCCGACCCCCGCGCGTCCCTCCTGGTGGCCCAGGAGGACCCGGGCGACCCGCTCGCCCTGTCCCGCGTCACGCTGATCGGGCACGTCGCCCAGCCGCCCGAGGACGAGCGCGCGGCGGCGTTGGAGGCCTACCGGGCCGTCCACGGCGGGGCCGTCCTGTCCACCGACCACGGCTTCCGGATCTACCGGATGGAGATCACGGCGGTCCGGTTCGTCGGCGGGTTCGCCCACATGAGCTGGGTGCGCGCGGAGGACTACACGGCCGCCGAGCCCGACCCGCTCGTCCCCCACGTGGCCCGGATCGTCGAGCACATGAACGACGACCACGCCGACGCACTCGTCACGTTCTGCCGCGTCGACGGCGGCCGCCCCGACACGGCGGACGCGCAGATGACCGGCTGCGACCGCTACGGCTTCACCGTGCTCGCCGACGGCGCCCCGCTGCGCCTGGCGTTCCCGCGCCGCGTCGACACCCCCGACGAGGTCCGGGCGGCGATGGTCGAGATGGTGCGGGCGGCGCGGGCGACGACGGCCTGACCTCAGCCCACGTCCCTGGCGTGCTGCCGCAGGGAGTGCGGCTCCACGTCGGCTGGTCGATCCCGAAGCTGATGACCCTCCTCGGGTGCAGCCGGATCAGGTCCCGCACCGCCTCCCCCCGGCCTCGGACCTCCAGGCAGCGCACGCGCTCGGCGTTGTAGGTGAACCCGACGGGCTGTTCTGCAGCGTCCCGTCGGGTTTCGCGGTGGCGAGTCGGCCGAGGTGCTGGGTGCGCAGGTACTCGATCTCGAAGTCGTGGAATCCCGTGGCCCGAGCCCGCACCCTGCACCGCGGTTCAGGTCAAGGACCTAGAACCCCAGCTTGCGCAGCTGCCGCGGGTCGCGCTGCCAGTCCTTCGCGATCTTCACGTGCAGGTCGAGGAACACCTTCGTGCCCAGCAGCGCCTCGATCTGGCGCCGCGAGTCGGTGCCGACCTGGCGCAGCCGGTCGCCGCCCTTGCCGATGACGATGCCCTTCTGGCTCGACCGCTCCACGTAGATGTTGGCCGTGATGTTGAGCATCGGCTCGGCCTTGGGGTGGCGGTCGCGCGGCGCCATCTCCTCGATGACGACGGCGATGGAGTGCGGCAGCTCGTCGCGCACGCCCTCCAGCGACGCCTCGCGGATCAGCTCCGCGACGAGGATCTCCTCGGGCTCGTCGGTGAGGTCGCCGTCGGGGTAGAGCGGCATGCCCTCGGGCAGCCGCTTGACCAGCAGGTCGGCGACCAGCGAGGTCTGGTAGCCGTCGACGGCGGAGCACGGCACGATCTCGGCGAAGTCCATGAGCTTCGACAGCTCGGAGAGCCGGGCCATGACCTGCTCGGGCTCGGCGAGGTCGGTCTTCGTGACCACCCCGATCACCGGGGTGCGGTGCGCGACGCCGCGCAGCTCGTTGACGATGAACTCGTCACCGCGCCCCACCGGCACGTCGGCCGGCACGCAGAACCCGACGACGTCGACCTCCGCCCACGTCTCCCGCACGACGTCGTTGAGCCGGCTGCCCAGCAGCGTGCGCGGCTTGTGCAGGCCGGGGGTGTCGATGACGATCAGCTGCGCGTCGGGGCGGTGCAGGATGCCCCGGATCGCGTGCCGCGTGGTCTGCGGGCGGCTCGACGTGATCGCGATCTTCTGCCCGATCAGCGCGTTCGTCAGCGTCGACTTGCCCGCGTTCGGGCGTCCGACGAAGCACGCGAACCCGGAGCGGTAGCCGTCCGGGACCGACGCGAACCCGGTCACGAAGCGTTCAGCGGGGCGATGCGCTCGCCGGTGAGGCGCTCCAGGATCTCGCGGCCGATCGGCAGCGCCGCGGTGGCGGCGGGCGACGGTGCGTTGAGCACGTGCAGGACCGACCCGGCCCCGCTGCCCTGGTCGACGAACAGGAAGTCGTCGACGAGCGTGCCGTCACGCTTCACCGCCTGCGCCCGCACCCCGGCGCCCGCGGGCGAGAGGTCGGAGGCCTGCACGTCGGGCAGCATCCGCTGGATCTGCTTGACCATCGCCTTCTTCGACAGCGACCGGTGCATCTCGCCGAAGCCGTACTTCCAGTGCGTCCGCGCGATCCGCAGCATGCCGGGGTACGCGATCGTCGAGAGGAACTCCTTGGGCTTGATCGTGCCCCAGGAGTAGCCCTCGCGGGCCAGCGCCAGGACGGCGTTCGGGCCGGCGTGCACGTGGCCGTCGATGCCGCGCGTCGCGTGCACCCCCAGGAACGGGAACGCCGGGTCCGGCACCGGGTAGATCAGTCCCTTGACCAGGGCGGCGGCGCGGTCGGAGAACCCGGAGTACTCGCCGCGGAACGGGATGATGCGGATGCCGGGGTCGGCGCCGGAGGCGATGGCCAGCTCGTCGCAGCGCAGACCGCCGCAGACGACGACCTGGGTGCCCAGCAGGTCGCCGTGGCTGGTGCGCACCACGACGTCGGCGCCGCGGCGCACGATCTGGGTGACGGGGCGGCCCAGGTGGACCTGCCCGCCCTCCTTGACGACGAGCTCGCCGAGCTTCTCCGCGATCAGCCGGTAGTCGGTGATCCCGGTGGACGGCACGTGCAGCGCGGCGATCCCGCGGACGTTCGGCTCGTACTCCTTCATCCCGGCCTGGTCGAGCTCGGTGACCTCGACGCCGTTGGCCGCGCCCCGGCGCACGAGCTCCTTCATCCGGACGAGCTCCTCGGGCTCGGTCGCGACGACGAGCTTGCCGCAGACCTTGTGGGGCAGGTCGTGCTCACGGCAGAACGCGACGGTCTCCGCACAGCCGGCGACGGCCAGGCGCGCCTTGAGGCCACCCGGGGCGTAGTAGAGCCCGGA
Organism: Pseudonocardia abyssalis; assembly: GCF_019263705.2. Lineage (NCBI taxonomy): Bacteria > Bacillati > Actinomycetota > Actinomycetes > Pseudonocardiales > Pseudonocardiaceae > Pseudonocardia > Pseudonocardia abyssalis. The sequence goes on from NZ_JADQDK010000001.1 coordinate 3,063,329, forward strand.
GTGGATGACGTTGGAGTTGTTGCCGGTCTGGTGGTTCGCCAGGCGGGGCTCGCGCTCCACGACCGCCACGGATCGGCCGGTGCGGGCGACGGCGTGCGCGGTGGCGAGGCCGACGATCCCGCCGCCGACCACGACGACGTCGAAGGTGGGGGTGGTCATGGCATGGACTCCAAGCTGGTGGGGGTGGCTGTGGTGTCGTCGTCGGCCCGGTCGAGCTGCTCGACGAGCACCGTGGTGATGCGGATGCGTCCGCGGGCGTCCTTGCCGCCCTCGGCCAGCAGCCGCAGGCCGGCGACCTCGGCCACGGCACCGGGCAGCGGGACGCGACCCAGGCGCTGGGCCAGCAGGCCACCGACCGTCTCGACGTCGGCGGCCTCGACCGCCTCGGTCAGGTCGTTGTCGTCGGCGTCGATGCCGGGGAACAGGTCGGCGAGGTCGTCGACGGGCAGCCGGGCCGCCAGCCGCAGGCGCCCGCCGTCGAGGGACTGCACGTCGGGCACCTCCTCGGCGTCGTACTCGTCGGCGATCTCGCCGACGATCTCCTCGAGGATGTCCTCGATCGTGACGACGCCCGCGGTGCCGCCGTACTCGTCGACGACGATCGCCATGTGCTTGCGCTGCGCCTGCATCTCCTTGAGGAGCTCGTCGACGCGCTTGCTGTCGGGCACGAACGCCGGCGGGCGCATGACGGCCGAGAGCGCCGTCTCCCCCCGGTGCGACGCGGCGACGAGGTCCTTGAGGTAGGCGACGCCGACGATGTCGTCGATGTTCTCCCCGAGCACCGGGACCCGCGAGTAGCCGCTCTTGAGCGCGAGGCGCACGACCTTCTCGACGGGGGTGTCGTGCTCGGTCCACACGACGTCCGGGCGCGGCACCATGACCTCGCGGACCAGCGTGTCGCCCAGCTCGAACACCGAGTGGATCATCTGACGCTCGTCCTCGTCGACGACGCCGGTGGTGCTCGCCATGTCGACCAGCTCGCGCAGCTCCACCTCGGAGGAGAACGGGCCCTGCCGGAAGCCCTGGCCGGGGGTGATCGCATTGCCGACCAGGATCAGCAGGGTCGTGAGCGGCCCGAGGAGCCGGGCGAGCGCGCGGATCGGCGCCGCGACCAGCAACGCGATCCGGTAGGGATGCTGACGGCCCAGCGTACGCGGCCCGACGCCGACGAGCACGTAGGACACCACCAGCATGATCGCGCCCGCCAGCAGCGCGGCGGGCCAGACCGGCGCGGTCTCCTCGAACAGCGTCGACTCGACGAGCGCGACGGTGAGCAGCACGGTGGCCGCGGTCTCGGCGCCGAGCCGGAGCAGCAGGAGCAGGTTGACGTGGCGCGGGCGGTCGGCGACGACGGCCGCGAGCGCGCGGGCGCCGGGGCGGCCCATCCGCACCAGCGAGTCGACGCGGGCCCGCGACACCGAGACGAGTGCGGCGTCGGCGGCGGCGAACAGGCCGGCCAGCGGGACGAGCACGACCGCGGCGAGGATCAGGCTCCAGTTCACGTCGCTCCAGGTGACGTCGCTCCAGGTGACACGGTCACAGGCGGCACGGTCAGCTGTCCTCGAGGCCCGCGGCGCCGAGCACGGCGGAGTCGGTGCGGCGCTGCGCCTCGCGGGCGGCGGCCTCGGCGCGCGAGCTGCGCCAGGTGGCCAGTAGCCGGGCCTGCAGCGAGAACATCTCCCGCTCCTCCTCGGCCTCGGCGTGGTCGTAGCCGAGCAGGTGCAGCACGCCGTGCACGGTGAGCAGGTGCAGCTCGTCGGCGAGCTGGTGGCCGGCCTTGCGCGCGTTGCCCTTCGCGAACTCCGGGCACAGCACGATGTCGCCGAGCAGCGCGGGGCCGAGATCGGGGGCGTCGGGGCGGCGGGACTCGTCGAGCAGCTCGTCCATCGGGAACGACATGACGTCGGTGGGGCCGGGCTCCTCCATCCACCGCTCGTGCAGCTCGCTCATCGCGTCCTCGGAGACCGCGGTGATCGCCAGCTCCACGGCAGGGCTGACCCGCATGGCGTCGAGGGCGAACCGCGCCACCGAGGCGATGAGCGACTCGTCCATCGCGACGCCGGACTCGTTGCTGACCTCGATGGACACGCGGCCCAGGGTAGTCGGTGCCCCCGGGTAGCTTCGGCCCGGTGACTCGCGCGCAGAACTGGGCAGGCAACGTCGTCTTCTCCGCCCGGGAGGTGCACCGCCCGACGTCGGTCGGGGAGCTGCAGGAGCTGGTCGCGGAATCGGACCGGGTGCGGGCTCTGGGCACCGGGCACTCCTTCTCCCCCGTCGCCGACACCGCGGGCGACCTGGTCGTCCTGTCCGGGATGCCGGATGCGACGGACATCGACGGCGACCTCGTCACCGTCCCGGCCGGCATGCCGTTCGCGGAGCTGACGCGGCGGTTGCACGCGGCCGGGCGCGCGCTGCCCAACCTCGGCTCGCTGCCGCACATCTCCGTCGCGGGCGCCTGCGCCACCGGCACCCACGGCTCCGGCGACCGCAACGGCGCACTCGCCACGCGGGTCCGGTCGGCCGACCTGGTCCGCGCCGACGGCACCCTCGGCACCGTCGACGGTCCCGCCTCGGTGGTGGCGCTCGGCGCACTCGGGATCGTCACGTCGCTGACGCTGCAGACGGTGCCGGCGTTCGACCTGGCGCAGTGGGTGATGGTCGACGTCCCGTTCCACGGCTTCGACCACCTCGGCGAGCTGCTGGCCGACGCCTACAGCGTCAGCGCCTTCACCTACTGGGACGGCCCGGTGTTCGACCAGGTGTGGCTCAAGCGCCGCGTCGGGCAGGGACCGCCGGAGGAGCACTGGATGGGCGGGCGCCCCGCCGACGGCGCCCGGCACATGACCCGCGGCGAGGCCACCGGCCACTGCACCGACCAGCTCGGTCGCCCCGGCCCGTGGCACGAGCGGCTGCCGCACTTCCGCGCCGGGTTCCGGCCGAGCAGCGGCGCGGAGCTGCAGTCGGAGTACCTCGTGCCCCGCGCCGACGCCGCCGCGTCGCTGCGGGCGGTGGAGAAGGTGGCCGACGTCGTCGCGCCGGTGCTGCTGGTCTCGGAGGTCCGCAGCGTCGCGGCCGACGACCTGTGGCTCAGCGCCGCGTACGGGCGCGACTCGGTGGCGATCCACTTCACCTGGGTCCCCGACGCCGCCGCGGTCGCACCCGCCGTCGCGGCCGTCGAGTCGGCCCTCGACCCGTTCGACGCCCGCCCGCACTGGGGCAAGGTCTTCACGACCCCGCCCGGGCGCGTCCGCGAGCTGTGGGAGCACCTGCCCTCGTTCGTCGAGCTGGCCCGGGAGGCCGACCCGACGGGGAAGTTCCGCAACGCGATGCTCGACCGCTATCTGACCTGACCGCAGGCGCAGGCCCGTCCGCCACGCGCACCCTCACCCCGGGCGCGCACCCTCGAAGGTGCGCGCGGCGGTACCGGGGTACGCGTAGGGCCGGGATCGGCGGGTCAGGGCGCGGGCGGAGCCTCCCGGGCGCAGGTCAGGTCGGCAGGCGGCAGGGTCAGGTCCACCAGGTAGCGGGTCGTCGCCTCGTCGGCGCACGCGTTCACGCCCTGCAGCACGACGGTGTGGCTGTCGTTCTCCACCGTCAGCAGCCGGGCCGCGAGCTGCCCGGCGAGCGAGACTCCGTCCTCGTAGGGCGTCGCGGGGTCACCGGTCGAGGACGCCACCAGCACCGTCGGCAGTCCCGGCGCCTCCACCGGCCCCGCCTCACCGGTCGGGGGCACCGGCCAGAACGAGCACAGCTCCAGCACGTCCGACGAGCCGAACCCGGCGTCGAGGAACGGGGCGAGCTCCAGGTTGGTGTCGTTGATCTCGCGTGCGACGGCCCGGTCGGTGAGCCGGTCGCCGTCCATGCAGCTGATCACCGGGAACGCCTCCAACAGGTTGCCGTAGGAGCCGTCCGGGGCCCGGTCGTAGTAGATGTCGGCGAGGATCAGCAGGTTGGTGCCGTCGCCGCTCGCGACCTGCCGCAGCCCGTCGAGCAGCGGCGGCCACAGCGACTCGGCGTAGAGCGCCTGGATGAGCCCGGTGATCGCGTCGGTGTAGCCGAGCGTGCGCGCGACGTCCGACGTCGGGACGGGGGCGTCGATCAGGGGCTTCAGCAGTTCCTGGACCGTCGCCGACGCCCCGGCGACGTCGGTGCCCAGCGGGCAGCCGGCCTGCGCGACGCAGTAGGCGGCGAAGTTGTCGAACGCCCGCTGGAACCCGCGCGACTGGGTGGTGCGCGACTCCACCGGCCCGAGCGACGGGTCGACCGCACCGTCGAGCACGAGCGCCCGGACCTCCGCCGGGAACTGCTCGGCGAACTCCGCGCCGATCGACGTGCCGTAGGAGTAGCCGACGTAGGTCAGCAGGTCGTCACCGACGACCTCGTGCGCGATCTGCAGATCCCGGGCGACGTCCCGGGTGCCGACGTTGCCCAGCACGTCGGTCCCCACCCGCTCGGCGCAGCGGTCGGCGAACTCCTGGAACTCCTTCTCCGTCTGCGCGACGCCCTCCGGCGTGGTGTCGAGGTCGAGGTCGGCGCGCTCGGCGTCGACCTCCTCGGTGGTGGAGCAGTCGATCGACGGCTCGCTCACGCCGACCCCGCGCGGGTCGAAGCCGATGAGGTCGAACCTCCGCGCCACCTCGCCGTCGCCGATCAGCCCGGCGAGCGCGGGCAGGAAGCTCACCCCGGACCCACCGGGCCCGCCCGGGTCGACGAACAGCGACCCGATCCGGGCCGCCGGGTCGAGCGCCTTCTGCCGCAGCAGCGCGATGCGGGCGGTGGCCAGGCCGGGGTTGCCGTAGTCGAGCGGGACCTCGAGGTGGGCGCAGTCGTACTGCGGGTTCGCGTACGCCTCGCGGTCGGTGTCGGTCCGCGCGAACTCCGCGCACGGCCCCCACGCGAGCTCCTGCTCGAAGAACGGGTTGAGCGCGGGCACCGACGGCGACACGATCACCGGCGCGGTCACCCCCGGCTCCGCCGCCGCGGCGGGCAGGGCCGCGGGGACCATCAGCGCCCCCGCCATCGCGACGGCGGGCACGGCACGGCGGAAGAACGTCACCCGGCCATCCTGACGCCCGCACGGACGCGCCACCACGGAACACGCCACGCCCGATCGGCTTGATCCTCGGGCGGGGCCGCGACCGACGGAGTCGGGTCAGCGGCGCCGGGCCCGCCGGTCCTGGGTCGGGCCGTTGCGCGGCGCCGCGGAGCGCAGGTCCGGACGGGCCGTCTCGGCGTCCCAGCGGGAGTAGGCGTCGACGATGTCGGCCACCAGCCGGTGCCGCACGACGTCCTGGCTCGACAGCGCCGAGAAGTGCACGTCGTCGACGCCGTCGAGGATCTCCCGCACCACGTGCAGGCCGGAACGGGTGCCGCCGCCGGGCAGGTCGACCTGCGTGACGTCGCCGGTGACCACGATCTTCGAGCCGAAGCCCAGGCGCGTCAGGAACATCTTCATCTGTTCGGGTGTGGTGTTCTGCGCCTCGTCGAGGATGATGAACGCGTCGTTGAGCGTGCGGCCGCGCATGTACGCGAGCGGCGCGACCTCGATCGTGCCGGCGGCCATCAGCTTGGGGATCGACTCCGGGTCGATCATGTCGTGCAGCGCGTCGTAGAGCGGGCGCAGGTACGGGTCGATCTTCTCGAACAGCGTGCCGGGCAGGTACCCCAGCCGCTCCCCCGCCTCGACGGCCGGGCGCGTCAGGATGATGCGGTTGACGGTCTTGAGCTGCAGCGCCTGCACGGCCTTGGCCATCGCGAGGTAGGTCTTGCCCGTACCCGCGGGGCCGATGCCGAAGACGATCGTGTGCGAGTCGATCGCGTCGACGTAGCGCTTCTGGTTGAGCGTCTTGGGGCGGATGGTCTTGCCGCGCCGGGACAGGATGTCGAGCGAGAGCACCTCGGCGGGCGACTCGCCCAGCGTCTCGGCACCGCTGTCGAGCATCTCGACGGTGCGGCGCACGGCATCGGGGGCGACCTGCTGGCCGCGCTCGGCCAGGGTGATCAGCTCGGCGAACACGCGCTCGGCGAACGCGACGTCGGCCGGGGCGCCGGAGAGGGTGAGCTCGTTGCCGCGCACGTGGACGTCGGCGTCGAGGAGCTCCTCCGCCGCGCGCAGGCTCTCGTCGCGACGGCCCAGCAGGGCGAGCAGAGCGGCGTCCGGGACGGCCATGCGGGACTGGACGGACGGGACCGCATCCGGTTCGGTCAAGGGCCCTGCTCTCTGCTTCTGTCGAGGCTTCTGGCGAGCTCGATCTGACGGCCCGATGCTACCGCCATCACCACGTCGAGCGCCCGGTGTTTGGCGGGCGTGAACTCCCGCACGTCCTGTTACCTGCGGTGTCATCCCTCGTTAACGTGACCGGCGACGAACCGCTGCGCACCGCGTGCCACCGCCGCCTGCCCCGCAGCACGATGCACCGGAAGGCCCCGTGACGATCGCGCTCGCCCCCACGCTCAGCCCTGCCCGCTTCACCGCCGGCCCGACGCCTCCACCCCGCACGCTGCTCGACGTGCTCGCCGCCACCGCGGCCCGGCACCCGCACGAGCCGGCCGTCGACGCCGCCGGGACGCTGCTGACCTACCGCGGCCTGGCCCACGAGGTCGACGCCCTGCGCGGGCGACTGGCCGCGGCCGGGATCGGCGTGGGCGACCGCGTCGGCGTCCGCATCTCCTCGGGCACCGCCGACCTCTACGTCGCGATCCTCGCGGTGCTCGCGGCGGGCGCCGCCTACGTCCCGGTCGACGCGGACGACCCGCAGGAGCGCGCCGACCTGGTGTTCGGCGAGGCCGCGGTGTGCGCCGTCCTCACCGACGACGGCCTCGGGCCGGTCGGCACCCCGGTCGGGCGTCCCGGCCGTCCCGGCGCCGCCGACGACGCGTGGATCATCTTCACCTCCGGCTCCACCGGCACGCCCAAGGGCGTCGCGGTGAGCCACCGGGCCGCGGCGGCGTTCGTCGACGCCGAGGCGCGGCTGTTCGTCCAGGACGAACCGGTCGGCCCCGGCGACCGCGTCCTCGCCGGGCTGTCGGTCGCCTTCGACGCCTCGTGCGAGGAGATGTGGCTGGCCTGGCGGCACGGCGCCTGCCTGGTGCCCGCGCCCCGGGCGCTGGTGCGCACCGGCGTCGACCTCGGGCCGTGGCTGCGCGAGAAGCGGATCACCGTCGTCTCCACCGTCCCGACGCTGGCCGCGCTGTGGCCCGCCGACGCGCTGGAGGAGGTCCGGCTGCTGATCTTCGGCGGCGAGGCGTGCCCGCCCGAGCTGGCCGCGCGCGTCGCCGTGGAGGGCCGCGAGGTCTGGAACACCTACGGCCCCACCGAGGCCACCGTCGTCGCCTGCGCCGCCCCGCTGACGGGCGAGGGCCCGGTCCGGATCGGCCTGCCGCTCGACGGGTGGGAGCTCGCCGTCGTCGACGCCGCGGGCGAGCCCGTGCCGATGGGCGGCACCGGTGAGCTGGTGATCGGCGGCGTCGGCCTGGCCCGCTACCTCGACGCGACCAAGGACGCCGAGAAGTTCGCGCCCGCCCCGGTGCTGGGCTGGGACCGCGCCTACCGCAGCGGCGACGTCGTGCGCGCCGAGCCCGAGGGGCTGCTGTTCCTCGGCCGGGCCGACGAGCAGGTCAAGCTGGGCGGGCGCCGCATCGAGCTGGGCGAGGTCGACGCGGCACTCGCCGCGCTGCCCGGGGTCCGCGGGGCCGCCGCGGCGGTGAAGCGCACGAAGGCGGGCAACCAGGTCCTCGTCGGGTACGTGGCCGCGGGCGAGTTGGACCACGACGCCGCGGTCGCCGCCCTGCGTGAGCGGCTCCCCGCCGCGCTCGTCCCCCTGCTCGCCGTCGTCGACGACCTGCCGACCCGCACGTCCGGCAAGGTCGACCGCGACGCGCTGCCCTGGCCGCTGGCCACCGGCCCCGCCGGGACCCTGACACCGACCGAGGCGTGGCTCGCACGGGGCTGGGAGGAGATCCTCGGGGCGGGCGTGTCCGACCCGTCGGCCGACTTCTTCGGCCACGGCGGCGGCAGCCTCACCGCGGCCCAACTCGTCGCGCTGATCCGGACGCGGCACCCGCAGGTCGCCGTCGACGACCTGTACCGGCACCCGCGCCTGCGTGACCTCGCCGCGCACGTCGACGCCCTGCGCGGCGGAGCGGCGACCGAGCGCGAGGTCGCACCGGTCCCCCGGCGGGCCGGGGTCGTCCAGGCCCTGCTCATGGTGCCGGTGCTCGCACTCGTCGGGCTGCGCTGGACCGCGGTCGCCGCGGCGGTGTCCACCGTCGCCGGGCTGGCGGGATCGGATCTGGGCGTGTCCGTCCCCTGGTGGACGCTCGCGCTCGCCTGGCTGGTGCTGTTCTCCCCGCCCGGCCGCATCGGCATCGCCGCGGGCGGGGCGCGGCTGCTGCTGCGCGGCGTCCGGCCGGGCACGTTCCCGCGTGGCGGCTCGGTGCACCTGCGGATCTGGGCGGCCGAACGGCTCGCCGAGCGCTCCGGCGCCACCGGCGTCGCGGGCGCGTCCTGGACGCTGCGGTACGCGCGACTGCTCGGGGCGAGGGTCGGCGCCGACGTGCACCTGCACGCCCCGCCGCCCGTCACCGGGATGCTCAAGCTGGGCCGCGGCGCGTCGGTGGAGCCCGAGGTCGATCTCGCCGGGCACTGGGTCGACGGCGACCTCGTGCACGTGGGACGCATCCGGATCGGCGCGGGCGCCCGCGTCGGCTCGCGCAGCACGCTGCTGCCGGGCACCCGGATCGGGAAGGGCGCCGAGGTCGTCGCCGGGTCGACGGTGGAGGGAGCGGTGCCCGCCGGCCAGCGCTGGGCGGGCTCCCCCGCCGCGCGCACCGGCCGCTCGCGCCTCGACTGGCCGGTCGACGCGGCGCCGCGCTCGCGGTTCTGGGTCGGCGTCTACGGCGCCACGTCCGCGGTGCTGGGCCTGCTGCCCGCGGTGGCGGCGCTCCCGGGTCTCGCCCTGCTCGTCGCGACGGGCTCACTGCTGGTCGTGCCGGCCGCAACGCTGGCCTACCTGCTGGCGTACGCGCTGCTCGTGCTGGTCGCGGTGCGGCTGCTCGGGCTCGGCACCGTCGAGGGCTACCACCCGGTGCACGGGCGCGTCGGCTGGCAGGTCTGGACGACGGAGCGGCTGATGGGCATGGCCCGCTCGGGCCTGTTCCCGCTCTACGCGAGCTCGCTGACGCCGCTGTGGCTGCGCGCGCTCGGTGCCACCGTCGGACGCGACGTCGAGATCTCCACGGTGATCGCCCAGCCGCGGATGACCACGATCGGCGACGGCGCGTTCCTCGCCGACGACACGATGGTCGGCACCTACGAGCTGAGCGGCGGCCGGCTGCACGTCGCACCCAGCCGGATCGGCAAGCAGGCGTTCCTCGGCAACTCGGGGATGACGGCCCCGGGACGCTCGGTGCCGAACCGCGGGCTGGTCGGCGTGCTGTCGTCCACCCCGCGCAAGGCGAAGAAGGGCTCGTCGTGGCTCGGGCTGCCGCCGATGCCCCTGCAGCGCAACGCGTCCGACGCCGACACCGGCCGCACGTTCCATCCGCCGCGGCGGCTGCGCGTCGCCCGTGCGCTCGTCGAGGTGTGCCGGGTGGTGCCGGTGATGGTGTCCGTGACCCTCGCCGTGCTCGTCCTCGGCGCGGTCCTCGCGGTGTGGACCGCCGCCGGGCCGCTCGTCGCCACGCTGCTGGCCGGGCCGTTCCTGCTGGTCGCAGGCCTGTTCGCCGCCGGTATCGCGACGCTCGCCAAGTGGGTGCTCGTCGGGCGGTTCCGCGCGGTGGAGCACCCGCTGTGGAGCGCGTTCGTGTGGCGCGACGAGCTCGCCGACACCTTCGTCGAGGTCCTCGCCGTGCCGTGGCTGGTCGGGCCGGCCACCGGCACGCCGCTGCTCGGGGCGTGGCTGCGGACGATGGGTGCGTCGATCGGGCGTGGGGCGTGGCTGGAGACCTACTGGCTGCCGGAGTCCGATCTCGTCTCGATCGGGGACGGTGCGACGGTCAACCGCGGGTGCGTCGTGCAGACCCACCTGTTCCATGATCGGATCATGAGCATGTCCCCGGTCCACCTCGACGACGGCGCCACGCTCGGCCCGCACGGCATCGTGCTGCCCGGCGCGGGGATCGGCGTGGGCACGACGGTGGGCCCCGGCTCACTGGTCACCCGCGGCGACTCGGTGCCGGCCGGCACGCGCTGGCGGGGCAACCCGATCCGGTCCTGGTGAGCGACCCCTACCTCCCCGGCAGCGGTTCGACGGACTTCCGCGTCACCCACTACGACCTGGAGATCGACTACCGGGTGGGGTCCAACCGGCTGGCCGGTCGGGCCGTGCTCTCCGCCACCGCCGCCGCGACACTCGGCCGCATCGCCCTCGACCTGGCCGGTCTGTCCGTGCGGAGGGTGACCGTCGACGGCCGCAGCGCCCGCTTCACCCACCGCGCCGGGAAGCTGCGCGTCATCCCGGCGAAGCCCGTGCGCGGCGGGTTCGTCGTCGAGGTCCGCTACGGCGGCAACCCCCACCCGGTCCGCGGGCGCTGGGGCGACATCGGCTGGGACGAGCTGACCGACGGCGCACTCGTCGCGAGCCAGCCCGTCGGGGCGCCGTCGTGGTTCCCGTGCAACGACCGCGTCTCCGACAAGGCGGCCTACCGGATCGCGGTCACCGCGGAGGCTCCCTACACCGTGCGCGCCACCGGCGTCCTGACGGCGCGGCGCCGCTCCGCCGGCACCCGGACCTGGGTGTTCGAGCGCCCCGAGCCGACCGCGACCTACCTCGTCGGCGTGCAGATCGGCCGCTACGAGGAACTGCCGCTCGGGCCGGGACAGACGGCGTTCGTCCCGCCCCGGCTGCGCCGCACCGCCACCCGTGACCTGGGCCGGCACGCCGCGATGATGACGACGCTGACCGGCTTCTTCGGCCCGTACCCGTTCGCCGACCACCAGGTGGTCGTCGCCGACGACGACCTCGACGTGCCGATCGAGGCGCAGGGCATGTCGGTCTTCGGCGCCAACCACGTCGACGGCAGGCGCACCCACGAGCGGCTGGTGCTCCACGAGCTCGCGCACCAGTGGTTCGGCAACAGCCTGACGGTCGCCGACTGGTCGCACATCTGGCTCAACGAGGGGTTCGCGACCTACGCGGAGTGGCTGTGGTCCGAGGCGTCGGGCGGGCGCAGCGTCGCCGCGCACGCCACGCAGTGGCACGCGACGATCGCCCCCCTGCGCGGCGCGTTCGTGCTCGCCGACCCGGGCCTGGACAACTTGTTCGACCAGCGCGTCTACAAGCGCGGCGCCCTCACCCTGCACGCCCTGCGCCTGCGCGTCGGCGACACCGCCTTCTTCGCACTGGTCCGGGACTGGGCGATCCGGCACCGGCACGGCTCGGTGACCACCGGACAGTTCACGGCCCTGGCCGCCGAGCACGCCGGCGCCGACCTCACCGACCTGTTCACGGCCTGGCTGCACCGCCCCGCGCTGCCCCCGCTCCCCCGCTGAGCGGCTCAGCGGATGAGCTTCTGCACCTCGCGGAACCGCGGGTGGGTCGAGTCGCGCAGCCACTCGAACAGCACCATCTCGGTGCTCACGACCTCGGCCCCGTGCCGCCGCATCCGGTCGATCGCGAGATCGCGGTTGACGGGGTTGCGCGAGCCGATCGCGTCGGCCACCAGCAGCACCCGGTGGCGCTGGGCGAGCAGGCCGAGCACGGTCTGCAGCACGCACACGTGCGCCTCGCACCCCGCGACGACGATCTCCTCCGTCCCGGGCGGCAGCAGCGTGGCGAACCCCGTCTCCGCGACGGCCCCGAACGAGGTCTTCGGCATCACGAGCTGCGGGAACCCGGCGAGATCGGGCACCGTCGACCCGAGCCCCGCCGGGTTCTGCTCGGTCGCACAGACCGGGACGTCGAGCAGCCCGGCGCCCTCCGCCAGCCTGCGGGCGTTGGCGACGACGGCGGGCCCGTCGTGGATCGCGGGCATCAGCCGCTCCTGGAGGTCCACCAGCAACAGCGCCGACGCGTCGGAGGAGAGCAGCACCGCCCCACCGTAGCGGGAGTCAGCCCGCCAACCGGACGGCCGCGTCGCGGCAGGCGCGCCAGGCGTCGGTCGAGGGGTCGATGACGGCGAAGTGGTCGACGCCGGGCAGCGTGAGCAGCTCGTCGCCGGACGCGGCGGTGAACCGCTCGCTCTGCCGGATCGGCACGTTGCCGTCGGCGGTGCCGTGCACGCACACCACCGGCACACCGATCGGCACCCGCGCGACCGGCGACCCGACGGCGTACCGGTCGGGGAACTCCCCGGGCGTGCCCCCCATCAGGTCGGTCACGGCCGCCCCGCCGACGCCCTCCTCCACCGCGTCGACCAGGTCGAGCACCCCCGCCTGGCTGACGGCCCCGCGCAGCCGCACCGTGCGTCCACCACCCGCTCCGGCCCCGGGCGCACCCGCGGGCAGGCCGGGCCGCGACGCCAGCCACGCGACGAGGTGCCCGCCCGCGGAGTGCCCGACGGCGACGACCCGGTCCAGGTCCAGCCGCGGGTCCGCGTCCGCCAGCCGGTCCAGTGCGGCCGCCACGTCGTCGAAGGTCGCCGTCCAACCGCCCCCGTTCCCGACGCGGCGGTACTCGACGTTCCAGGCCGCGACGCCGTGGTTCGCCAGGTCGACGGCGAGCGGACGGCCCAGCTCCAGGCCGTACGAGCTCCGCCAGAACCCGCCGTGCACGACCATCACGACCGGGACCGGACCGTCCCCGGCGGGCAGCGTCAGCTCGCCGAACTGGCTGGGGTCGGGGCCGTAGTCCAGTCGCGCCGGGCCACCGGTCCCCTCCGCCGGCACCGGCGCGGTCGAGCAGGCGGCCAGCGCGGGCAGCAGCAGGGCGAGGCCGGAGAGCAGGCGACGGCGGGGCACGGATCCGATCATGGCAGGGCGTTCGCCGGTGGCGGACCCGAGGTTCGGGCCCGGTCGTCGCGCCGCGGTGGACGTGGGGGGACACCCACCGCGGCGCGACTCCGCCGGGTGGGGGGGACCCTCCGGCGGCCCACGGGTGCGAACACCCGCGTCTGCTGGCCGGGCGCACGGGGCGACCGGCCGCGCCGACGATAGCCGCCCACCCCGGCGCGCCCCAGCCCCGGCCCGGATGACGGGCGTGGCGTCGGCGTGTCCAGCCGTCCGGATCAGCCCGTATGGAGAGGATCCCAGCGACCGGTGAGAACGCCGAGCGCCCCCAGCGCCACGGCGGCGGCCGTCGAGGCCCGCAGCACCTCGGGCCCCAGCCGCACGGGCCGCGCGCCCGCCGCGACGAGCGCGCCCAGCTCGTCGTCGGTGATCCCGCCCTCGGGGCCGACGACGAGCAGCAGGTCGCCGTCGGCCGGAAGTTCGACCGCGGACAGCGGATCGTTCGCCGCCTCGTGCAGCACCAGCGTGAGAGCGACGTCCGCGACGCGGCGCACCAGCGCGGGCGTCGCGACCGGGTCCTCGACGACGGGCAGCCACGGCCGCCGGGCCTGCTTCGCCGCCTCGCGGGCGGTGCTGCGCCAGCGGGCGAGCGCCTTGTCGCCGCGCGGGCCGTCCTCCCAGCGGGCGACACAGCGGGCCGCGCGCCACGGCAGCACCCCGTCGACGCCGGACTCGGTGGCCAGCTCGACGGCCAGCTCACCGCGGTCGCCCTTGACCAGCGCCTGCGCGAGCAGCACCCGCGGCGCGGGGGCGGGGAACGCCCGGCGCCCGGTGATCCGCACGTCGACGCGGTCGCGTCCCACCCCGTCGACGACGCCCCGGGCCAGCCCGCCGACGCCGTCGGCGAGCTGCACGACCTCCCCGACCCGGATCCGCCTGACCGTCGCGGCGTGGCGCCCCTCGGCGCCGTCGAGCACGGCGATCCCCTCCGCCGGCAGGGCGTCGATCAGGAAGAGCGGGGCGGTGGTCACCGGCCGAACGAGTCGCGCAACCGCCCGAACAGACCGTGGCCGTTGCGGCCCGAGCCGACCCCGGGCTGCTCCTCGCCGCGCAGCGCGGCGAGCTGGCGCAGCAGCTCGCTCTGCTCCTTGGTGAGGTTCGTCGGCACCACGACGTCGACGTGCACCATCAGGTCGCCGTGCCCGTCGACGCGGCCCGTGGACCGCAGCCGCGGCATCCCCTTGCCGCGCAGCGTGCGCACGGCCCCGGTCTGCGTGCCGGCCTCGATGGTGATCTCGTGGGTGCCGTCGAGCGTGGGCAGCGGCAACGCGGTGCCGAGGGCGGCCGCCGTCATCGGGAGCTTCACGGTGCAGTGCAGGTCGGCGCCGTCGCGGGTGAACAGCTCGTGCGGCTCCTCGTCGACCTCCACGTACAGGTCTCCCGCGGGCCCGCCGCCCGAGCCGACCTCGCCCTGCCCGGCCAGCCGCACCCGCATCCCGTCGGCCACACCGGCCGGGATGCGGACGCCGACCGTGCGGCGCGAGCGCACCCGGCCGTCGCCGCCGCACTGGTGGCACGGGTCGGGGATGACCTCGCCGAAGCCGCGGCAGTTGGGGCACACCCGCGACGTGACGACCTGGCCGAGGAACGAGCGCTGCACGCTCTGCACCTCACCGCGGCCCGCGCAGATGTCACAGCGGGTGGGCGAGCTGCCCGGTGCGCAACCGGACCCGGTGCACTCGGTGCACAGCAGGGCCGTCTCGACGGCGAGGTCGCGCGTGACGCCGACCGCGCACTCCTCCAGCGTGAGCTGCATCCGGATGAGCGCGTCGGCGCCGGGCTGCACGCGGCTGCGCGGCCCGCGGCCCCGTCCACCGCCCTGCCCTCCGAAGAAGGCGTCCATGATGTCGCCGAAGCCGAACGCCCCGAAGTCGCCGGCCTGCCCGCCCGCGCCCCCGCCGTTGCCCAGGGGGTCACCGCCGAGGTCGACGATGCGCCGCTTCTCGGGGTCGGACAGCACCTCGTACGCCGCCCCGACCTCCGCGAAGCGCTCCTGCGCCCCCGGGTCGGGGTTGACGTCCGGGTGCAGCTCGCGGGCCAGCTTGCGGTAGGCGCGCTTGAGTTCGTCGGCTCCGGCGTCGCTCGAGACACCCAGAATCCCGTAGTAGTCCCGTGCCACGTGCGTGTTCCCCATGGTCCTTCTCGATCGGTACTCCGTGAAAAGCGCTTCTAACGCCCCGCCAGGATCTCACCCACGTAGCGGGCGACGGCATGCACCGCCGCGATACTGCCGGGGTAGTCCATCCGGGTGGGTCCGACCACGCCCATTCCGCCCAGTACGGTGCCCGTCCCGTAGCCGATCGACAGCACGGACGTGTCGCGCATCTCCTCGGCCTCGTTCTCCTCGCCGATCCGGACCGTGACCGTGCCCGGGTCCTGCGCCGCGGCGAGCAGCTTGAGCACGACGACCTGCTCCTCCAGCGCCTCCAGCACGGTGCGCAGGGAGCCGGGGAAGTCGGCGACGTTGCGGGTGAGGTTGCCGGTGCCGCCGAGGACCAGCCGCTCCTCGGGGTGCTCGACGAGCGTCTCGATGAGCACCGTCGCGATCGTCGTGACGACGTCGCGCAGGTCGGCGGGTGCGGTGCCGGGCAGGTCGGCGACGGCGACGGAGGCCGCCGCGAGCGGCCGCCCGGTCAGGGACCCGGCGAGCAGCGTCCGGATCCGGGCCACGTCGTCGTCGGTGAGGACCTGGCCCAGGTCGACGACCCGCTGATCGACGCGACCCGAGTCGGTGATCAGCACCAGCATCAGGCGGGCCGGGGTGAGCGCGACGACCTCGCAGTGCCGGACGGTCGAGCGCGTCAGCGTCGGGTACTGCACGACGGCGACCTGACGGGTGAGCTGTGCGAGCAGCCGCACACTGCGCCGCATCACGTCGTCGAGGTCGACGGCGCCGTCGAGGAACGCGGTGACGGCCCGGCGTTCGGCCGCACTCAGCGGCTTGACCTGCGTCAACTGGTCGACGAAGAGCCGGTAGCCCTTGTCGGTGGGCACGCGGCCCGCGCTGGTGTGGGGCTGCGCGATCAGCCCGTCCTCCTCCAGCACGGCCATGTCGTTGCGCACCGTGGCGCTGGAGACGCCGAGGTTGTGCCGCTCCACGATCATCCTGGAGCCGACCGGCTCCTGCGTGGCGACGTAGTCGGCCACGATGGCGCGGAGCACGGCGAACCGCCGCTCGTCGGCGTTCATGCGGCACCTCCCCTGGAGCGCTGGCGTCCGCCGCAGTCTAGATGTGGGATGGGCCCCGTGCTGATTCGTCGACCGGTCCTCGACGCGATCGTGGCCGGCACCGTCACCGTCGCCTTCCGCCGCTGGTCACACGCCCGCGTACGCCCCGGGACGCGGCTGCGCACGGCCGTCGGACTGGTCGAGGTGCTCGCCGTCGACGAGGTGGACGAGGCGGATCTCACGCCCGACGACGCCCGGCGCGCCGGGTTCGCGTCCCTGGAGGCGCTGCAGAAGGAGAACGCGCGGCGCGAGGGCACCCTGTTCCGCGTCGTGCTGCGGCCCGGCGGGGAGGACCCGCGCGTCGCGCTGCGGTCCGCCGGCGACCTGTCCGCCGACGACCGCGCCGCCCTCGACGCCCGGCTGGCGCGGATGGACCGGTCCGCCCCCTGGACCCACAGCGTCCTCACCCTCGTCGCGGCGCACCCCGGCGTCCGCGCCGCCGACCTCGCGGAACGGCTCGGCCGCGAGACGCTCCCGTTCAAGCGCGACGTGCGCAAGCTCAAGGAGCTGGGGCTGACCGAGAGCCTGGAGGTCGGCTACCGCCTCTCGCCGCGCGGCCGGGCATACCTACACATGCCGACGTAGGTGCATGCTGGACCGTCGCCTGCAGATCCTCCTCGACGAGGAGCGCTACCAGCGCATCTCCTCGCTCGCGAAGGCCCGCGGGGTGTCCGTCGCCGCCGTCGTCCGCGACGCCATCGACCGGGGCCTGCCGTCGGCTCCGGTCCGGCGGTCCGCCGGATCCGGGCGGCGGTGCCGATGGACGTCGGCACTCCCGACGAACTGCGGGGCCGGCGCGGATGATCGTGCTCGACACCACGGTGCCGGCCTACTCGGTCGGCACCGAGCACCGTTTCCGCGAACCCTGTGCGCGTCTCCACGACGCGGTGGGTGACGGCGTCCTGGCCGCGACGACCACCCCGGAGGTACTGCAGGAGTTCGCCCACGTCCGCGCCCACCGGCGCGATCGCGACGACGCCGCCGACCTGGCCGAGGCCTTCGCCGACCTCCTCGCGCCCCTGATCACGGTGGACGAGGACGGCTTCCGGTCCGGTATGCGGCTGATCCGTGGCCATCCCGCCGTCGGTGCCCTCGACGCCGTCCTGATCGGTGCGGCCGTCGCGGCCGGGGCGACGGCCGTGGTCTCCGCCGACCGAGGTGGAGGCGCTGTGCACGCGGGTCGGGGTGATGGACGCCGGCCGGCTGGTGCTCACCGAGGACCTCGCCGCGCTGCGCACCCCCACCGGCCTGGTCACGCTGCGCACACCCGACCCGGCCCGCGCGGCCGGGGTGCTCGGTCGCGCCGTCGTGGGGCGGTCCGGTGCCGTGCTCACCGTGCGCACCGACGACCCGGCCGCCGTGAACGCCCACCTGGTGTCCTCCGGGATCGCGGTGGCCGAGCTGGCGGCCCAGCGGCGGAGCCTGGAGCAGGTGGTGCTGGAGCTGACGGGGCCCGGCACCGACCGGGTGGGAGCGCTGTGATCGGCGTCGAGCTGTCGTTGATGTTCCGGCGCCGCCGGGTGTGGCTGTGCTGGGTGCTGCTCTGCATGCTCGCGATCGGGGCGGTCGGGCTGTTCTCCTCCACCCTCACCGACTCCCCGCTCGCGGCGGCGCTGGGCGTACTCGCCGTCGTGGTGACGAGCGCGGCGCTGCTCCCGCTGGAGGCCGCCGACGCGATCGAGCGGTACCTGCCCACCACGCACCGGCTGGCGTGGATCGACCTCCACCGCGACCCGATCGCCTGGTCCGCGGTCCGCGAGGGGGCCGCGGTGCAACTGGCCTACGTCGCCGTCGCGTTCGGGGCGGCGTGGGCGAACTTCGCGACCAAGGACATCACCGGCTAGGGACGTCACGGGCCGACGCGCTCCCTCACCGGACGGGGAGCGGGGCTACGGGTCCGCTGCAGCCACCACTCGACGACGAGCAGGTTGACGACCCAGCTCAGCCACGTCGACACCCCGACGGCCTGCGCCAGCTCGGCCGCGTCGACCGGCCCGCCCGAGGTCACCGACGGGGCGAACACCAGCACGCAGACCGTGCTCCAGAACCGGTTGGCGACGATCGAGAAGGTCAGCGCGACGCTGCGCAGCATCCACTCGCGGTGCGCGGCGAACCGCGGCTGCCGGGCCGCGCGGTGGCCGGCGACCGCGGTGAGCACCCAGAGCAGGCCGAGCATCGTGTTCGCGACCTGGGCGGTGGGCCCGCCGGAGAGCCCGAACGGTGCGACGCCCAGCACCGCCACGCCGCCCACCAGCACCGCGGCGAGGTAGACCCGCCCGGACGTCCGGTGCACGACCGGGTGCGTCCGGCGCAGCCGGGGCCAGACCTGCACGGTGGCGGTCAGCAGCGCCACCGAACCGCACGCGATGTGCAGCACGAGAGCCGGGTAGAACCAGGGCAGGTCGGGCAGCGGCAGCCGCGCCCGGGCCGGGTCGAGGCCCAGATAGGGCGGGAGGGCGTAGCCGAGGAACACGACGGTCAGCACGCCGAGGGGCAGGGCGGCGGACCGGAGACGCGCTGGTGTGGACACCGGCCCAGCGTCGCGATCGCGGACCGGCGCGACACTCCGGCACACCCACCACCCCGGGGTGGGGACCTCCCTACGCCCCGGAGCAGCCGTCGACGGTGACCGGGCCGGTGCCCAGCGCTCCGAGCACCAGCCCGGCCACGCCCGCGTCGGTCGGCAGGTCGCCGTGCGCGACGACCGCATCCGGGCACACGTCCTGGAGCAGCACGTTCGTCGCGCCGGGGAGGCGGGCCGTGTCGTACGGGGTGACGACCTCGTCGTCGGCCGACCACACCGACAGCCACGGCACGTGCGACCCGACGTCCGCCGCGGCCAGCTCCGCCAACTCGGCGCTGCCCGGCGCGATCCGGCGGCACGCGGGCGGGCAGGCGTCCGGGAGCGCGGCGGCGCCGGCGAGCGACGTGCCGTTGAGCGGCGAGCCCAGCGTCACGACCCGGCGGGCCTTCGCCGCGCCGTCGTCGCGCGCGACCCACAGAGCCGTGACGACACCGCCCGCCGAGTACCCGACGACGTCGACGGACGGCGCACCCACGGCCAGCTCGGCGTCGACGGCGTCGTCGAGGACGCGGACCTGCGCCGACAGGTCACCGGTGCCGTCGCCCGGGAGCTCCAGGACCCGCGGCGCGCCCGGTGGCGGCGATCCGCTCCGCGAGCGCGCCCAGGGCCGCGGAGTTCCCGCCGTAGCCGGGCACGAGCAGCACCGGCCCGGGGGCGTCCTGCGCGGGCCGGGCGTCCGGGTCGACCGCGGGCCCCCGCCCGGACAGCACGCCGACCGCGACCCCCACCGCCCCCAGCACGGCGAGCAGCCCCACCACGATCACCAGGACCCGCCTCCGCGGGCTCACGCCGCCGTACCGGATCGGCAAACTCGCCGTGCGGGGACGGCACCCTCGCGGGGGTGGTTCCGAACCCCTCCGCCGAGTGTGCCGGCCGCGTACGGGGTCGTGGCCGTTCGCGTACGGGTCACACCGGGGCCGCGGCGAGCAGGGCGTGCACGACGCCGTCGGCCAGCAGCCGGCCGCGGCGGGTGAGGACCGCGACGCCGCCGTCCAGATCGAGCAGGCCGTCGCTCTCCGCGCGGGCGGCGGCGGCGGCGCCCGGGGCGTCGAGGAGGTCCAGGGGCAGGCCGGAGCGCAGGCGCAGGCGCAGCATCACGCGCTCGGTGTGCCGCTCGGACTCCGTCAGCTCTTCGCGCCCGGCCTCGGCCGACCCCTCGGCCACCGCGGTGGCGTACCGGGCCGGGTGCTTGACGTTCCACCAGCGCGACCCGGCCAGGTGCGAGTGCGCACCCGGACCCAGGCCCCACCAGTCGCCGTCGAGCCAGTAGCCGAGGTTGTGCCGGCACTGCGCGTCGGTGGTGGACGCCCAGTTCGACACCTCGTACCAGCCCAGACCCGCCGTCGAGAGCCGGTCGTCGATCAGCTCGTAGCGGGTGGCGGCGACGTCGTCGTCGGGGGCGGGGAGCTCGCCGCGCGCGACCCGGCGGGCCAGCGCGGTGCCGTCCTCGACGATCAGCGCATACGCCGAGACGTGGTCGACCCCCGCGTCGAGGACGGCGTCGAGCGACGCGCGCAGGTCGTCGTCGGTCTCGCCGGGGGTGGCGTAGATCAGGTCGAGGTTGACGTGGCCGAGCCCGGCGGCCCGCGCCTCCTTCGCCGCCTCGACCGCGCGGCCGGGGGTGTGGCGGCGGTCGAGCACCCGCAGCACGTGCGGCGCCGCGGACTGCATACCGAGCGACACCCGCGTGAACCCGGCGTCGACGAGCCCCGCGAAGAACTCCGGCGACGTCGACTCGGGGTTGGACTCGGTCGTGACCTCCGCGCCCGGGGCCAGCCCGAAGGTGTCCCGGACCGCGCCCAGCACCTCCCCGAGCCGCTGCGCCCCGATCAGCGACGGGGTGCCCCCGCCGACGAACACCGTGTCGACGGCCCGCTCGCCCACGGTGGCCGCGGCGACCTCCAGCTCGCGGCGCACGGCGGCGAGCCAGCCGTCCGGGGACGCACCGGAGCCGTCCAGCTCGGAGGCGGTGTAGGTGTTGAAGTCGCAGTAGCCGCAGCGCGCCGCGCAGAACGGCACGTGGACGTAGATCCCGAACGGAGGCGGCACGACTCCCGAGTGTGCCACCGTGCCCGGCCGGGCCGCCCGGCTACCGCGGTCCGCGCACCCGGTCGACGAGCTCGCGGGCCATCAGGTCGGGCTCCTGCCACGGCACGACGCGGCTCACCCGGGCGACGCGACGGCCCGGCCGCGGGGGGGGGCGGCGCGCGCCCGTCGGGGAGCCGCACGCGACCGGGGTCACGCCGGTCGTCCGGCCCGCCAGTCGCTGGGTGACATGCCGTAGGCGGCGCGGAAGGCCCGGCTGAACGCCGCGAGGTCGGCGAAGCCCCAGCGGCGGGAGACGTCGGTGATGGAACGGGAGGCGGACCGCGGATCGAACAGGTCGCGCCGACACCGCTCCAGGCGCATGCGCTGGATCTGCTGCGACACCGTGCCGCCGCGGTGGGCGAAGAGCCGGTGCAGGTGGCGGGTGGAGACGAAGTGCGCGGCCGCGATGCCGGCCGGCCCGAGGTCGGGATCGGCGAGGTGCTCGACGATGTAGGCGTCGACGCGGCGCAGCAGGTCGTCGGCGGAACGGGTGGGCTCGGCGGGACGCACCTGCTCCCCGGCGACGGTCGCGACCAGCTCCGCCACCTCCGACGCCAGGCGCACACCGCCCGCGGGACTCAGCTCGGGCGGGCCCGCCACCAGGTCGCGCAGCACCCGCCCGACGATCGCCCCCAGCCCGGTGCCCCCGTTCAGCCGACGGGCGGTGAGCTGCTGCGACGCGCCCTGCTCCAGGGTGATGCTGGACCGCGGCCAGGTGAAGACCAGCAGCTCCCACTCGCCGTGCAGACCCCAGTGGAAGGGCCGGTCGGTCTCGTAGACGGCGAAGTCGCCGGGGGCGAGCGTGGCCTCCCGCCCGTCCTGCGTCACCCGCGCCGCCCCCGCGGCGATGAGGCCGACCTGCAGGTAGACGTCGTCGTCGCGCCGGGCCAGCCCGGGGGTGCGGCTGCAGCCCTGCGGCCCCGAGGAGACGGACGCGACCTTGAGGTGGCCCAGCCCTCCGCAGCGGACCGAGCCGGCGAAGTCGGCGCGCCGGTCGGCGTGGATGTCGAGCGCGACGAAGTTGTCGCGGATCAGGTCCCGCCAGACGTCCAGGCGGTCGGTGGCGGCGGTGATGGTCGCCGCGGTGGTGGGTGAGCCCATGTGCGCCTCGACTGTTCGGGGTCCGTCGACAGTAGGAGCGGGCACCGACGGGGGTCAACGCCTGCGACGATGTGTCACTGAGCGACAACACGTTCGTCACGCAGGGCCTAACGGCGGTCCCCGGGCCGTCGCAGGATGCAGCGATGACCGCGATCGAGGACATCCCCCTCACCGACGTCACCACCACCGTGCGGGCCGCGTGCCCGCACGACTGCCCGGACACCTGCGCGATGCTCGTGACCGTGGAGAACGGCAAGGCCACGGGGGTGCGGGGTGACCCCGACCACCCGTTCACCAACGGCGGCCTCTGCGTCAAGGTCAACAACTACCCGGACAAGGTCTACAACCCGGACCGCATCCTGCACCCGCTGCGGCGGACCGGCCCGAAGGGCAGTGGGCAGTTCGAGGAGATCAGCTGGGACACCGCGCTCGACGAGATCGCCCTGCGTTTCCGCTCGACGATCGACGAGCACGGCCCCGAGTCCGTCATGCCGGTGAGCTACCTCGGCACCCAGGGCATCCTCAACGGCCTCAACGTCGGCGACCCGTTCTTCAACAAGATGGGTGCCACCGTCTCCGAGCGCACGTACTGCGACTCCGGTGCGTGCACGGCGTACACGATGACGATCGGCGCCACCGCGGGCGTCGACCCGGAGAGCCTCGTGCACTCCCGCTACATCATCATCTGGGCCTGCAACATGGTCTCGACGAACCTGCACCTGTGGCCGTTCGTCGCCGAGGCGCAGAAGCGCGGCGCGAAGGTCGTCGTCATCGACCCGATGAAGCACCGCACCGCGAAGCGCGCCGACTGGCACATCCCGATCCGGCCCGGCACCGACGGCGCGCTCGCCCTGGCGATGATGCACGTGATCATCACCGAGGGCCTCACCGACGAGGACTACATCCGCGACCACACCGTGGGCTACGAGGAGCTCACGGAGCGCGTGCAGGAGCACACCCCGGAGTGGGCGTCGGAGCAGACCGGCATCCCGGCCGAGGACATCCGCACCCTGGCCCGGGAGTACGCGACCTCCGCTCCGTCGATGATCCGCATCGGCGTCGCGATCGAGCGGCACGCGGGCGGTGGCCAGACCGTCCGCTCGATCGCCTGCCTGCCCGCGCTCGTCGGCGCCTGGAAGAACGTCGGCGGCGGCCTGCTGCAGCTGCCGCTGTGGGCGCACCCGGTCAACTGGGGCGCGCACATGCACCCCGAGCTGCAGACGCCGGGCACGCGCGTCGTCAACCAGTACCTGCTCGGCCGCGCCCTGAACGGCGAGATGGAGCTGGACCCGCCGATCAACGCGCTGATGGTCTACAACTCCAACCCGCTCGTCGTCTGCCCGGAGCAGGACAAGATGGCCGCCGGGCTCGCCCGCGAGGACCTGTTCACCGTGGTCAGCGACCACGTCCTGACCGACACCGCGCGCTACGCCGACATCGTCCTGCCCGCCACCACCCAGCTCGAGCAGAAGGACCTCATGTTCAGCTGGGGCCACTTCTACATCACCTACAACGAGCCGGCGATCGAGCCGCTGGGCGAGGCGATCCCCAACACCGAGCTGTTCCGCAGGCTCGCCGCGCGCATGGGCTACACCGAGCCCTGCTTCACCCGCACCGACGACGAGATGATGGCCGAGGCCTACGACTGGGACGCCCCCGCGATGGAGGGCATCACCCTGGAGTCGCTGCGCGAGTCCGGCTGGGCCCGGCTCAACCTGCCCGGCCCCGACGAGTACGCCCCGCACGCGGAGGGCAACTTCCCGACGCCGTCGGGCAAGACGGAGTTCAGGTCCTCGATCGAGAACAACTTCGTCGTGCCGCTGTTCCGCCAGGGCAGCAACGACCACCAGCCCGGCGAGTACGTCGACCCGGTGCCGCACTACGTCCCGCCGCGCGAGACCGCCGACGGCGGCTACCGGCTCAACCTGATCTCCCCGAAGTCGCACGCGTTCGTCAACTCCAGCGCGGGTGACCAGGACAAGCAGAAGCGCGTCCAGGGCGAGCAGTCGGTGATCCTGCACCCGCAGGACGCCGAGGAGCGCGGCATCTCGAACGGGCAGTACGTCCGGGTCTTCAACGACCGCGGGCAGTACATCGCGCTCGCGGAGATCAGCGAGGACATCGCGCCGGGCGTGGCGATGTCGCCGATGGGCGTGTGGCGCAAGAACGCGAAGGACCAGTCGACGGTCAACGCCGTCAACCCGTTCCGCTTCGCCGACCTGGGCAACGCGCCGACCTTCTCCGACACCCGCGTCGAGGTCGAGGTCGTCTGATGAGCAGCCCGTCCGCCGGGGCCGCGTCCGCGCTGTGGCGGGCCGCACTGGGCGGCCCGTCCCTGCTCGGCACCGATCCCGTCCCCGTGCAGGACGCGGCGGGGCGCGTCACGGCCGGGCCGGTGCTGGCCCGGCTGTCCGCCCCCGCCGTGCCCTGCTCGGCGATGGACGGGATCGCGGTCACGGCCGCGGACACCGCGTCCGGCTCCGTCGCGGCGGGCTGCTTCGAGGTGGTCGACACCGGCGACCCACTGCCCCCGGGTCGCGACGCCGTCGTGATGCGGGAGCACCTGCGCCGCCGTCCCGACGGGACGGTGACGCTGCCCGGCCCGGTCCCCGCCGGGCAGCACGTCCGTCCGGTCGGCGAGTCGGTCCGGGCGGGGGCGGAGCTCGTCGCGGCCGGGCGGGTGCTGCGCCCGGCCGACCTCGCCGCCGCGGCGACGGGTGGCCACCGCACGCTCGACGTGCGGCGCCGCCCGGTCGTCACGATCGTCCCGACGGGCGACGAGGTGCGCCCGCTGGGCTCCGACCTGGCGCCGGGTGAGCTGCTCGACACCAACTCGATCATGCTCGCCGCGACGTTGCGGACGTGGGGCGCGGACGTCCGCGTCACCGCGATCCAGCCGGACGTCCCGGACCGGATCTCCGACACGGTCGGCACGGCCGCCCGGTCCTGCGACCTGGTGCTGGTGCTGGCCGGTTCCAGCGCGGGCCGCGACGACCACACGGCGGGCGTGGTGCGCGGACTCGGCGCGGTCGTCGTGCACGGGGTGGCCATGCGTCCCGGGCACCCCGTGCTGCTCGGCGTGCTCCAGGACGGGGGGTCCGTGCCCGTCGTCGGCGTGCCCGGCTACCCCGCCGCGGCCGCGCTGGCCGTCGAACTGTTCGCCCTCCCGCTGCTGGCCGACCTGCAGGGGCGGTGTCCCGAGCGGCGCCCGTCCGTCGCGGCCCGGCTGTGCAGCGCGGTCCCGAGCCGGCCGGGTGTCGAGGAGTACGTCCTCGTCGCCCTGCCCGGGGACGGCACCGCGGTGCCCCTCGCCCGCGGTGCCGGTTCCCAGACGGCGCTCTCCCGGGCCGACGCCGTCCTGCGGATCGACGCCGGATGCGCAGGTCACGAGGACGGCGAGACCGTCGTGGTGCAGCCCGTCGAGCGTCCCGGCTGGGCCGGGGCCGGGCCGGTGGTGGAGCACGACGGCCGACTCGCCGTGTGAGCCGCCTCCCAGCATGCGGACGCCGATGGTGCCGGTGGCCGGACAAGTGGCACCCTGAGCGGGTGATCCGGGCCCTGGCGCTGCGTCTCGTGGCACGCCGCCACGTCGACCTGCAGCGCGTCTGCAGCGCCATCTGTCGCAGCGCGCGCTGAACCCCGCCCCTCCCGATCCGTTCCCGACGCGCCGCGCCATCACCCTGCGCCGCGTGCTGCATCCAGCCGGAGGCTGCCGTCGTGCCCCCCACCACACCTGTGAAGCGCAAGCGCGGAGAGGGCCAGTGGAAGCTGGGCCACCGCGAGCCGCTGAACCCGAACGAGCGCACCAAGAAGGACGACGACGGGCTCAACGTCCGCGCGCGCATCGAGAACGTCTACGCCAAGCGCGGCTTCGACTCGATCGACCCCGCCGACCTGCGGGGCCGGATGCGCTGGTGGGGCCTCTACACGCAGCGCCGCCCCGGGATCGACGGCGGCCGCACCGCGGCGCTGGAGCCCGAGGAGCTCGACGACTCGTACTTCATGCTGCGCGTCCGGCTCGACGGCGGGGCGCTCACCACCGAGCAGCTCCGCGCGCTCGGCGAGATCAGCCAGGACCACGCCCGCGACACCGCCGACGTCACCGACCGGCAGAACATCCAGTACCACTGGATCGACGTCGTCGACATGCCGGCGATCTGGGCGAAGCTCGAGGGTCTGGGCATGGTCACCACCGAGGCGTGCGGCGACACCCCGCGCGTCGTGCTCGGCTCCCCCGTCGCCGGGGTGTCCGCCGACGAGGTGCTCGACCCGCAGCCCGCCATCGACGCGATCGTCGCGACGTACGTCGGCAACCCCGAGTTCTCGAACCTGCCGCGCAAGTTCAAGTCGGCGATCTCCTGGCAGCAGGATGTCGCGCACGAGATCAACGACGTGTCGTTCATCGGCTCGGTGCACCCGGAGCACGGCCCCGGCTTCGACGTCTGGGTCGGCGGCGGGCTGTCCACCAACCCGAAGATCGCGCAGCGGCTCGGCGCGTGGGTGCCGCTCGACGAGGTCCCCGACGTGTGGGCCGGGATCATCTCGGTGTTCCGCGACTACGGCTACCGCCGGCTGCGCCACCGCGCCCGCATCAAGTTCCTCGTCGCCGACTGGGGCGTCGAGGAGTTCCGCCGGGTCCTGGAGGACGAGTACCTGGGCCGCAGGCTGATCGACGGGGACGCGCCGCCGACGCCGGAGCACCCGATCGACCACGTCGGCGTGCACAAGCAGGTCGACGGCCGCAACTACGTCGGGGTCGCCCCCGCGTCCGGCCGCGTCTCGGGCACGATCCTGGTGGCACTGGCCGACGCCGTCGAGAAGGCCGGCTCGGGCCGCGTCCGGCTCACCGCGCAGCAGAAGATCGTGGTCCTCGACGTCGCCGACGCCCATGTCGACGCCCTCGTCACGCAGCTCAACACCCTGGGTCTGCAGGCCGACCCGTCGCCGTGGCGGCGCGCGACGATGGCCTGCACCGGCATCGAGTTCTGCAAGCTCGCGATCGTGGAGACCAAGGAGCGGGCGATCCGGCTGGTCGAGGAACTGGAGAAGCGCCTCGCCGACGTCGTGCCGGAACACCCCATCTCCATCCACCTCAACGGCTGCCCCAACTCCTGCGCCCGCACGCAGGTCGCCGACATCGGGCTCAAGGGCCAGGTCGTCACCGACGCGGCCGGCAACCAGGTCGAGGGCTTCCAGGTGCATCTCGGCGGCGGGCTGGGGCTCGACTCCGGGTTCGGCCGCAAGCTGCGCGGGCTCAAGGTCACCAGTGCGGAGCTGGGCGACTACGTCGACCGGGTCGTGCGGCGCTTCGCGGCGCAGCGCGAGGGCGACGAACGCTTCGCGCAGTGGGTGCTGCGCGCGGACGAGGACGACCTGAAGTGAGCGAGCGGGCCGTCCCGTTCTACTGCCCGTACTGCGGCGACGAGGACCTCCGGCCGGCTGAGGCCGCGCACGGCGCGTGGTACTGCCGGGCGTGCCTGCGCACGTTCACACTGAAGATGATCGGGATCGGAGTGCCTTCATGAGCCTTGCGACGGAGACCGACCTGCGGGGCATCGCCGAGCGCGGTGCCGCCGACCTCGGGCCGGACGCCTCGGCGCAGCTGCTCCTGGCCTGGGCGGCGGAGACGTTCGGCCCGAGGCTGATCGTCGCGTCGAACATGCAGGACGCGGTGCTCGTCGACCTCGCGGCGAAGGCCGCCCCCGGCGTCGACGTGCTGTTCCTGGAGACCGGCTACCACTTCGCCGAGACCATCGGCACCCGCGACGCCGTGGAGCAGGTCCACGACGTGCGGATCGTCAACGCGACGGCCCGGCGCTCGGTGGCGCAGCAGGATCTCGAGTTCGGCAAGGACCTCTTCGCCCGCGACCCGGGGGCGTGCTGCGCGATGCGCAAGGTCGAGCCGCTGCAGGAGACCCTCGCCGGCTACGACGCCTGGGTCACCGGCGTGCGCCGCGTCGAGGCCCCGACCCGCGCGAACACCCCATTGATCCAGTTCGACGACAAGTTCGGGCTGGTGAAGATCAACCCGATCGCGCCGTGGAGCGACGAGGACATGGACGCCTACATCGCGGCGAACGGGATCCTCGTCAACCCGCTGGTCGCCGAGGGCTACCCGAGCATCGGCTGCGCGCCGTGCACCGCGAAGCCGGCGCCCGGCGCCGATCCCCGATCCGGCCGGTGGGCCGGTACCGCCAAGATCGAATGTGGGTTGCACCCGGCATGACGGTTCCCGTGATGGACGCGCTCGACTCACTGGAGTCCGAGGCGATCCACATCTTCCGCGAGGTCGCGGGCGAGTTCGACCGCCCGGTGATCCTGTTCTCCGGTGGCAAGGACTCCACACTGCTCGTGCACCTCGCCGTCAAGGCGTTCGCGCCCGCGCCGGTGCCGTTCCCGCTGCTGCACGTCGACACCGGCCACAACTACGCCGAGGTCATCGAGTTCCGCGACCGGATCGTCGCGGAGAAGGGGCTGCGCCTCGAGGTGGCGCACGTCCAGGACTGGATCGACGACGGGCGCCTCACCGAGCGCCCCGACGGCACCCGCAACCCGCTGCAGACCGTGCCGCTGCTCGACTCGATCGTCGAGCACAGGTACGACGCGGTGTTCGGCGGCGGGCGTCGCGACGAGGAGCGCGCCCGGGCCAAGGAACGGATCATGTCCCTGCGCGACGGCTTCGGCCGCTGGGACCCCCGTTCGCAGCGCCCCGAGCTGTGGAACCTCTACAACGGCCGGCACGCCCCCGGTGAGCACGTCCGCGTGTTCCCGATCAGCAACTGGACCGAGCTCGACGTCTGGCGCTACATCCAGCGCGAGGAGATCGAGCTGCCGTCGATCTACTTCTCGCACCGCCGCGAGGTGTTCCGCCGCGACGGCATGTGGCTCGCGGAGGGGCCATGGGGTGGACCGCGGGGCAGCGAGGCGCTGGAGGAGCGGACGGTGCGCTACCGCACCGTCGGCGACGGCTCCTGCACCGGCGCCGTCGAGTCCACCGCCGGCACGCTCGACGAGATCATCGCCGAGGTCACGGCCAGTCGGCTCACCGAGCGCGGGGCCACCCGCGCCGACGACCGGATGTCCGAGGCCGCCATGGAAGACCGCAAGCGCGAGGGCTACTTCTGATGACGAAAGACCTGCTCCGCTTCGCCACCGCGGGCTCCGTCGACGACGGCAAGTCCACGCTCGTCGGGCGGCTGCTCTACGACACCAAGTCGGTGCTGGCCGACCAGATCGAGGCCGTGCAGCGCGCATCGGTCGACAAGGGCCTGTCCACGCCCGACCTGTCGCTGCTGGTCGACGGCCTGCGCGCCGAGCGCGAGCAGGGCATCACCATCGACGTGGCCTACCGCTACTTCTCCACGCCCACGCGCGAGTTCGTGCTGGCCGACACCCCCGGCCACGTGCAGTACACGCGCAACACCGTCACCGGCGCGTCCACCGCCGAGCTGGCCGTGCTGCTGGTCGACGCCCGCTACGGCGTGGTGGAGCAGACCCGCCGGCACGCCGCGGTCCTGGCACTGCTGCGCGTCCCGCGGCTGGTGCTGTGCATCAACAAGATCGACCTGGTCGGCTACGACGAGGCCGTGCTCACCGCGATCGGCAAGGACTTCGCCGAGCTGGCGCGGTCCCTCGGCTTCGAGTCGGTCGTGACGATCCCGGTCTCCGCGCTGGTCGGGGACAACGTGGTCGAGCGCTCGGAACACACCCCCTGGTACGACGGTCCGACGCTGATCGGGCACCTGGAGTCGGTGCCGGTCACCCCGCCCGAGGCCGACGCCCCGTTCCGGCTGCCGGTGCAGTACGTCATCCGCGAGCACGCGACCGACTACCGCGGGTACGCCGGACAGGTGGCGTCCGGCACCGTCCGCCCCGGCGACGCGATCGTGGTCCTGCCGGGCGGGCACCGCACCACCGTGGAGTCGGTCGACACCGCCGACGGCCCGCTGGAGCTCGCCGGCGCCGGCCGCAGCGTCACGATCCGGCTCGCCGACGACATCGACATCGCCCGCGGCGACGTCCTGGCCGCCGCCGACGCCCCCCCGCGCGTCACCAACGAGCTCGAGGCCACGCTGTGCTGGCTCTCCGACAAGCCGCTGCGCCCCGGGGCGCGGCTGCTGCTCAAGCACGGCGCCCGCACCACGCAGGTGATCGTCGGCGCGCTCGGCGACCGGCTCGACACCGACACGATCGCCTACGTCGGCGCCCCGGAGACGCTGGCGATCAACGACATCGCCCGGGTGTCCCTGCGCACCGCCGACGCCCTCCCGGTCGACGACTACGCCGACATCCGCACCGGCGGCAGCTTCCTGCTCATCGACCCGCCGACGGGCAACACGTTGGCGGCGGGTCTGGTGGGCAACCCGCTCACCCTGGCCGACTAGCCGTGGAGGCTGCGCTCGTCGCGGTCGCCCACGGCAGCCGCGACCCGCGGTCGGCCGCCGCCGTCGCGGCGCTGATGGACGAGGTGCGCCGCCGGCGCCCCGACCTCGACGTGCGGCTGAGCTTCCTCGACCTGTCCGCACCCCGGCTGCCCGACGTCCTCGCCGCCGTCGACGGCGTCCACGACCGCGCCGTCGTGGTCCCGTTGCTGCTCGGGCACGCCTTCCACGCCCGCGTCGACGTGCCGGGCGCGGTCGCGGAGGCCGCGCGGCGCCACCCCGGGCTCGCGATCGGCACCGCCGAGGTGCTGGGCGGCGACCCCCGCCTGGAGGACGCCGCACTCGACCGGCTCGCCGCCGTCGCCGGTCGCCTCGACGACCCGGACCTGGGGGTCGTGGTCGCCGCGATCGGGTCGTCGCACGCCCCCGCGAACGACGCCGTGCACCGGATCGCCCAGCGCTGGGCCGCGCGGTTCGGCTGGGCCGCGGCACGGGCGGCGTTCGCCACGGCGACGACGCCCACGGTGCCGGACGCGATCCGCTCGGTGCGGGCCGCGGGCGCCCGGCGGGTGGCGGTGGCCCCGTGGATCCTCGCTCCCGGTCTGCTGCCCGACCGCATGGCCCGCGACGCGCTCGCCACCGACCCGACGGCCGTCGTCGCGGGGCCGCTGGCCGACCACCCGAGCGTCGCCGCGGTGGTGGCCGATCGCTGGGCCGCCGCGGCGGTACCGGCCGAACGGGGCCGGCTCGTCGGCTGATCACCCGCCCACCGGGACGGTGTCGCGTCTCACGTCCGGACGTATGTGACGGCGCGGTTCGTCCGTTCGGAGCAACGGCTGCCCATCTGCGGCACCGTCGGGTACATCGGCCCAGGTCAGGCCGTCATCCGGTGGCGAACCAGGCTATGACCGGACATTCGGCGGCTGATCCTGCATGCCGGATGCCTCCCTTGTTCCCCGCGATCGCACCGCCCACGATGGAACGGTGATGCCGACCGAGCCGTGCGCGCTGCGCAGGTCCACGGTCCCGGAATCCCCGCTCGCCACCGACCTCGAACGCTTCTGGCCGTCCCGGCGCGGCCACGCGTTCGACGAGTTCTGTCGCTGAGCCCCTGATCCACCCCGCGGACCCCTTCGCGTCCGCACCCCCCTCGTCCCGGCGCGCGCCGATCCCGACGGCCTGCCGCGCCCCCTGAAGAAGGACCACCCCCGATGGCACGCCCGCTCACCCGATCCCTCGTCCTCGCCCTCACCGCCGCGCTCGCCCTCGCCGGCTGCTCCCGCGCGGAGCCCGCACCCGACTCCGCGGCCGCGCCCGTCGCCGGCGGCACCGCCGCCG
This sequence comes from Pseudonocardia abyssalis, assembly GCF_019263705.2. Classification (NCBI taxonomy): domain Bacteria; kingdom Bacillati; phylum Actinomycetota; class Actinomycetes; order Pseudonocardiales; family Pseudonocardiaceae; genus Pseudonocardia; species Pseudonocardia abyssalis. The sequence goes on from NZ_JADQDK010000001.1 coordinate 3,094,995, forward strand.
AGCTACGGCTGGGCTACTTCCCGAACGTCACCCACGCCGCCGCGATCATCGGCGACAAGGAGGGCCTGTTCGTCGCCGAGCTCGGCGACACCGCCCTGACCGTCCAGAACTTCAACGCGGGCGGCGAGGCCGTCAACGCGCTGTTCGGCGGCTCGATCGACGCCACCTTCATCGGCTCCGGCCCGGCGATCAACGCGTTCGCCCAGTCCGACGGCGCCGCGGTGCGCCTGGTCGCCGGCGCCACCGACGGCGGCGCCCAGCTCGTCGTCCGGCCCGACATCACCTCGCCCGACCAGCTGCGCGGCACCACCATCGCCACCCCGCAGCTCGGCAACACCCAGGACATCGCGCTGAAGGTGTGGCTCAAGGAGCAGGGCCTCACCGTCGGCCCGAACCCCGACCAGGTGCAGATCGCCAACCTGGAGAACCCGCGCACGCTCGACGCGTTCCGCGCGGGCGAGGTCGACGGTGCGTGGTTGCCGGAGCCGTGGAGCTCCCGCCTGGTCCTCGACGCCGGGGCGAGCGTGCTGCTCGACGAGCGCGAGCTGTGGGACGGCGGGCACTTCCCCACCACCGTGCTGCTGGTCTCCACCGAGTTCCTGCAGTCCTACCCCGACACCGTCCGCGCCCTGATCCGCGGGCACATCGCCGCCACCGAGCTCGCCGCCACCGACCCGACGCGCGCGAAGACGATCGTCAACGACGGCATCGAGGCGATCACCGGCAACCGGCTCGCCGACCCGGTGATCGACCGCGCGTTCGGCGAGCTCACCTTCTCCACCGACCCGCTGGCCGCCACGTTCCCGCAGCTCGCGCAGGACAGCCTCGACGCCGGCATCACCGACTCGCTCACCGACCTGTCCGGGTTCGTCGACGTCGCACCGCTCAACGCCGAACTGGGAGCCGCCGGGCAACAGCCCGTCGACGCCGCCGGGCTCGACACACCCTGATCCCGGCACACACCACCACACTGAGGACGAGATGACCGCCACGCTGGACCGCACCCAGGAAGCCCCCACCCGACCCGCCGCGCAGCTCACGGGGGTCACGAAGGTCTTCGGCACGGGGGCGGGCGCCGTCACCGCGCTCACCGGGGTCGACCTGCGGGTCGAACCGGGCGAGTTCCTCTGCCTGCTGGGGGCGTCGGGCTGCGGCAAGACGACGCTGCTCAACATGCTCGCCGGGCTGGACCACCCGACCCGCGGCACGGTGGACGTCGCGACGGACCGGCCCGCGGTCATGTTCCAGGAGCCCGCGCTGCTGCCGTGGCTCACCGCGGTGCGCAACGTCGAGCTGCCCCTGCGCCTGGCCGGGGTGGGCCGCTCGGCCCGCCGCGACACCGCGCAGGAGCTCCTCGAGCTGGTCCGGCTCGACGGGCAGGCCGCCAAGCGTCCGCACGAGCTGTCCGGCGGCATGCGCCAGCGCGTGGCACTGGCCCGCGCGCTCGCGGCCACCTCGGTCGACACCACCTCGGACGGCTCCGGGCAGGGCAGCCGCCTGATGCTGATGGACGAGCCGTTCGCCGCTCTCGACGCCATCACCCGCGACGTCCTGCAGGGCGAGCTGGAACGGGTGTGGCGGGCCACCGGCACCGCGGTCGTCTTCGTCACCCACGACGTGCGCGAGGCGGTGCGGCTCGGGCAGCGTGTCGTACTGCTGTCGTCGCGTCCGGGCACCGTCGTGCAGGAGTGGGACCTCACCGGGAATGCCGACCGCCGCGCCCTGACCGGCGAGATCACCGACCACCTGCGGGAGGTGATCTCGACGCATGGCCGCGCCGCCTGAGACCCTCCGGACCCCGTCCTCCGACGCCGACGCGGTCGCCGGGCTCGACGCGCTCGACACCCCCACCGTCACCCGCACGCCGCTGTGGCGCCGGGCGCTGGCCACCACGGTGCCGCCGGTACTGACGCTCGTCGTCGTCATCGTGGCCTGGCAGGTGCTGTGGGCGTCGGCGATCTTCCCGGAGTTCAAGCTGCCGGCCCCGGGTGCCGTGGCCGAGCAGTTCGGCGAGATCGTCGTCGACGGGTCGATCTGGTCGATCACCTGGACCTCGGTCGGACGCGCGATCATCGGCTTCCTCGTCGCGGTCGCGATCGCGACCCCGCTCGGGCTGCTGGTCGCGAAGGTCCCGTTCGTGCGCACCGCGATCGGGCCCGTGCTCAGTGGCATGCAGAGCCTGCCGTCGGTGGCGTGGGTGCCGGCCGCCGTCCTGTGGTTCGGCCTCACCGACGCCACGATCTACTTCGTGGTGCTGCTGGGCTCGGTGCCCTCGATCGCCAACGGGCTGGTCTCCGGCATCGACCAGGTCCCGCCGATCCTGGGCCGCGTCGGCGACGTGATGGGCGCGGGCCGGCTGGCGTCGGCCCGGCTGATCCTGCTGCCCGCCGCCCTGCCCGGGTACCTGCAGGGCTGCAAGCAGGGCTGGGCGTTCGCATGGCGCTCGCTGATGGCCGCGGAGATCATCGCGACGTCCCCGCAGCTCGGCGTCGGCCTGGGCGCGTACCTCAAGCAGGGCAGCGACGTGAACAACATCGCCGGGGTGATCTCGGCGATCGTGCTGATCCTGATCGTCGGCGTGGGGATCGAGCTGCTGGTCTTCAAACCGCTGGAGCGCCGGGTGCTGCAGACCCGGGGCCTGGCCACGCCCGCATGAGGTCCGGACATTCGGTACGGATCCCGACGGGCGGACACCCTGTTGTCCCGTCCGGATCCGCCGCGCACGATGGAGTGATGGCGTCGCACCGGGACCTGGAGCCGTTCTGGCCCTCCCGTCGCGTGCACGCGTTCGACGAGCTCTGTCGCTGACCACCGGTCCGCCCGGGTCAGCCCCTCGTCGTCCTCCCCGCTCTGGAGTTCCTCCGTCATGCGCACCCTCATCGTCTTCGCCCTCGTGGGCTTCGGCGCCCAACTCGTCGACGGCGCCCTCGGTATGGCCTACGGCGTCACGTCCACCTCGCTCCTGCTCATCGCGGGGGTCAACCCGGCCACCGCCAGCGCGTCGGTGCACCTCGCCGAGGTAGGCACCACGCTCGCCGCGGGCGCCTCGCACTGGCGCTTCGGCAACGTCGACTGGAAGCTCGTCCTGCGCCTCGGCGTGCCCGGCGCGATCGGGGCGTTCCTCGGCGCCACGGTGCTGTCGGCGCTGGCCACCGACGAGGCCGCCCCGTACATGTCCGGTGTGCTGCTCGCGCTGGGCGTCTACATCTTGGCGCGCTTCTCGATCCGGCCGCCGAAGGTCGCCACCGCGCGCACCTCACCGCACGGGGCGAAGTTCCTGTCCCCGCTCGGCTTCGTGGCGGGCTTCGTCGACGCCTCCGGGGGCGGCGGCTGGGGCCCGGTGGCCACGCCCGCACTGCTCACGGCGGGGAGGACCGCGCCGCGCACCGTCATCGGCTCCGTCGACACCTCGGAGTTCCTCGTCGCGGTGGCCGCGAGCATCGGCTTCCTGATCGGGCTGGGCACCGCGGTGCTCGACCCGGCGACGATCGGCGGCCTGCTGATCGGCGGCGTGCTGGCCGCGCCGCTGGCCGCGTGGCTGGTCACCAAGATCCCCGCGCCGATCCTCGGCACGGCGGTCGGCGGCATCATCGTCCTCACCAACACGCGGACGATCCTGCGGGCGCTCGACATCAGCGGCTGGGCGAGCACCACGACCTACCTGTTCGTCGTCGGCATCTGGGTGGCCGCGGTCGCGATCGCGGTCTCGAAGTTCCGCAACGCCGACCGCGAACCCGTCGGCGAGCCGGAGCTGGCGGAGGCCGGCCGTGAGTGAGCCGGACGAGGGCGTGCGGGCGCAACGGCGACTCGCGCTCAACGAGGACTGGCTCGCCACGGCCGTGGGCCTGCTGATCCTCGCGCTGGTGCTGACCGGCGTGATCCCCGCCTGGTTGGTGCCCTGATGAGCACCGCGGAGAAGACCGACGCCCGCCCGGGCGTCGGCTGGGCGATCGGCGGCGTCGCCGTCGTCCTGCTGCTGGGCGGGATCGTCCGGTACCTGGAGCAGAACGTCCCCGACCTCACCGAGGGCACCGCGTTCGGCGAGGTGGCCGGAGCCGTCGAGTACCCCGTGTACGCGATCGTGTTCGGCCTGCTGGGCAACGTCGTGCTCACCCAGCTTGGCGTGCGGGAGAGGCTCTCGGGCGGGTTCCGCACCGAGTTCTTCATCAAGACCGGGCTCGTCCTGCTCGGTGCGTCGATCAACGTCGCGGTGATCGTCAGCGCGGCCGGCCCGGCGATCGTCCAGGCCGTCGTGCTGATCACGGTGGTGTTCGGATTCACCTGGTGGCTCGGCGGGCGGCTCGGTCTCGACGACAAGCTGCGCGCGCTGCTCGCCTCCGCGGTCTCCATCTGCGGCGTGAGCGCGGCCATCGCGGCCGCGGGCGCGGTGCAGGCGAAGAAGGAGCAGCTCGCCTACACCGCCAGCATGGTGATCATCTTCGCGCTGCCGTCGATCTTCCTGCTGCCCGCCGCCGTCGGCTGGCTCGGGCTGGAGACCCCGGTGGCCGGGGCGTGGATCGGCGGCAACATCGACACCACCGCCGCGGTGTCGGCGGCCGGGGCGATCGTCGGCGAGGAGGCGCTGCAGATCGCCACCATCGTCAAGACGACGCAGAACGCGCTGCTCGGGGTCGTCGCCGTCGCGCTGACGGCGTACTTCGCCTTCACGGTCGAGCGCACGGCCGACTCGGCCCGCCCGAAGGCCCGCGAGCTGTGGGAGCGCTTCCCGAAGTTCGTCCTCGGCTTCCTGGCCGCGTCGATCATCGCCACGCTCTACATCGGCGCGGTCGGCTCCGACGTCGCCAAGCCCTACATCTCGACGGTCAACGACCTACGCACGATCTTCCTGATCCTGGCGTTCGTCTCGATCGGCCTGGAGTTCCGCGTCGCCCCGCTCAAGGACGCGGGCTGGCGGCCGGTCGGGGTGTTCGCGAGCGCCACCGTCGTGAACCTGCTGGTCGGCCTCGGTCTGGCCGTCGTGCTCTTCTCCGGGTTCTCCGGCGGGGCGTGACGTGCTCACCCGGCGGCTCGACCGCGACCACTGCCACGACGCGAGTGCCCGGTGTCGGGCCGGCCGACAGCCCCGGTCCGCCCGACACCCCCACTCCAGGAGCACCCCATGTCCGAGACCACCATCGCCCGAACCCCCGCCCCCACCCGGGACGAGAACCGCCGCCGGATCGCCGACCGGCTGCTGAACTCGCTCGAGGACCTCGTCCGCCGCCACCGCGCCCTCGCGCTGCACGGCAACCAGGCCGGGGAGAACATCGACCTGCACGCCGAGCTGATCGCCGCCGAGATGGCGCACGAGCTGGCCATGGCGCGCAGCGCCCTGCACCGGCACCCGCACCTCGGCTGACCCGGCGCCGGTCGCCGCGGGCGCTCGACGAGGTGCACACCGACGGGCCGCGCAGGGATCGCACCGCACCGCCGTCGTGTCGACCGCACCGGCGTCGCAACAGCGGTGCGGTCCCGGCGACGACGGTGCGGTCGGGCTCACGCCGCGGCGGAGGCACCCCGTCCGGCGGGGAGGCTGCGCAGCACGGCGCGGGCGATCGCGTCGTTGTAGCGCAGGCTCTGGGCGTTCATGCCGGGCCGGGTGAACGCGCCCGCCACCTTCACCGTGGTGTGCGGGCCCACCGCGAACCGTCGCGGATGCACCGCACCGTCGACGTCCACCAGCGCGCCGTCCTCGGGCCGCACCCGGATCAGGCCGGTGTTGCGCAGGACGGTGCCGTCGGCGTCGATCAGGACGTCCTCGCTCACGCCGCCGCGGCGCACCAGGTCGGCGAGCAGGGGGTCGCTCGTGCGCGCGGCGCTCGGGTCGGGCAGGCGCGCGTCGACGAGCGCGGTCGCGCGCACCGGTTCGGCGTCGGCGAGGGTCGCGCTGCCGGCGGCGAACGCGACCCTGCCGAGCTCATCCGGGGCGATGTCGACCCACATCCCCGCGCCCAGGAACTCGACGAACCCGGCACGCGACAACGCGAGCAGCTGACGCACCCGGAACCCGGGCGGTCCGCTGGCCACGGAGTTGAAGAAGCTCTGCCACCACCCCATGTCCGACGCCCGCGAGCGCGCCGACAGCGATCCGGCCAGCCGCGTGGTCTCGCCGTAGACCGACAGCATCGCGACGAACGCACCGAGGTGCGCGGTGTGCCGGTCGTCGACGTGCTGGCGCAGGTCCTCCTCGATCCGCGCGCGCACCAGCGGCTGCAGGGACGCGAGATCGGGGGCGCTGAGGCCGTCGAGGGGTCGGTCGAGCGCGGCGAAGTCGATGCGGTCGACCGGGTCGGGCACGCTGTCGCGCAGCAGGGCGAGCATCGCCGGGGAGTCCCAGTCGAGCGGGGCGTAGGACTCCGCGAACTCCGCCCACGACACGGTGACCGCGTCGGGGTGGCCGAGGAACAGCTCGTGGTACCAGCCCCAGGCGATCTCCTTGGCCATCAGCGGCCAGGCCTGCACCCGCAGGTCGACGTCACCGGCCGCGATCAGCGGGTCGACCGCGGCGGGCCCGAAGAAGCGCGGCAGCGGCGGGCGCCCGGCCCGGAGCGCGTAGTGGGTCTTGGAGTGGTAGGTCGACCCGCGCGGTGACCCGACGACCACGCGTGGCTCCTCCCCCGACGCGACATACCCGCCGTCGTCGGTGAACCTGCCGCCGCGGCCCTCGAAGAGCAGCACGACGAGGTCGACGAACGCGAGCCCCATCCCGCGCACGATCACGGTCTCACCCGGCGCGAGCACGGACAGGTCGGAGTCGGTGGTCTGCTCGGGCGGCAGGTAGCGCAGGCCGTGCTCCGCGGCGCGGGTGGCGATGGCGACCTCGTCGGCGGTCGGGGTGGCGTCGAGGTGGCCGGACGCGAGCACCACCGAGTCGACGCGCAGCGGCGGGGAGCCGTCGAGGTGCACGATCTGCGTCTCGCCGTCCTCGGTGAGCCCGGTGGCGCGGGTGCGGTGCACGTGGGCGCGCATCCCGTCGGGCAGCCCGTCGATCACGCGCTGCAGCACCCACGCGAGGTAGGCGCTCTGCAGGCGGCGGCTGGGGAACGTGGCCGCGGTGACCGCCGCGAGCTCGTCGACCAGTTCGGGATCGACCTCGGGGCCCGTCCGGACCCAGTCCCACAGCGACGGACCGGGCACGACCGGGCCGTCGCAGACCACGGAGTCGTCGGTGAACATCGTGACGTCGGCGGCCATCGAGTTCATGGCCAGCAGCGGCGACTGCGCGTGCCGCCAGATCCGCCCGGCCCCGGCGGGGTAGGGGTCGATCAGGTGGACGTCGAGGCCCTCGGGGTGGAGTTCGGGGGCACTCGCGGCGAGGCGCTCGAGCACCCCCGCACCACGGGGGCCGGCGCCGACGATCGCGATGGACGAGGTCATGGGGTCCTCAGCTCGGAAGGGGGCGGACGACGTCCGGCTCCTACAGCGCGGCACTCGTGCGGCACAGGTCGACGTGCCGCCTGCGCACGAGAGGTGTACCCATCCCCCGACCGTACGGCGGGAGGCACGGGGCGGCCAGTGGATCGGACGGCCGTCACGCCCCGACGGCGTCGATCAGCGCGGTCAGTGCCGCGACGACGCCGGCGTCGGGGACGTCGCGGCGGACCTCGACCATCAGCGCGCTCACCCGCGCGTCGACGCCGTACCGCGACAGGGGCACGTAGGCGCCGGAGAACGGGGTGTCCAGCGCGACGTCGGCGCCGAACGCCGTCCGCGCCGCGTCGACCAACCAGGGCGGGGTGTGGACGGGATCGGTGCCCAGGCAGATGCGTGGGCGGGGCCCGGAAGCGTGCAGCTCGTAGGGCAGGGGGGCGGTGGCGTAGGAGTGGACGTCGAGCAGCACGCAGCGCCCGGTGGCCGCGATGCGGCCGGTGACGGCCTCCTCCACCGCGGATGCCCACGGTGCGTAGAACGCGGCGAGCAGGGCCTCGCGGTGGGCCGCGTCGTCGGCCCGGATGCGCTGCCCGCGCGTGCCGTGGGTGTAGACCGCGGCCATCCCGACGGCCGCCATCTCCTCGCGGTCGTCCGGGAAGCGCTCCACGTCGACGACGAACCGCGACACCGGGTTCACCAGCACCCACGGCGGCACCCGGGCGGCGGCGGCGGCGGACGCGGCGACGGCGTCGGTGCGGTGGTCGGTCAGCGCGGCGATCTCGACGGCCAGAGCGGCGTCGTCGGGCAGCAGGTGGGGACGGGTCCAGGCCGGGATCCGCGTCCCGGCGTGCGGGACGTGCAGCAGGACCGGGCTCCGGGGATCACCCACGCAGCATCCGCAGCACCGCGGTCTCCAGCTCGGCCGCCGCCGCGTCGAGGTCGAACGCCGCATCGCCGAGCCATTCGGCCGCGACGGCGTCCAGCGCCCCGGAGACGATGACGGCCAGCGCGCGCGGGTCGAACGCACGGAACACCCCGGCCGCCTGCCCGTCGGCCAGGATCCCGGCGACGGCCTGCCAGCGGCTCGCCGCCGCAGGAGACCCCGGCGCCGGGGCGTCCCGGTCGGCCACCAGGCCCTCCACCAGCACCTTCATCCGCGCGGGATGGGCGCGCAGGTGCGCGAGCGAGGAGTGCAGGTAGGCCAGCAGCATCGCCTCCGGTCCGTCGGCCGCGTCGACCGCCGCACCGACGTCGGCCACGAACCCGTCGACGACGTCGGCGAACGTCGCCGCCACCACCTCGTCCTTGCTGGCGAAGTGGTAGAGCACCGACGCCTTCGAGATACCCGACCGCGCCGCGATCGCGGACAGCGACGTGCCCGCGTAGCCGCGCTCGGCGACCAGCTCGATGGTGCCGTCGATGATCTGGCGGCGGCGCGCCTGCTCGGTGAAGGTGCGGGGCCGGTCGCTCACGGCAGGATCTTCACACGTCCCGGGTGCGGAGCCGGTGCAGCGCCAGCGAGCCGAGGACCCCCAGCCAGGCCAGCAGCGACAGTGCGCCTGGCAGCGCCCCGCCCCCCTCGGCTCCCGAGATGCCGTGCAGCGCGGCGGTGGGCAGCAGCGGGACCAGTAGGTCGACACCCGGGATCCACCCCGCGACCGTCGGCGATGCGATCAGCACGAGGGCCGCGACGACCCCGCCCCCGGTGCTGCGCAGCGCCGTCGCCGCGGCCAGCGCGACCAGCGCCTGGAAGACGGGGGTGAGCGCCGACCCGGCGACCGGGCGCAGGTCGAACCCGCCGCCGAACGCGGTCCCGACCAGCACGCACAGCACCGCCGCGACGGCCGCCACCCCGGTGGCGACGACCGTCACCACCACCGCCTTGGCCACGAGCACCCGCCCGCGCCGGGGCGTCAGCAGGTGGGTCGCCTGCACGAGCCCCGTGGCGTACTCCGACCCGGCGAACGAGGCCGCCGCGACGACCAGCACGAGCGCCGCGGCGTCGAGACCGAGCAGGGCCACGCCGAGCACTTCGGCCGGCGTCAGTTCCGCGGCGGTGGCGCCCTGCGTGACCGGGAGGCTGACGAGGAACAGCAGCGCGGTCGCGACGGCCGCGAGCACCGCCGCCCCCGCGAGGACCGGGAGCGAGCGGACGGAGGTGAACTTGATGGTCTCCGAGCGGACGGTGGTCATGACTTCTCCGATGTGAGGGCCAGGAAGGACTCCTCCAGCCCACTCGCCGTCACGGTGAGCGCGCCGAGGGCGATGCCGTGCCGCCGCGCGAGCCGGCCGATGTCGTCGGCGCCGACGCCGTGGCAGGCGAGCCCGTCGTCGGTGGTGGAGACCCGCGCCCCCACCCCGGTGAGGAGCGTGCCGAGCCGGTGGGTCTCCCCCGCGTCGACGGCCCGCGTGTGCACCGTGGTGGTGCGACCGCGCAGCGCGGAGACCTCGAGCGCGTCGATCAGCCGACCCTTCCCGATCACGACGACCCGCTGCGCCGTCGCCTCCATCTCGTGCAACAGGTGACTGGAGACGAACACGGTGCGGCCCTGCGCGGCGAGGTCGTGGAGCAGCGTGCGGACCCACGCGATGCCCTGGGGGTCGAGCCCGTTGAGCGGCTCGTCGAGGACGAGGACGTCCGGGTCGCCGAGCAGCGCCCCGGCGATCCCGACGCGCTGGCGCATGCCGAGCGAGAACGTGCCGATCCGCCGCCCTGCCGCGTCCGCGACCCCGGCCAGGCCCAGCACCTCCTCCACCCGCGCCCGCGGGAGCCCGGCGGCCTCGGCCATCCAGCGCAGGTGGGCACGGGCGGTGCGGCCCGGGTGCATGCAGCGCGGGTCGAGCAGCGCCCCCACCTCCCGGGCGGGCGAGGCCAGCTCCCGGTACGGCCGGCCCGCGACCGTCGCCGTCCCGGAGGTGGGCGCGTCGAGTCCCAGCACCATCCGCATCGTCGTGGACTTCCCCGCGCCGTTGGCGCCGAGGAACCCGGTGACCGCCCCGGGTGTGACGTCGAACGTCAGGTCGTCGACGGCGGTCACCTCGCCGAAGCGCTTCGTCAGGCCGCGTACCTGGATCATCTCTCCTCCTCTGACCGATCGGTAGCTTACCTGACCGAGCGGTCAGATGACTGGTCGGTTGACGCTCCCCGGTCCCGGTGCTGGAGTGGAGTGCATGTCCGTCCGGGTCCCGTTGGTGAGCCGACGGCACGTCGACCTCGGTCGCGTGTGGTCGGCGGGGTGTCCGGGCCGCCGCTGACCGGCCGCCCACCCCCGCCACGGAAGGACCCCCATGCCCGTCGAGTTCCTCGGCATCGGCGCCACCCACAACGGCTCCGAGACCGACGTCCGCACCGGACCCGCTTTCGACCGCGACTACACGCTCGCCCTCGCCAGGGCGCACGAGGACACCGGCTGGGACCGTGTCCTCACCGCCTACGGCTCGGGCAGCCCCGATCCCGCACAGGCCGCCGCCCTGATCGCGTGCAACACCGACCGGCTGCAGTTGCTGCTCGCCCACCGCCCCAACGTCTCCCACCCGACGTTCGCGGCGAAGACGGTGGCCACGCTCGACCAGATCAGCGGCGGCCGGCTCACGCTGCACGTGATCACCGGCGGCAACGACCACGAGCAGCAGCGCGAGGGCGACACCCTGCCCAAGGACCAGCGCTACGCCCGCACCCGCGAGGCCATCCAGATCTACAAGAAGGCGTGGACTCAGCGCGAGCCGTTCGACTTCCACGGCGAGCACTACTCCTTCGACGACTTCGTGCTCGACGTCGAGCCGTTCCAGCAGCCGCGGCCGCAGATCTCGTTCGGCGGGTCGTCGGCCGCGGCCTACCGGGTGGGCGCGGAGGAGGCCGACGTCTACGCGCTGTGGGGCGAGCCGCTGGCCGGCACCGCGGAGCAGATCGCGACGATCACCGACCTCGCCCGCGCCGCGGGCCGGGAGGCGCCGCGGTTCCAGGTGGCGTTCCGCCCGATCCTCGGCCGCACCGAGGAGCAGGCGTGGGAGAAGGCGTACGCCACCGTCGCCCGGATCCAGGACCGGACGCAGGGCGGCACGTCGGCGCTCACCCGCCGCCACAAGCTCACCGACCCGGAGAACGCGGGCTCGCAGCGGCTGCTCGCCGTCGCCGCGCAGGGCGAGCGGCACGACCGGGCCCTGTGGACGGTCACCGCGCAGGCGACGGGCGGGGCCGGGAACTCCACGGCGCTCGTCGGCACTCCGGAGACGGTCGCCGCGGCCCTGCTGGACTACTACGACCTGGGCGTCCGCATCCTCTCCGCACGGGGCTACGACCTGCTGGAGGACGCGAAGGAGTTCGGCCGCGAGGTCATCCCGCTGGTCCGCGCGGAGGTCGCGCGTCGGGACGCGCAGCTTTCGGCCGTGCCCGCCTGACGGTTCACCGGACGTGCGCCATCCCATCGCGTGTGGCGCATCTCCGGTGGACCCGGTTGACTGTGCAACCGTGACGATCGATCCGGGTCTCGTGCGCCGCCTGCACGTCGACCTGATGCGCCTGGGTTCCTCCAGCTGTCGCTGATCCGGTCCGTCCCTCCCCTCATTCGCACCACCCCTGGAGCACAGCCATGCCTCTCGTCAACTTCGCCGTGAGCGGTGCCGGTACCGGCGTCGCGCAGACCGTCTCCGTCAAGGGCGCCGACTACGTCATCGAGACCGACGCCTACGAGGCGTTCGGCGGGCAGGACGCCCACCCGAGCCCGCTGGCCTACACCCTCGCCTCGCTCAGCTCGTGCAACCAGGTCACCTCGTCGATCGTGGCCCAGGAGCTCGGCATCACGATCGAGGCCGTCAGGTTCGACGTCTCGTCCGACTTCGACCCCACCGTCATGACCACGGGCAAGGGCACCGCGGACGCCACGTTCCAGAACCTGGTCATCACCGCGGAGATCACCACCGACGCGAGCGCCGACCAGTTCGACACGCTGCGCGACGAGACCGCCCGCCGCTGCCCGGTCAGCGTGCTGTTCGCCCGCGCCGGTGTGAAGATCACCAACGACTGGACGCAGGTCAAGCCCGCCTGATGTCTTACCCCTGAGGTCATCGAACCGCGTCGCGGTGGTCGCTAGCGTCGGCCCATGACCACCGCGACCACCTCGGCGTCGGCCTTCGGCTCCCTGCTCCGCGACTGGCGGCGCCGCCGTCGGCTGACCCAGCTCGACCTCGGCCTCGCCGCCGAGGTCTCCGCACGGCACCTCAGCTTCCTGGAGACCGGCCGGTCGAAGCCGAGCCGGGAGATGGTCCTGCACCTGTCGGAGGAGCTGGACGTGCCGCTGCGCGCCCGCAACGAGCTGATGACGGCCGCCGGCTACGCCCCGGCCTACACCCACCACGGCCTCGACGACGCCGAGCTGACCGAGGTCCGCGCGTCACTGCAGCGGGTGCTCGACGGGCACACGCCCTACCCCGCCGTCCTCGTCGACGGCATGTGGAACCTGTTGGCCGCCAACGTCTCCGTCGGCGTGCTCACCGAGCTGGTCGACCCGGACCTGCTCGCGGGGCCGGTCAACATCCTGCGGCTCGCCCTGCACCCGCGCGGGCTCGCACCGCACGTCGTCGACCTGCCGGAGTACGCGGCACACCTGGTCTCGCGGGTGCGGCGACAGTCGGAGCGGTCGGCGACGACGGGCCTGCGGGCGATCCTCGGCGAGGCCGTGGAGTTCTGCCGGGTCCAGGGCCTCGACCCGGCGGCCCAGCCCCGCGACCGGATCGTGCTGCCGCTGCGGCTGCGCCATCCCGACCAGGAGCTGACGTTCTTCTCCACCGTCGCCGTGCTCGGCGCCCCGCTCGACGTCACCCTCGACGAGGTCTGCATCGAGTCGTTCTTCCCCGCCGACGCCGCGACCGCCGAGTATCTGCGGCAGCGCGCGTAACCCCCTCCCGATCATCGCCCCCGTCGTGGACCATGGAGCGTTCGGCTGCGTGGGGGTGCTCGACGATGCGGGGTACTGGGCGATGACGGAACCGCTGATCGGGATCGACGACGTCACGCCCCCGCCGTGGGCCGCGGGGGCCCGTTCGGTGGCGGAGTCGGGGGTGCGGTCGATGCTCCGGGCCACGCCGCGCACGGCCGCGCAGCTGATCCGGTGGGCCTGGCGCACCTCGCCGCGTCTCACGCTGCTGACCGGCGTCGTGCAGCTGGCGGCGGGGGCGGTCACCGCGTTCGGGCTGCTCGCCACCGCCAACGTCTTCACCTCGCTGCTCGAGCAGGGGCCGACCCCGGAGCGGGTCCTCGCCACGCTGCCCGCGCTCGGCCTGGTGGCGCTGGCGTACTCGGCGCGCGGGCTGCTCGACGCCGCGGTCGCCACCGTGCAGGCCGCGCTCGTGCCGCTCGTCGAGCAGCGGGCACAGGACGACCTGCACGCCGCGGTGCTCGCCCTGGACCTGGTGGCCTTCGACGACGCCGACTTCACCGAGCTGGTCGACCGCGTCGCCCAGCAGAGCATCGCCCGGATCCGCATGGGCGTCCGGATCACCGGTGACCTGCTCGCCTCGCTGGTCTCGATGGCCGCGGCCGTCGGCACCGCCGGGGTGCTGCACCCGTTGCTCGCGCCGGTGGTGCTGCTCGCGGCGGCGCCGCAGGCCTGGGCCAGCCTGCTCTCGGCGCGGGAGAGCTACGCGTCGTTCGTGCGGATGATCTCCCGGTGGCGGCAGCTCGACGTCACCGGTGACGTCATCACCTCCCGTGCCAACGCCGCCGAGCTGCGGGCGTTCACCACCGAGGACGTGCTGCTCGGCGAGCACCGGCGCATCGCCGGGCAGCTCACCGCGGAGGCGGTGCGCCTGGCGCACCGCCAGACGCGTATCCAGCTGCTCGGGCGCACCCTGTCCGGCGTCGGCGCCGCGCTGGCGTACGCGCTGCTCGGCACGCTCGTCTACACCGGCGCGATCCCCCTCGCGCTGGCCGGGGCCGCCGCGCTGGCGATGCGGATGGCGTCGCAGTCGGTCTCGGCGACGGTCAACGAGAGCAACCAGCTCGTCGACTCGGGGTACTACGTCGAGCTCTACCGCGCGTGCCTCGCCGACGCCGCGACGCGGCGCCGCGCCCCCGCCGACGCCGTGCTGACCGGCGGCCCGCACGTCGTCACGCTCTCCGACGTGACGTTCCGCTACCCGGGCGCCGAGGCACCGGCCGTCGACGGGGTGAGTGTCACCGTGCGTCGCGGGGAGGTCGTCGCGCTCGTCGGGGAGAACGGGTCGGGCAAGTCGACGCTGGCCAAGCTGATGGTCGGGCTCTACGCGCCGGAGCGGGGCTCGGTGCAGTGGGACGGCGTGGAGGTCAGCCGCGCCGCCGACGCCCTGTCCCGGGTCGCCGTCGTGCTGCAGGAGCCCGTGCACTGGCCCATGTCGGCGGAGAACAACGTGCGCATCGGCCGGCTCGACCGCGCCGACCCCACCGGCTCCGCCCGCGACGACGCCGCCCGGCACTCCGGCGCCGACGTCGTGGTCGGGTCGCTGCCCGCGGGCTGGCCGACGGTTCTGTCGACCCAGTTCCAGACCGGGCGCGACCTGTCCGGCGGGCAGTGGCAGCGCATGGCCGTGGCCCGCGGCCTCTACCGCGACGCGCCGTTCGTCGTCGCCGACGAGCCCACCGCCGCACTCGACGCCCGCGCCGAGCACGCGGTCTTCGACACCCTGCACGGGCGCACCGGGACGGGCACCGAGCGGATCACCGTGCTCGTCACCCACCGGCTCGCCAACGTCCGCTTCGCCGACCAGATCCTGGTGCTGGAGCACGGCAGGCTGGTCGAGCACGGCCGCCACGAGGACCTCATGGCCCGGCGTGGCACGTACCACGAGCTGTTCACGCTCCAGGCGCACGCGTATGCCGATACCGTCCCGACATGACCTCCGAGTTGGTGCACCTCGACGTCGAGGCCGGGATCGCGACGATCACCCTGGACTCCCCCGCCAACCGCAACGCGCTCTCGGCGCAGTTGCGCCGGGAACTACTGGCGCACCTCGACACCGCGCTGTCCGACGACGCCGCACGGGTGATCGTGCTGAGCCACACCGGGCGGGTGTTCTGCTCCGGGATGGACCTCAAGGAGACCCGCGGCGCGGGCGTCACCGAGCAGGGGGTCAACGAGGTCCCGGCCATCCTGACGAAGGTCTGGACCTCCCCCAAGCCGGTCGTCGCCCGCGTCGCCGGCCCGGCCCGCGCGGGCGGGGTGGGCCTGGTGTCCGCGTGCGACATCGCCGTCGCCGCCGCCGACGCCACGTTCGCGTTCAGCGAGGTCCGGATCGGCGTCGTGCCGGCCGTCATCTCGGTGACGGTGCTGCCGCGGCTGCTCCCCCGCGCCGCGCACGAGCTGTTCCTCACCGGCGAGACGTTCGACGCGGTGCGCGCCGTGACCGTCGGGCTGGTCAACTCCGCGGTTCCGGCCGACGGCCTCGACGCCGAGGTCGCCCGCTACGCGGAGATGCTGCGGCTCGGGGCACCGGGCGCACTCGCGGCGACGAAGGAGATGCTGCGCGGGGAGCGCCCGTCGTCGATGGCGGAGCAGTTCGCCACGATGCAGGAGCTCTCCGCGGGGTTCTTCACCGGCGAGGAGGGCCAGGAGGGCATGGCGGCGTTCGCGGAGAAGCGCAAGCCCGCCTGGACGCTCACCGCCTGACCGGCCGCGGTCCGCGTACCTTCCCGCCGTCCGCGCACGCCCGGACGTGCGCGGACCGCCGGTCGGTACGCGGAGCCGTCAGCGGGCCGCCGGGTCCCGGCCGGACGCCGCGAGCGCCTTCTCCCACGCGCTCGCCCCCTCGGGCACCGACACCTCGGCGCCGAACCAGCCGCCGTCGCGACCCATCTGCGCGATCGGCACGAGGCCGTCGAGCACCGCCTGGCCGACCTCCGGGGTCACGTCGAGCGGCTTTCCGGTGGCGACGGCGAGGTCCCAGGCGTGCAGCGCGAACTCCGCGGTCATCAGCGAGCCGATCATCGCGGCGGGCATCGGCGTCTCCGCCATGTGCGTGTCGCCGTCCCACGCCGCCGGGTCGTCCCAGGCGGTCGCGGTGGCCGCCGCCTGGGTGGCGCACGCGTGCGCCCAGTCCTTCTCGTCGAGCCCGGCCACCACCGGGGACGCGCCCTCCGTCCAGGGCACGATCTCCCGCTTCGCCGAGCGCTCCGCCAGCAGCAGCGCGGACGCGATGTGGTCGATCAGGGCGGCCACGGTGAAGTCGGGACAGGGAGTGGGGTCGCCGAAGCGTGCGGGGTCGGCGCCGCGGATCGCGGCGACGGCCAGGTCGATGGTGCCGCTCATGTCGTTCGCCATGTGGCCCAGCCTGCCGCGTCCCGTCGACGGCGTCTTGGACGAACGCGACACGGTTAGGCTGGATCCGTGGACATGTTCGACGTGCTGGCCGACCGCCCGGTGGTCGCGCTCACCGGTGCGGGCCTGTCCACCGACTCCGGCATCCCCGACTACCGCGGCCCCGGATCGCCGAACCGCACGCCGATGACCTACCAGGAGTTCGTCTCCGGGGAGGACGCGCAGCGGCGCTACTGGGCGCGCAGCCACGTCGGCTGGGCCCGGATGGCGCACGCCGCCCCGAACGCCGGGCACCGCGCACTCGCCGCGCTCGAGGACGCGGGGGTCCTGCACGGGCTGATCACCCAGAACGTCGACGGCCTGCACTCCGAGGCCGGGCACCGCGCCGTCATCGACCTGCACGGCCGCATCGACACCGTCGTCTGCCTGGGCTGCACCCGCCGCACGCCGCGGACCGCGCTGCAGGAACGGTTCGCCGCACTCAACCCCGGCTTCCTGGAGTCCGCCGCCGGCGAGATCCGGCCCGACGGCGACGCCGACCTCCACGACGTCGCGGGCTTCGAGCTCGCCTGGTGCACCGCCTGCGGCGGCGTCCTCAAGCCCGACGTCGTGTTCTTCGGGGAGAACGTGCCCCGCGACCGCGTCACCCGCGCCTACGCACTCGTCGACGCGATGGCGCCGTCGGGCGGCGCGCTGCTCGTCGCCGGGTCCTCGCTCACCGTGATGTCCGGGCTGCGGTTCGTCCGGCACGCGCACAAGCTCGGCGTACCCGTCGTCATCGTCAACCGGGGCACGACCCGCGGCGACGGCCTCGCCACCGTCCTCGTCGACGCCGGATGCTCCGACGTGCTGTCGGCGCTGGTGGCGGCGGCGGCGTGACCCCCACCCTCACCCCCGACCGCGTCGTCCTGCGCGAGCTCCGCCCGTCCGACGCCCCGGCACTGCACCGGTTCCGCGGCGACGCCGACGCGCGGCGGCACAACGACCCGCACCCGACCTCCCCCCGACCAGGTCGACGCCCCGATCGCGCGGCCGGCCGTCGACCGCCGGCAGCGTCCACCGGGGACTCACCCTGCGCGGCGGCGACACCGTCGTCGGGCTCCCCGGCCACCGCCACGTCGCGCTTCCGGCTGGAGGGCAGGATGCGCGAGCACTCCCGCGAGGACGGAGCGTTCCACGACGTCGCGCTCCACGCGCTGCTGCGCCTCGACCTCGGGCTCCCGCCGATCGCCGCGTGCAGGACTGTCAGCGCCTGACGAGCCGCTCCGAGAGCCGGTCGAGCGCGACGGCCACCAGCAGGCACAGCGGGAGCACGACGACGACCGCGAGGACGACCTGCAGCGGGAACGCCAGCTGGGTGACCCACAGCTCCACCGCGTCGTACCAGTCGGCGAGTGCACGTGTCACGCTCCACACGGTACCGACGCGCCCGCACCAGTAGGTTCGCACCCATGTTCGCCGTCTACGCAGCAGAGCCCAATGCCGACGCTCCGCTCTCCTCGCTCACCGTGGGTGAGCGTCCGGAGCCCGAGGCCCCCGAGGGCTGGGTCGCGGTCCGCGTCAAGGCCGCCAGCCTCAACATGCACGACATCTGGACGCTGCGCGGCGTCGGGATCAAGCCCGAGCAGTTCCCGATGATCCTCGGCTGCGACGGGGCGGGCACGCTGCCCGACGGCAGCGAGGTCGTCCTGCACTCCGTGATCGGCGACCCGGCCTGGTCCGGTGACGAGACGCTCGACCCGAAGCGCACCCTGCTCACCGAGAAGCACCAGGGCAGCTTCGCCGACACCGTGATCGTCCCCGCCCGCAACGCCGTCCCGAAGCCCGAGGGCCTCTCGCTCGTGCAGGCCGCCTGCATGGGCACCGCGTGGCTCACCGCGTACCGCATGATCTTCACCAAGTCCGGTCTGCGTCCCGGGCAGCGGATGCTGGTGCAGGGGGCCTCCGGCGGGGTGTCCACCGCCCTGGTCCAGCTCGGCCGCGCGGCCGGGATGGAGGTCTGGGTGACCGGACGCACGGAGGAGAAGCGGGCGGTCGCCGAGCGGCTCGGCGCGCACGCGGTGTTCCCGTCCGGCGAGCGCCTGCCCGGCAAGGTCGACGCCGTCTTCGAGACCGTCGGCGAGGCCACCTGGTCGCACTCGATGCGCGCCCTCAAGCCCGGCGGCATCATCGTGATCTCCGGCTCCACCAGTGGCCCCAACCCCCCCGCCGACCTGCAGCGACTGTTCTTCCTGCAGCTGCGCGTCGTCGGATCGACGATGGGCACGCGCGAGGAACTGGCCGACATGCTGTCGTTCATCGCGAACGCCGGGATCAGCCCGGAGATCGGCCTGGAGCTGCCGATGGAGAAGGCCGCGGACGGCTTCCAGGCGATGCTCGACGGGTCCACGTCCGGCAAGATCGTGTTCACGCGCTGATACGGGAGCACAGGGCCGAATGGAGGCTTTATGCACACTCGGCTGCACGTGCACCGGAACTGGACGTACAGTCTGTCACCGTGTCTGAGCCACGAAGTCGTATGGCGCCGGGGACGGTGTACGCCCCGGCGCCACCAGTGACAGGTCTGGTCGAGTTGTTGGACCGGTTGGACCGTGCGGTCGCCACCGCGCTGTCCCCGGCCACGTCGGCGGAAGGGGTCAGCCGCGACGGCTGGCGGGTGCTCCTCATGCTCGCCCGCGGCGGCGGCCGGAGCATGGGCGAGATCGCCTCGCACACCGCGCTCCCGGCCCCCACGGCCACCCGTGTCGTCGACCGGCTGGTCGCCGGTCAGCTCGCGTTCCGCCGCACCGACCCGATCGACCGCCGCCGCGTGCTCGTCCATCTGGCGGGCGACGGGCGCGCGGTGGTCGAGCGGGTCTGCGGCCGGGTCGAACGCGGTGCGGGCGACGCGCTGGGGGCCTCCCACACCCCCGAGCGCGCCCAGCTCGCCGAACTCCTCGAAGCCCTCGCCACCCAGCCGCTGGCCATCCAGCGCCCCGCCTGACGCTCCCTACGGCACGAGTGCCCCCGCGGTGGCTGCCCCGGCCGCCGCGTAGGGGAACGCCGCCAGCACCAGCACCGCCACCCCCACGGTGAGCGCGCGGCGGAACCACGTGCCCCGCGTGGCCAGCCAGCCCGCGACGAACGCGATCGCGGGTGGCACGGCCGCGGCGTAGACGCCCGAGAGCCGCACGGCCACGGCGTCGCGCGGGCCGGCCAGGTCGAGCCCGGTGATACCGGCCACCACCAGACCCAGCACGACCACGGCGACGAGCCCGACGAGCAGCAGCCCGAGGCGCTGCTTGGCCAGCCCCGCCAGCACCCCGACGACGAACACGGCCACGAGCACCACGGCACCCACGGCGTTCGGATCCCCGAGCGTCACGGGCGGGTGCCGTCCGGCAGCCGGGCGGGCACGACCGCGAACGGGCGACCTGTCGGGACGGGTGAGGTCATGACGTCCATCGTCCCCTCCTTCACTCCCGAGGTACAGACGGCCGGCCCGGGTGCTACTTCTTCGGCTTGTCGGCGGTGGAGTCCGTGGAGAGCGCGGCGACGAAGGCCTCCTGCGGCACCTCGACCCGACCGATGGTCTTCATGCGCTTCTTGCCCTCCTTCTGCTTCTCCAGCAGCTTGCGCTTGCGGGTGATGTCGCCGCCGTAGCACTTGGCGAGGACGTCCTTGCGGATCGCGCGGATGTTCTCGCGCGCGATGATCCGGGACCCGATCGCCGCCTGGATCGGCACCTCGAACTGCTGGCGCGGGATGAGCTCGCGCAGCTTGGTCGTCATCAGGGTGCCGTAGGAGTAGGCGTCGTCCTTGTGCCGGATCGCGGAGAACGCGTCGACCGGCTCGCCCTGCAGCATGATGTCGACCTTGACGAGCTCGGACTCCTGCTCGCCCGCCTCCTCGTAGTCGAGCGACGCGTAGCCGCGGGTGCGGGACTTCAGCGCGTCGAAGAAGTCGAAGATGATCTCCGCGAGCGGCATCGTGTAGCGCAGCTCGACGCGGGTCTCCGACAGGTAGTCCATGCCGCCCAGGTTGCCGCGGCGGGTCTGGCACAGCTCCATGATCGCGCCGATGAACTCCGACGGCGCCAGGATCGTCACCTTGACGACGGGCTCGAAGATCTGGGCGACGCGGCCGGTCGGCCAGTCGGACGGGTTGGTGACGGTCAGCTCCACGGCGTCGTCGCGCACCACGCGGTACACGACGTTGGGCGCGGTGGAGATCAGGTCCAGCCCGGCCTCGCGCTCGAGGCGGTCGCGGGTGATCTCCAGGTGCAGCAGGCCGAGGAAGCCGCAGCGGAAGCCGAAACCCAGCGCCGCGGACGTCTCCGGCTCGTAGGTGAGCGCGGCGTCGTTGAGCTGGAGCTTGTCCAGGGCCTCGCGCAGCTCCGGGTACTGCGAGCCGTCGACGGGGTAGAGCCCGGAGTAGACCATCGGGCGGGGCTCGCGGTAGCCCGTGAGCGGCTCCGTGGCGCCCTTGCGCAGCGAGGTGACGGTGTCGCCGACCTTCGACTGGCGGACGTCCTTCACGCCGGTGATCAGGTACCCCACCTCGCCGACGCCGAGCCCGACGGTCGGCTTCGGCTCCGGCGACACGACCCCGATCTCCAGGATCTCGTGCGTGGCGCCCGTCGACATCATCTTGATCCGCTCGCGCGGGGTGATCCTGCCGTCGACGACGCGGATGTAGGTGATGACGCCGCGGTAGGTGTCGTAGACCGAGTCGAAGATCATCGCCCGCGCCGGGGCGTCGGCCTCGCCGACGGGGGCCGGGGTGACCCGGACGACCTCGTCGAGCAGCTCGCGTACCCCGAGGCCGGTCTTCGCGGACACGCGCAGCACGTCGTCGGCGTCGCAACCGACGATGTGCGCGATCTCCTTGGCGTAGCGGTCGGGGTCGGCCGCGGGCAGGTCGATCTTGTTGAGGACCGGGATGATCGTGAGGTCCTTCTCCATGGCCAGGTACAGGTTGGCCAGGGTCTGCGCCTCGATACCCTGCGCGGCGTCGACCAGCAGGACCGCGCCCTCGCACGCCTCCAGCGCCCGGCTCACCTCGTAGGTGAAGTCGACGTGACCGGGGGTGTCGATCATGTGCAGGACGTGCTCGGTCTCGCCCACCTTCCACGGGAGGCGCACGTTCTGCGCCTTGATCGTGATGCCGCGCTCCCGCTCGATGTCCATGCGGTCGAGGTACTGCGCACGCATCGCGCGCTCCTCCACCACACCGGTGATCTGCAGCATGCGGTCGGCCAGCGTCGACTTGCCGTGGTCGATGTGGGCGATGATGCAGAAGTTCCGGATCAGTTCCGGCGGGGTGAAGGTCTTGTCGGCGTACGAGGCCACTCACGGTTCCATTCAGCTGCGGGGTCCGTCCATGGTCCCACGCGGTAGGAGCTCAGTCGGCCACCCGGGTCTCCGTCGCGATCAGCGGGGACTCGTCGTCGGCCACGCCCGGCTCGATGTCGGCCGTGCAGAACTTGCACTTCGTCGCGTCGATCGCCACGAACTCCTTGCAGTACGGGCACTCCTGGCTCCCCTGGGCCTTGAAGTTGCCCAGCCCGGCCCGCTTGAGCAGCTGCACGAGGCCGAAGAGCACGGCGGCGAGCAGCAGGAAGTTGACGACGACGGTGAGGAACGCGCCGTAGCGGATCTCCGACCCGTTGAGCGTGAACGCCAGCGCGGAGAAGTCCGGCTGCCCGAAGATCGCCGCGACGAACTGCATGATCACGTCACCGGCGAGGCTGTCGACCAGACCCGCGAACGCGGTGCCGATGATGAAGCCCAGGGCCAGGTCCAGCATGTTGCCGCCCAGCGCGAACGCCTTGAACTCGCTCCACAGACCCTTCACGGTGCCACCCCTCTCCGCCGCCGGACCGCCCGGCGCCGCTGGAATCATGCGGCAACCGCCATACGGCGCAGTCACCTGGTCCGGTGACCAGGCCGCCACCGCCGTGCTCGCCGCACCGGCCTCGCCGGGTGCACACCTCGGAGGACGGCGAGCACGTGGACGACGGGCTCGTGTCCTTCCTCCCCGGCCGGCGCCGGAGCGCGCTCCTCGACCGGCCCTGCTCGGCACCGGACTGGACGGGCCCGCGACGAGCGCTCGATCCTCACCCGGAACCTGCTCGGAGGCACCGCCGCACACCCGTCGTAGCCCGTCGATCACGCAGCGCACGACCTCGTCGTGGTTGAGCGGACCGCACTGTTGCATGTGCGCCTGCACGTGCGACGATGGCTGCGCCTTCCGGGGGGTGAGGCTGCCGGGAACTCGCCCCCAGAGCACGCCGGGGCCCCAGCCCGGCGTCGGCGAGCTCAGTCCCGGTCGGCCATCGATGGGGGCAGGACGCGACCATGACCTCTCCGGGTGTGCGACCTCCACCCGCCGCCGGGACCGGTCGCATCGAGTTCCGGGGGTGCAGCCTGATCGCCGGGGCCCCCGAGTGCGACTGCCCCACCCATGCCCACCGGCTCGACGACCAGGCTGTCGAGGCCCGCGCGCGGGGCATGTTCGTCTGGCAGCAGAAGGCCTCGCCCGCCGGTCGCGCCGCCGCCCGGCGGGGCATCGACGGGCTGCTCGCGCACGCCCGCCGCCGCGGGCCCTCGGCGCTGGTCGCCGAGCTGCTGCGGATGGCGGTGCTGGTGCGGGTCATGGACGAGGACGCGGCCAACCTCGTCGAGATCGACGGCCTGCTGCACGCCTACAGCGAGCTCGCCGAGCTCAGCGGCGACGCGTGCTGGCTCGCCGAGGTCGCGGTCCTGCGGGCGCACCGGGCGGTCATCTTCGACCACGGCGACGCCGCCCTGCCCGACACCGCCGCGGCGCTGGCGATCCTGGCCGACGTCGCCCCTCCCCCGGCGGGCGAGCGCGGCCTCCTGCGGAACCAGCGGATGTCGCGCACGCTCAACGGCCTGCTGCTGGTGCTGCTCAAGCTGGGCGCGCACGAGCTGGCCGACGAGGTGTCGCAGCACGCAGTCGCCGTCGCGGAGTCCGGGAGCGGGCCGATCGACCGGTTGATCCATCAGCTCAACCGCGTGCGCCTGCAGCTGTCCTGGGCCCTGCGCCTGGAGCGCGGCGGTCGCGACGCCGCCGCGGCCACCCGGTTCGTCGCGGCCGCGCAGATCGCCCACGTCGCGGAGCGGCTGTGGACCGACGCCCGCGACCGGCACGTCGGGGCCGGGCTGCCGCCCGTCGAGGACTGCATCGTCGTGGGTACCGCCTACGCGATGCAGCACCCCGGGCCCCAGCACCTCGCCCGGCTCGCCGACCTCGGCCGCCAGGCGTTCCTCCTCGACGACCGGATCCTGCTGGCGATCGCGACCGCCCGCTGCCACATGACGGCCGGACGCCCGCACGACGCCGTCCGGGCGCTGGAGCCCCTGCGCGCCGAGCTCGCCGACCGCAACGGCCCCGAGCCGCTGCTCGCGCTGGCCCTGCACCGCGAGTTCGCGAAGGTCGAGGGGGCCGCCCGCGGGGGCGTGCCGCGCTCGCCCGGCCTGGAGCACTACGTCGCCGCGCTGGAGGACGAGCTGTGGGCACTGCGCGAGGCCCGGCTGGTGGCGCTGCGCAGCCACTCCGAGCACCATCGCCTCACCCGTGAGCACGGCGCGGTCGCCGCACAGGCCCTGCAGGACCCCCTCACCGGCCTGCCCAACCGCCGCGCGCTCGACCTGCGCCTCGCCGAGGAGATCGCCGCCGCGACAAGCCAGCCGTACATCGTGGCGCTCATCGACCTCGACCGGTTCAAGGACGTCAACGACGCCCGGTCGCACGCCGCGGGCGACCGTGTCCTGCGCGCCGTCGCGTCGTGCCTGCGCACCGCGCTGCGGGCCCCCGACATGGTCGCCCGCTACGGCGGCGACGAGTTCGTCGTCGTCATGCCGGCCACGCCGCTGACGGTGGCGCGCGCCGCCCTGGTCCGGGCCGCCGAGTCCGTCGCCGGCCTGCCCGAGGACGTCGCCGCGGGCGTCACGATGTCGGTGGGCGTGGTGCGCGCCCCGCTCGACGTCGACCCCTCCGCCGCACTCGCCGGGGCCGACGCCGCGATGTACCGCGCCAAGCACCAGGGCGGCAACTCCGTCGTGATCGGGGCGGTGCCCACCGGCGACATGCCGGCAGGGCCCGTCGAGCGCACCGGCCGGCTGCGGAAGGTCGCGTCCCTCTGACCCTCAGGCCAGCCGCGTCATGTCCACGGTGACGTCGAGCGCCGCGGCCGTGCCGCCGGAGTAGATGCCCTTGAGCGGCGGGACGTCGGAGTAGTCGCGGCCCACCGCGACCCAGACGTGGCGGTGGGCGATCTCGATGTCGTTGGTGGGGTCGTAGCCCCACCACCCACCGGTCCACGCCTCGATCCAGGCGTGGCTCTCCCCGGTCACGGTCTGGCGGACCTCGGTCTCGGCGCGCGGCAGCAGGTACCCCGACACGTAGCGGGCGGGAATGCCCATCTCGCGCAGCAGCAGCAGCGTGAGGTGCGCGAAGTCCTGGCAGACGCCCTTGCGCGTCTCCCACGCCTCGACCGCGTTGGTGTGCACTCCGGTGGTGCCCGCCTGGTAGGTCAGGTGCTCGCGCACCCAGCGGCACGCGGCGAGCACGGCGTCGGCCGGGTCCTTGCCCCGCTTGAGCGCCTTCGCGGCGCGGCCGAGGTCGCGGTTGCGCACGACGTAGTCGGTGAACTCGAGCGTCTCGGTGAACCGGTCACGCACGGGCTCCCCGGCCAGCTCCTCCCACGTCGCCGACCGCGCGGGCGCGACGGCGTCGGCGGTCTCGACGACCGAGGTGGCGGTGACGGCGAGCTCGGTGTGCGGGGCGTGCAGGTCGAACGCGGTCACGGTGGTGCCCCAGTAGTCGGCGTAGCGGTAGGACCGCGTCGGGGGCACCGTCTCGACCCGGCTGACGATCACGTTCTGCCGGTTGTCGCTGCGCGGGGTGAGCCGCACCTCGTTGTAGGACTCGTGGACGGGGGCGGCGTAGCGGTAGCCCGTCTCGTGCACGACCCGGATGCGCCAACCCATCAGGAAACCTCCGGTGCGGTCCAGGCGACCCAGGGGGCGGCGTGGAAGTACTGCAGCGACACGGCCTCGCCGACGTCGCGGATGGTCTCCTGCAGGCCCATGAGCTGGGCGGGCAGGTCGTCGAGCAGCTCCTCGGGGCGCAGGAACTCCAGCTCCGAGCGGGCCCGCCCGAGCAGGCGCAGCGCCTCCGCCTTGGCCCCGATCCGGGACGTCGGGCGGTTGTCCAGGTCGGCCAGGCAGGTCTCGGCCTGGCGCAGCGCGTGGAACACCGACCGCGGGAACAGCTTGTCCATCAGCAGGAACTGCACGACGCGCGTGGCGTCGAGGGCCCCGCGGTAGGTGCGCAGGTAGGTGTCGGCGGCGCCCGCGCTGCGCAGCACCGTGAGCCAGCCCGGCGACGACATGCGGTCCGACACCCGCGAGAGCAGCAGCCGGACGATCATGTCGACGCGCTCCACGGAGCGGCCGAGCAGGTAGAACCGCCAGCTGTCGTCGCGGCTCATCGTCGATGCGGCCAGCCCGGAGAACATCGCCGCGCGGTCCTCGACGTAGGAGAAGAAGGCGTGCGGGCCCACCCACCGGGCGTAGCGCTGCCGCTCGGGAAGGGCGTTCCAGGTGGCGTTGAGGCACTCCCACATCTCCGAGGAGACGACCTCGCGCGCCCCGCGGGCGTTCTCCCGCGCGCTCGACACCGACGCGACGATCGACCCGGCCTGGTCGGCGGAGTAGCCGACCAGCTCGGTGAGCGACCACGCGTCGAGCGGGTCGCCCTCCGGGGCCTCGACGCCGAGCACCGCGAGCAGCGTGCGCGCGGTGGTGTCGGCGTCGACGGTGGCGTCCTCCAGGAGCTGGTGGACCGACACGTCGAGGATGCGGGCCGTGTCGTCGGCGCGCTCGACGTAACGGCCGATCCAGTACAGCGACTCCGCGTTCCTGGCCAGCACTACTCGACACCTCCGGCCTGCTGTTGCTGTTGCTGTTGTTGCTGCTGCTGCTGGCCGATCGTCAGCTCGGGGCCGTGCTCGGCCGCGGGCGACCCGGCGGGCGCGATCGAGGCCAGGCCGCGCTGGCCCAGCTCCCGCTCGGCCTCGGGCGAGCGCTGCGCGGCGAGCACCCAGGTGTCCTTGCTGCCGCCGCCCTGGCTGGAGTTCACGACCAGGCTGCCCTTCGGCAGCGCCACGCGCGTCAGGCCGCCGGGGAGCACGAACACGCCGTCGCCGTCGTTGACCGCGAACGGCCGCAGGTCGACGTGCCGCGGCACCAGCCGGTCGTCGACCTTCGTCGGCACCGTCGAGAGCTGCACGACGGGCTGGGCGATCCAGCCGCGCGGGTCGGCGCGGATGTCCTTGCGCGCGGCGGCGAGCTGCGCCTTGGAGGCGTTGGGGCCGAACAGGATCCCGTACCCGCCGGAGCCCTCGACGGGCTTGAGGACCAGCTCGTCGAGCCGGTCGAGCACGTGGCCGCACTCCTCGTCGAGCCAGCAGCGGAAGGTGTCGACGTTGGGCAGCAGCGGCTTCTCGCCGAGGTAGTAGGAGATCATCTCCGGGACGTAGGTGTAGACGAGCTTGTCGTCGCCCACACCGTTGCCCACCGCGTTGGCGATCACCACGTTGCCCGCGCGCGCCGCGTTCATCACGCCCGCGACGCCGAGCACCGAGCCCGGCTTGAACTGCAGCGGGTCGAGGAACTCGTCGTCGATGCGGCGGTAGATGACGTCGACCTGCTGCTCGCCCTCGGTCGTGCGCATGTAGACGACGTTGTCGCGGCAGAACAGGTCGCGCCCTTCGACGAGCTCGACGCCCATCTGCCGCGCGAGCAGTGAGTGCTCGAAGTAGGCCGAGTTGAACACCCCGGGGGTGAGCACGACGACCGTCGGGTCGGCCTCGTTGGCCGCGGCGGCCGAGCGCAGGGCGCGGAGCAGGTGCGTGGAGTAGTCGCCGACGGCGCGCACGCGCTGGCGGCTGAACAGGTCGGGGAACACCCGCGCCATCGTGCGGCGGTTCTCCATGACGTAGGACACCCCGGAGGGGTTGCGGAGGTTGTCCTCCAGCACCCGGAACGTGCCGGCCTCGTCGCGGACCAGGTCGATCCCGGCGACGTGGATGCGCACACCGTTCGGCGGGTTCAGCGCGTGAGCGGCGCGGTGGTAGTGCTCGCAGCTGGTGATCAGCCGGCGCGGCAGCACCCCGTCGCGGACGATCTCGGCGTCGCCGTAGATGTCGGCGAGGAACGCCTCGAGCGCCTGGACGCGCTGCACGATCCCCTTCTGCAGCCGGCTCCACTCCCCCGCGCTGATCACGCGCGGCACGATGTCGAGCGGGAACGGGCGCTCCTGGCCGGACAGCGAGAACGTGATGCCCTGGTCGACGTAGGCGCGGTCCAGCGCCTCGGACCGGACCGCGAGGTCGGCGGCGGCGGTGGGCGCGATCGCGTCGTGCAGCGCGCGGTAGTGCGACCGCACCCGGCCGTCGGCATGGAACATCTCGTCGAACGCCCCGGCGTAGGGTCGGTCGGGCTCCAGGTAGCCGTCGAAGAGCGCAGAGCCCTCCCCGGCCGGATCCGGGCTGTCGGGCTCGCTCCGGCGACGCTCGGGTGCTCGGGTCACGGTCCTCCTCGCCACCGGCCGCGGGGGGCGGCCGTCGGGCGTCATCCTCACCCACGGCGGCGCGCGAGAGCCACTGCCGCGTGCAACGGCCAGGTAACTCGGGCCGATGTCGGGTCGGCCCGCTCCCGGCTGTAGCATGGACGATCGAGTGCCCGGCGTGTTCAGTTGTGCAGATGCCGCCTGGGCAGATCCACAGC
Organism: Pseudonocardia abyssalis; assembly: GCF_019263705.2. Taxonomy (NCBI): domain Bacteria; kingdom Bacillati; phylum Actinomycetota; class Actinomycetes; order Pseudonocardiales; family Pseudonocardiaceae; genus Pseudonocardia; species Pseudonocardia abyssalis. Next base: position 3,123,451 of record NZ_JADQDK010000001.1, read on the forward strand.
GTAGACAGACATCAGCGGCAGAGAGCTCGAGGCAAATCGCGTGGCGAACATCAAGTCCCAGATCAAGCGGGTCAAGACCAACGAGAAGGCGCGTCAGCGCAACAAGTCGGTCAAGTCCGCCGTCCGCACCGCGGTGCGTCGTTTCCGCGAGGCCGCGGCCGCCGGTGAGACCGACAAGGCCGTCGAGCTGCAGCGGGCCGCCAGCAAGGCGCTGGACAAGGCCGCCAGCAAGGGCGTCATCCACAAGAACCAGGCGGCGAACCGCAAGTCGGCGATGGCCAAGAAGGTCACCTCCGCCGCCTGATCCCCGCTCCTCCACGAACGGCGTCGTCCTCCGGGGCGGCGCCGTTCCGTGCGTCCCAGGAGGGTGCCGAGAAGGTTCCGGCCGTCGCGAGCGGGGGGTGCAGGTGGTGCCCTCGCCCGAGCTGTCAGCGCGCTCCTAGCGGATGCCGCGGGCCGCGCACAGCAACAGGACCGCGCGCTCCAGGGCGTATGCCGGCTCCGGGGAGGCGCCCTTGACGTCGGCGTTGAGCTGCGCCGTGAGCGCCACCGCGTCGGCGATGGCCTCGGGTCGCCACGACCGCACCGCGCCCTGGGCCCTGCGCACCTTCCACGGCGGCATCCCCAGCGCCCCGGCGAGGCGGTTCGGGTCGCCGCGGCCGGCCGACCCGACCTTCGCGAGCGTGCGCACCGCGTCGGACAGCGCGTCGGACACCAGCACCGGCGGCACGCCCAGCACGAGCGCCCAGCGCAGTGCCTCCAGCGCGCCGGCCCGGTCGCCCGCCACCACCTTGTCCGCGACGGCGAAACCGGTGGTCTCCGCCCGGCCGCGGTGGTAGCGGCGCACGGCCTTCTCGTCGACGACGCCACCGGTGTCGGCCACCAGCTGCCCCGCCGCGGAGGCGAGCTCCCGCAGGTCGGAGCCGACGGCCTCGATCAGCACGCCGACCGCGTCGGGGGCGATCTTCCCGCCGACCCGGCGGATCTCCGAACGCACGAAGTCGGCCCGCTCCTCGTGGCGGGTGACCTTGTCGCACCGGGTGACCGCGGCACCCTTCGCCTTCAGGGTGTCGACGAGGGCCTTGTTGCGCGCCCCGCCGGCGTGGGTGAGGACCAGCGTGATGCCCTCCGCGACGTCGGCCGCCTGGTCGATCACCGCCGTGGCCAGCTCCTTGCCCGCCTCGTGCGCGGAGGCGACGACCACGATGCGGGCGTCGGCGAACAACGACGGGCTCAGCGCGTCGGCCAGGTCGACCGGTGACAGCTCGGTGGCCCGGTAGCGGCGCAGCTCGGCCCCGGGCTCGGCGGCGCGGACCTCGGCCGCGACGTCCTGGACCGCGCGCTCGACCAGCAGTTCTTCCTCGCCGAGCACGAGCCGGACCGGTGCGGGAGCCACGCCCGCCATCGTCGCGCACGGCACCGGCATCTCGTGACCCGGCTCCCACATGGCGGGCAGGACTTGGGCCGGGCGTCTGCGTGTCGTAACGTGACCGGCACAACTGAACATGGCTCATCCAGAGGGGCAGAGGGAACGGCCCGTTGAAGCCCCGGCAACCGGCGAGACACGTACAGCGTCCGATCCATCGGACGGCGTGCTCGAACACGGTGCCAATTCCGACCCGCACGGTGCGGGGAAGATGAGGAGTACTTCAATGTCGCTGCTTGCCGACGTCACGACGCCCACGTCCTTCGACCTGGGCCCCGCACGCGCCCTGTCCTGTCGGGAGTGCGGCCACCAGATCCCGCTCGCCGCCGAGTTCGCCTGCCCCCAGTGCTTCGGGCCCCTGGAGATCGCCTACGAGTTCGGTGACGTCACCCGGGCCTCCATCGAGGCCGGCCCCCGGTCGATCTGGCGCTACCGCGGCCTGCTGCCCGTGCCGTCCACCGTGCAGGAGCACCCCAACACCGAGCCCGGCCTCACCCGCCTGATCAAGGCCGACCGCCTCGGCGCGGCGCTGGGCATCCGCAACCTGTGGGTCAAGGACGACACCGGCAACCCGACGCACTCCTTCAAGGACCGCGTCGTCGCCGTGGCGCTGGCCGCCGCCCGCGAGCTGGGCTTCACCGTCCTGTGCTGCCCCTCCACCGGCAACCTGGCCAACGCCGTGGCCGCCGCGGCCGCCCGGGCCGGCTGGGACTCCGTCGTCCTGATCCCGAAGTCGCTCGAGCAGGCGAAGGTGCTCACCACCGCCGTGTACGACGGCACCCTGCTCGCCGTCGACGGCAACTACGACGACGTCAACCGCCTGGCCACCGAGCTCGCGGCCGAGCACGAGGACTGGGCGTTCGTCAACGTCAACGTGCGCCCGTACTACGCCGAGGGCTCCAAGACCCTGGGCTACGAGGTCGCCGAGCAGCTCGGCTGGCGCCTGCCCGAGCAGATCGTGATCCCCGTGGCGTCGGGGTCACAGCTGACGAAGGTCGACAAGGGCTTCCAGGAGTTCGGCACGCTCGGCCTGGTCGAGGCCACCCCCTACACGGTGTTCGGTGCCCAGGCCACCGGCTGCTCCCCTGTCGCGAAGGCGTTCGACGACGGCAACGACTGGATCCAGCCGGTGCGGCCCGACACCATCGCCCGCTCGCTGGCGATCGGCAACCCCGCCGACGGCCCCTACGTCCTCGACACGGTCCGCCGCACCGGCGGCGCGGTCGGCCACGTCAGCGACGAGGAGGTCGTGGAGGGCATCCGGCTGCTGGCCCGCACCGAGGGCGTCTTCGCCGAGACCGCGGGCGGGGTCACCGTGGCGACGACCCGCAAGCTCCTCGCCGAGGGCAAGCTCGACCCCGACGCCGAGACCGTCCTGCTGATCACCGGCGACGGCCTCAAGACCCTCGACGCCGTGGCCGGCCAGATCGGCCCGACCGCCACCGTGCCCTCCACGAGCGCGGCGGTGCGCGAGGCCCTCGCCAACCGCCGCTGATCCTGCGCCGGCGGGCCGGCAGCGGATCGCCCCGCCGGACCAGCTCGTCGGTACCCAGCACGGCGACGTCACCCGACTCGTCCGTGCGCGCCACCACGATCCCGGCCCGTTCCAGTCCCCCTACGAGGCCGGGGTCGGGATGGCGGTAGCTGTTGCCCAGCCCGACGCTCACCAGCACCGCGCGTGGGGACACGGCGTTGAGGAACTCGATGCTGGTGTAGCGGCTGCCGTGGTGCGGCATCTTGAGCACGTCGGCGCGCAGGTCGACGCCGGAGGACACCAGGTCGGCCTGCGCGGCGAGCTCGACGTCGCCGCTGAGCAGTACCGTGCCGGCCGGGGTGGTCGCACGCAGCACCAGTGACCCGTCGTTGACCGCGGTCCCGTCGTCGGGGTCGAGCCACGGGTCGGGATGGAGCGGTCCGAGCACGTCGACGGCCAGGCCCGGCCACTCCAGGCGTTGCCCGGCGGCCAGCGCGACGACCGGCACGCCGTACTCGGCCGCCGACTCCGCGACGGCCGCGAGCCCGCCCCGCGGGGCCTGCACCGGTCCGACCGCCACCCCACCCGCCGTGCGCCCACGCAGCGCGCCGTCGAGGCCACCGATGTGGTCGGCGTGCAGGTGGCTGAGCACGACCAGGGCCAGGGTCCGTACCCCGAACCGGTCGAGGCAGGCGTCGACGGGCCCGGTGTCCGGCCCGGCGTCGACGAGCACCGCCCGCCCCGGCTCACCGGTGGCCAGCACGATCGCGTCGCCCTGCCCGACGTCGCAGGCGACCAGCGCCCAGCCCGTGGGGGGCCACCCCGGCGGCACGACGCGGGTCGGCACCAGCACCAGCGCGAGCCCGAGCAGGACGGCGAGCAGCAGGGCCCGGCCGCGCGGTGCGCCCCAGAGCAGCACGAGCACGGAGAGGACGAGCGTCAGCAGCAGCCCGCCGAGGACGCCGTCGGGCCACGCCAGGGCGGCGTCCGGGACGGCGGCGGCCCGGTCGGCGACCTGCACCAGCCAGCCCGCGAACGGCCACGCCAGCCACGCGCACACCTGCGCCGCCGCCGGGCTGACCGGCGAGACGAGCGCGGCGAGCACCCCGAGCACCGTCGCGGGCGCGACGGCCGGCACGGCGAGCAGGTTGGCCAGCACCGCGACCGGTGCGACCTGTCCGGACAATCCGGCCACGACCGGTGCAGTGAGGAGGAACGCGGCCGCAGGCACCACGAGCGCCTCCGCCGCCCACGTCGGCAGCCGCCGCCGGCGCAGAGCGGCGGCCCAGCCCGGTGCGACGAGCACGAGCGCACCGGTGGCCAGGACCGACAGCGCGAACCCCGGATCGACGGCCAGGGCGGGATCGACCAGCAGCAGCACCAGCACCGCGACGGCGAGTGCGGGCACCGCCGAGCGGCCGCGGCCCAGTGCGAGGGCCAGCAGCACGACCGCTCCCATCGCCGCGGCCCGCACCACGCTGGGCGAGGGCCTGGCCAGCACGACGAACCCGAGCACCGCCAGCCCACCGGCCGCAGCGGACCAGCGCGGATCCGTGCGGAACAGGCGCGCCACGGCGAGGACCGCCCCCGCCACGATCGCGAGGTTCGCCCCGGACACCGCCGTGAGGTGGGTGAGACCGGAGGCGCGGAAGTCGTCCTCGACCTCGGTGAGCAGCCGGGTCGTGTCGCCGACCGCGAGGCCCGGCAGCAGCCCGCCGGGGGCGTCCGGGAGCGTGGCTGCGGCGTCGTGCAGCCCCGCGCGCAGCGCTCCGGCCGCGGTCTGCCACCACGGCGGGGCCGCCACGTCGGCCGGTGCGCCGCGGACCCGCAGCACCGCGACGGTGAGGTCGCTGCGCCCGGCCGGGGCGAGCAGACCCTGCGCGGTGACCGCCTGGCCGGGCAGCAGCCCCGCCCAGTCCTCGGCGGGCGCGACGAGCAGCACCCGGCCCCCGGTGTCCCAGCTGCCGCCCGTCGCCTCGGCGTGCACCAGCCCGGCCTCGACGAGCACCTGAGCGGATCCCGGGACCGCCGCCCGGATCGGCGACGGGTCGTCGGTCGTGACGACCCGGAGCGTGGCGGCCGCCCCCGCCTGCGCCGCCGCCCGCAGCGGGTGCTGGGCGACGAGCACGCCGTGCGCGGCCACCACGAGTCCGGCCGCCGCCGCGCACGCCGCGGCCGCGAGCAGCACCGACGACCGACGGCGCAGGCCGACCGCTACCGCGACGGCGGCGAGCACCGTGACCACGGTCGCCGCGACGGGGCCGATGCCCAGCCCGACCAGCACGACGGCCCACGCGGCGAGGGCGGCGGGGACCAGGCGCAGGTCGGGCGGGCGCCGGGCGGGATCCGGGGTGCTCACACGACCACCAGCTCGCGGAGCTGGGCGAACCGCCGCTCGCCGATGCCCTCGATCTCGCGCAGCTGCTCGACACGGGTGAAGCGCCCGTTGCGCCCGCGCCACTCCAGGATCCGCCGGGCGGTGACCGGTCCGACGCCGGGCAGGGCGTCGAGCTGGGACTCGGTGGCGGTGTTGAGGTCGATCGGGCCGCCGGTGGACGTGCCCTGCCCCGCTGCCGCGCCGGTGCCGCCGCCGGCCACCGGGGCCGCGTCCGGGGCCGGGGGTACGCCGACCGCGATCTGCTCGCCGTCGACGACGCGGCGGGCCAGGTTGAGCGCGGACAGGTCGGTGCCGGGCAGGGCCCCGCCCGCGGCCTCGAGCGCGTCGGCGACGCGGGAGCCGCCGGGGAGCTCGATCAGGCCGGGCCGGGCGACCTTGCCCGACACGCTGAGCACCAGCGGACCCGCGGGTTCCGCCGGCTCCGTGGTGGCCGGGGCCTCGGGGGCGTCGGTGACCACGACCGCGGGGAGGGCCGCGACCGGTTCGGTGCGCGGCCGGTCCATCCACACCCCCACCGCCGCGACCACCGCGGCCAGGGCGGCGACCAGCGCCAACGCCTTCGCCCCGGGCCGGCCGGGGTCGACCCGCGCCTCGCGCCAGGCGGCCGGGACGACCGCGTCCACGATCCGCGCCCGCAGACCCGACCGGCCGGGTGGGGCCGCGACACCGCCGTCCCGCGCCGCCCACGGGGCGCCGCCGGGCAGGGGGTCGTCGACGGGCAGGGGGTCGTCGACGGGCAGGGGGTCGTCGACGGGTACGGGCTCATCGGTGTGCAGGGGATCGCGACCCGCGCGGCCACCCGGCGACCACCGCGGCGCGGGCCCACCGGCCGGTGGGTACCGACCGGCCGGCAGCAGCGGCACCGTCGGCGGATCCTGCCCGGACCCGCCCGGGTCACGGAGCGCCGGCGGCCACGTGCCGTCCGGCGGCATGCGCTCGGGCGGGCCCGGCGCCCCGAGCGCCGAGGCGAGCCGGCCACCGGGGGGTTCGCGTCTGGCCACACCCCGACGCTAGGACCCCGCGGGCCGGTCGCAGCGACGAGTTGCCCGGCTGTGGACGGCCGGCCCGCGATGTGCACAACCCGACCGGCGCACCCGCCCGTTGTCACCCCCGGCTGGCACGATGGGCACCCCCGGCATGTGCCGGCCGGAGGCGGATCCGCCGATCCCACCACCCGGACCGGACGACCCGGACCGGACGTGCTCCCCCCTCCGAGGTCGTGCCCCACACACAGCTCCGCCTCCCGGGAGAGGCCGTACCGGGGCGGCCCGACGGACACCGAGCGGCTGGACACAGGGGCTGCAGTCCGTCGCACAGGCTCCGGCCGTGCGAGCGCCCGACCCCGCCCCTCCACAGCTGAACGGAACCGTGTCGCTGTCCGTCGGCCCCGGAACGGCAACCCGGTTCCGTTCACGCGACGCCCTCGCGGACGGCTCGCCCCCCGCCGCACCCCTCCGGCCGGTCGCCCGGGTTGCGGCCTGTGCGAGAAGTCGCTGTTCGAGAGTCGGCGGTGCGTCAGCCGTCCCGGGGCGGGTCCTGCGGCACCACCACGACCCCGAGCAGGCCGAGCCCGACGTGGGCCCCGATCACCGCACCGACCTCCGACACCAGCAGCCGGGCCACGGCCGGTACCCGCTCCCGCAGCCGGGCCGCCACCTCCTCTGCGCGGGCGGCGGCCCCGAGGTGGTGCACCGCGAGGTCGACGGGGCCGTCGCCGGCCGCGCGCACCGCGAGGTCGACGAGCCGCTGGGCCGCGCGGGCGGTCGTGCGCACCTTCTCCAGCGGCACGATCCGACCCTGGACGACGTGCAGCAGCGGCTTGACCGCGAGTGCGGTGCCGAGCATCGCGGCGGCGGCCCCGATGCGGCCGCCGCGGCGGAGCCGGTCGAGGGTGTCGACGGAGAAGAACACCCGGCACCGCGCGGCGACGTCGGCCGCGGCGGCCTCGACCTCGGCACCGGACCGGCCGGCCTCCGCGGCGTCGACGGCCGCCAGCACGGCGTACCCGAGGCCCATCGCGGCCGCCCGGGAGTCGACGACCCGCACCCGGTCGGGCCCGACCTCCTCGGCCGCCATCCGGGCCGCCTCCCACGTCCCGGACAGCTCCCGCGACAGGTGCACCGACACCACGGACCGCGCACCCGCGTCGAGGGCCTCGCGGTAGCAGGCGGCGAACTGGGCGGGCGTCGGGCGGGAGGTCTGCACGTCGACGCGGTGGTCGGCGAGCGCGGCGGAGAGCGTCGCGGTGTCGATGTCGACGCCCTCACGACCGGCGCGCCCACCGAGCCGCACCTCCAGCGGCACCACGCGCACCCCGCGCGAGGCGGCGACCCCGGGTGGGAGGTAGGCGGTGGAGTCGGTCACCACGGAAACGGACACCACAGGACACTAGGGCACGAGCGCGCGGACGGTCTCCGCACAGGCCCGGCCGACCGCGGCGTGCCCCGCCCAGCCCCAGTGCATGCCGTCGGGATTGCCGTGCCCGCCCAGCACATGGTCGCCGACGAGCGCGCGCAGGTCGAGCAGCGACACCCCCGCCGGTCCCGCCCACGCCCGGATCGCACGCTCGGCCGCGGGGCGGCCAGGGTGCACCGCCCCGTAGACGGCGGCGCGGTGCACCGGTGGCACCGACGCGATCACGGGGATGCCGGGCCGGATCGCCAGTACGGCCTCGCGGCAGCGGTCCAGGTAGGAGACGGTGAGGTGCGGCGGCAGCGCCACCGGCCCGCCGCCGGGCAGGGTCCGCGCGAACGCCCGTGCGAGCCGCGGCTGCGCACGCAGGTACCCGGAGCGGACCCGGCGGCGCAGCGCCTCGGGCCGCACGACGGGGATCAGCTCCCGCAGCGCGGTCGGCAGCGGCGACGGCAGCGTGTCCATCCCGCCGATCCCGAACACCAGCGCGTCGACGTGCGGCAGCAGCGTCCAGACGTGCGGGTCGGTCGTCAGTGCGTGCCAGGCGTGGCGAGCCGTCCAGCCGATGCCGGCGACGAGGTCGGCGTGTCCGCCCAGCTCGGCGGCGGCGACGTTGGGCCACAGGCGGGGGTCGTCGGCGGGCTCGGCGCGGTCCGGGCCGTGGAAGCTCAGCGAGTCGCCGAACACCAGCAGCCGCGGACCGTCGCTCACCCCTCGGTGCCCATGTTGTAGCCGACGAGGCGCCAGCGCGGGTGGTCGGCGCGGCGGGCGAGGGCGGCCCAGCGGCAGTTGCCGATGCCCCCGATCGCGGGCCACGACTCGATCGGCATCGCGAGCAGCCCGCAGACCAGCCCGGCGATCATCCCGCCGTGCGCGACCAGCACCGCCGTCGAGGACTCGGGGCCGTCGGCCATCGAGTCGTCCAGCTCGTCGACGACGGGGGTGGTGCGGCGCACGACCTCGATCCGCGACTCTCCGCCGGGCGGCGCCCAGGACGGGTCCTGGCGCCAGGTGGCGATCGCCCCGGGCCACTTCGCCTCGATCTCCTCGACCGTGCGGCCCTGCCAGTCGCCCAGGTGCGTCTCCCGCAGCCGCGGGTCGATCTCGACGGACAGACCGCAGGCCGCCGCGACGACCCCGGCGGTGTCGGCGGCCCGGCGCAGGTCGGAGCTGATCAGACGGGCGGGCTTGAGCCGGGCGACCTCGGGGGCGACGACCTCGGCCTGCGCGAACCCCACGGCCGTGAGGCGGGAGTCGTGGTGGCCCTGCATCCGGCCGCTGGCGTTGTGGTCGGTCTGCCCGTGCCGCAGCAGCACGAGCTGACGGAGAGTCACTCCGCCCCGGCCCCGGAAGGAGCGGCCGCCTCGGGGAACTCGATCCGCGGACAGTCCTTCCACAGTCGGTCGAGACCGTAGAAACCGCGCTCCTCGGTGTGCTGGACGTGCACGACGACGTCGACGAAGTCGAGCAGCACCCAGCGGCCCTCGCGGGTGCCCTCGCGGCGCGTCGGCTTGGCGCCGTGCAGCCGCAGCTTCTCCTCGACCTCGTCGACGATCGCCTGCACCTGCCGTTCGTTGGGCGCCGAGGCGATCACGAAGCAGTCGGTGATCACGAGCTGCTCGGACACGTCGAGCACGACGATGTCCTGGGCCAGCTTGTCCGCGGCCGCGGACACCGCCACCCGGGCCATGTCGAGCGCCTGGTCGGTGGCGGTCATCGAACGCTGCCTGTCGGAGTGAGCATCCGGACAGTGTCCCAGGCGGGGCCGATGAGTCCGGACGCCGGGCGGCGTCCTACCCGCATGACCGCCACCGGCCACTCCTGCGCGCACGGCGTCGACACCTACTACGTCGACGTCCTCGCGCCGATCGTGGAGCGGTTCCTGGCCCGTCAGACGTGACCGACGAGGGCGGAGATCCGCTCCCGGAACACGCGGAGCAGCTCGTCGCGCTGCGCGACGTCGATGCCGGTGGGGCGCACCTCGTCGTGCCAGCGGTAGTCCTCCAGCCAGGTCGCGACGGGCAGCGCCTCCCAGCGCAGACCGCCGGTGCCGACGAAGGAGCGCAGCGCGTCGATGCTCTGCGCCGTGGGCGACGAGCCGCCGGGCCCGTGCGTCTCCCGCAGTGCGGGCAGCTCGGGTGCGTAGAGGTCGCTCTTGGCCAGCGCCAGCACCAGCCAGCGAGGGCGGCGGTGCGCCGAGATCGCCATCTTGAGGTGGGTGAGGGTCTCCTCCAGCTCGGCCTGCTCCTGGAGCCGCTGCTGGGCGAGCAGGTCGTCGAGCGAGAGTGCCGCGGTGGCCGGCTCGGCGCCGTCCTCACGACGGCTGCGGAATCCGTTCGCGACGACGTGCACGACACCGACGACGGGCTCGGTGTGCAGCAACCGGGCCAGCGACGCGTAGCGGACGCCGCCCTCGCCGTGCCCGGGCACGACCCGGAACCGGACGCCGCGGCCGCGCCACAGCGGCTGGTCGATGTGTTCCTCCTGCTCCGAGCGCGCCGCCGACGGCGTGTAGCTGCGCAGCCGCGACCGCTGCAGGTGCTGGGCCAGCACGGTCTTGCCCGACCCCGCCGCCCCCGTCACCACGACGAGCGGGAACCGCTTCCCCCGTGCCTCGGTCACGGCGCCGAGCGCGTCGCGTCCCGCCTCGGCCGCCAGCTTGGCCAGCCCGGCCGCCGTGCCGATGATCGGCTTCGTCACGCCGGATCCCCCTCCCGGTAGAGCCTCCGCTTCGCGATGTACTGCACCACGCCGTCCGGTACCAGGTACCAGACAGGGTGCCCCTCCGCGACCCGGCGGCGGCAGTCGGTGGACGAGATGGCCATCGCGGGCACCTCGACGAGACTGACGGCACCCTCGGGCAGGTGGTCGTCCTCGAGCTCGTAGCCGGGGCGGGTGACGCCGACGAAGTGCGCGAGCGCGAACAGGTCCTCGACGTCGCGCCAGGACAGGATCGCCCCGAGCGCGTCGGCGCCGGTGATGAAGAACAGCGACGCGTCGGGCATCGCGGCCCGCAGGTCGGTGAGCGTGTCCTTGGTGTAGGTGGGCCCGCCGCGGTCGATGTCGACGCGGCTCACCGAGAACCGCGGGTTCGACGCGGTGGCGACCACCGTCATCAGGTACCGCTCCTCGGCCGCGCTGACCGGCCGCGCCCCCTTCTGCCAGGGCTGCCCGGTCGGGACGAAGACGACCTCGTCCAGACCGAAGCGGTCGGCGACCTCGCTGGCGGCCACCAGGTGGCCGTGGTGGATCGGGTCGAACGTCCCACCCATCACACCGATCTTCCGCTGCACCCGCCGAAGGGTAATCAGCGCAGGTGGGCGTGACGGAACTGGATGCTGATCCGCGGGCCCGCGACCGCGCACTTCGGCACCGAGTGCTGCCAGGTGCGCTGGCACGACCCGCCCATGACCAGCAGGTCGCCCGGACCGGGGAGGTACCCGACCGACGTCCCCCCACCACCGTGCGGCCGCAGCCGGAACGGCCGCACCGCGCCCAGCGACACGAGTGCGACGGTCGACGACGGCAGCTCTCGCGCCACCCGGTCGCCGTGCCAGGCGACGCTGTCGGCACCGTCGCGGTAGAGGTTGACGCCGATCTGCGTGAACGCGACGCCGTACCGCTCCCCCAGCCGCGACGCCATGGCGCGCAACGGATCCGGGGCGTCGGCGGCCCCCCAGCGGTGCGTCAGCCGCGGTTCGGGGAGCACCCGGTCGTACATCCGGACCTCCCGCTGCGGGCCCCACGGCGTCGCGGCGAGCAGGTCGGCGAACAGGGGGTCGGCTCCGTGGCACCAGGCCGGCGCGTGATCGACCCACGCGCCCTCGCCCAGCTCGAGGCGGCGCAACCCGTGGAACCCGGCGTCGACCTCGGTCGCCGGCCCGTCGAGGAGCGAGGGCTGCCAGGCGAGGAGCGAGGGCTGCCAGGCGAGGTCCACGACCATGACACTACCCGGACTCGAACATCAGTTCGAGCATGTTCCTCCCCGCGATCTCCCGTCGTCGCACGCGTGTCGTCCCCGGGTGGGTCGACGAGTCGCAGTACGGGTGGGACCGCTCGCCGAGGAGCGCCGCGGCCGCCGCCCCGACGGGCGCCCTCGACGACCGGCACGTCCGCTACCGGCCGGCGAGGGTCAGGACGGTGTGGGCGACGGCGTCGGCGTTCTGGTCGAGCACCTCGACGTCCACGTTGTCGTAGGTGTCGCACGCGGCGTGGTAGCAGGGGTCGTACGCCGTGCCGGCCTCCCCGCCGTACGCCGCGGCCTGTTCCGGCGTCGTGACGCCCTCCGCCCCGGTGAACAGCCCGCCCGCCGGGATCCCGGCCTCGATGAACGGGCCGTAGTCGGAGCGGCCGTCGAAGTCGGTGCCCTCGTACGCCAGCCCGCGCCCGTCGTAGAACGCCTCGAACACGTCCTCGATCTCCGCCGAGCCGTCCGGGCCGGCGGGGGCACCCTCGGCGTCGGAGTCGTCGCCGTCGTAGACGAAGCGGACGGCGTTGGGGGAGCCCACCATGTCGAAGTTGAGGTAGGCGTCGATCCGCTCGGCCTCGGGGGCGGACAGCGTCGCCACGTAGTCGGTCGCGCCGAGCAGGCCCAGCTCCTCGGACCCCCACCAGGCGAACCGCACCGTGCGCTCGGTCGACGCCGACGCCATCCGCTGCGCGACGGCGAGGATCGCGGCGCTGCCGCTGCCGTTGTCGTTGATGCCGGGGCCCTCGGGCACCGAGTCGAGGTGGGCGCCGACCATCAGCACGCGCTCCCCCGTGCCGCCGCGGGTCTCGGCGAGGACGTTGGTGGAGGAGCGGGTCTCGTTGACCGTGACGGTCGAGAGGGTGACGCGGGCGTCGGCCAGCTCGTCGGCGAGCGCGGAGGTCGCCCCGACGACCGGGATCCCCACCGGGCCGGTCAGCGTGCCCTGCAGGACCGCGGAGTTCTCCGGGGTGTCGCCGGAGTTCACGATCACCACGCCGCTCGCGCCCGCGTCGACCGCATTGGCCGCCTTGTCGCCGAACGGGCACGTGCCGCGGCGCAGCAGCGCGACGGAGCCTGCGGGGAAGTCGTCGAAGTCGTCGGCCTCGCACCCGCTGGTGGACGGCCCGGCCGGCGGGAGCGCCACGTCGACGGGCACCGCGGTGCCGGTGACGTCGCCGCTGCCGGAGAACGTCATCGTCGCGAAGTCGGTGCCGGCGGCGTACCCGCGCCCGTTGCGCGCCAGCGACTCGCTCTCCACCTGGAAGAACGGGAACTCGAAGTCCTGCGTCGTGACCGTCAGCCCGGCCGCACGGGCCTGCTCGGCGACGTAGGCGACCGACGCGTCGTACCCCGGCGTCCCCGACGCGCGGTTGCCGCCGTTCGCGTCGGCGATGTCCTGCAGCGCCCGCTGGTGGGCCCGGACGTCGTCGACGGTGACGCACTCGACCAGCGCCGCGGCGTCGGCGGGCGAGGCGTCGTCGCAG